>NZ_CAMPPZ010000018.1:0-101787 GCF_946902925.1 Streptococcus sp. Marseille-Q6488 | reverse complement strand
AGGCAAGTGACGAGTCAAGAGCAATGAGGCTTGAACAAAGTGAAAGCCAGCGTCTTTAGGCGCTGGCTGGTAATTTGGGCTTATAGCCCTGAGACAAACCACCCGTTTGACGGGTGGTTATGATTTTGGTTGACGATTCAGGTTGAAAAACCCATTGAAATTATTAAAAACAAGGCAAAAAACAAGCTTATTTTTGTCGTATGGCTTGCTATTATTTCGCTTATCATCCTTGTCTCAGGAATTTTTTTACAAGAAACAAAGAGTAGTCAATCTAGTATTAACATACAGATACAGAATTTAGTACCATGGGACACAGTAAAAGACTGGAGAAGGATTGAATTCCTTGGAATTGAAAGTAACTCTGCTAAAAATGGAGAACTTAGTGATTCAGATGGTAAGTATATACAGATAGTTGCTGCCTTAAAAAACTTAGATTTTTTATATATAGAACGATCTTCGGCATATGTTCCAGATTTCATGAAAACTTCACATGTTATAGAAAATTTTTCTAAACAATTAGAAAATGACGGGATAACGAATCCAGAAATAAATAAAGAGTTGATTTATATCAATCAAACAGGTGCTAACTTACAAAATAAAGTGAATGGAACAAACTATCATCTTTTAGATAATAAGATAGCAACCATCTATATTCCTGAAAAATGGAAAGAAAATCAGAAATCTATTGAGAATACAGTTGTAGCAGAACAATTTATTGGAACAAACTATACAAAAGAAGAGCTTGCAGTACAAATAATTCCTGATGGTAATAAAATTTTTTATTTCAATGAGGATGCTGATATCGATCATAAAAATAAAGATATTTTACCAATGGCAAGTGTAGCAGATAGCAAAGATAACATTGTTGTTGTGTTAGATACAGACAAAATGATGGAAAATAATAAGTTTTCTTTGGCTAGTAACATACTATATAAATCTCTTTTTAGTCCTGAAGCGGTAAAAAAAATAAATGAGATGACTGTCCTGTTGAATTTCTCAATGAATCCAGTAGATGTTTACCAAATTGTGAAATTAAAGATCCAATCCTTAGAGCACCAAATTCTACTATCACAAATCTTGCAGAAGATAATTTACAGTATTGTCTTTATACTCATTTATCAATATGTCCAACTTTTTATTACTCTAAAACAGAATGAATATGTGAAAAAAATCATTTTGGGTCTGTCAAAAACATATATAGCAATTTCAAGTCTCAAATATTTTATGATGACTATTACAATGGTTATTCTATTTACATTTCTTATGACAGGGCAAATAGAGTTGTTATATATTGGAGCGGCTTCTCTGCTAGTTTTGATGTTGTCAATCATAATGAGTTTTAGGAAATTATCTGAAAGCTACACTAAAATTTTAAAAGGAGATGAATCATGACAATTGACCTTTTGAACGTTTCAAAGAGTTTCGGCTCAAAGAAGATCTTTACAGACTTAAATTTAATATTTGAATCTGGAAAAAGCTATGCATTGATTGGAGGTTCTGGCTCCGGTAAAAGTACCCTTCTTAATATTATAGGAAGATTAGAAAAAATTGACAGTGGGAATGTTTTAGTTGATAAACAAGATATTTGGAAGATAAAAGAAAGAACTTTTTTTAAAAATACTGTTGGATATGTATTTCAGAATTATTCTTTAATAGATAACAAAACAGTATATGATAATCTGAGCCTTATCACTAAAGACAAAAAAACAATAACTGACGTACTTGAAAAAGTAGGACTGTCAAGTGACTATTTACATCAAAAAATATACGAATTGTCTGGTGGGCAGGCTCAACGTGTAGCTATTGCCAGAATGTTAATGAAACCACGTAAAATTATTTTAGCAGATGAGCCCACAGGAGCTTTAGATGGTGAGATTGGAAAAGAAATCATTCGTTTGTTATTAAATGAAAAAGATGAAGACAAATATGTTATAATAGCGACGCATGATCCAGCTGTCTATAACGAAGTTGATGTGATAATTGACATGAAAGATATAGGGTATAATGTATGAAAAAGATAATTTATATTGCTTTGATCTTTGTAGCTGGGTTACTTGCCTTCTTCTTTTTTGGAAAACAAATGATTACAAAAGAAAATATCAATAAGCCAACGGTAGAGTTAACAGTCTATACGCTTTCTTCTAGTGATACAGAAAAATGGAATAAAGTGAGACAAGTAGAAACGGAAGAGGCTATATACTTCATAATTGTGAAAGAAGCAGAGTCTTCTGAAGAAGTATTTTCAAACATCATTGCAAATGGAGCTGCTACGGGGTTCGGAGTTCGTGAAGAAGAAGTGAAGAAATTCAATAATGATTTAGGAGACACTATAGAGGACTCTAAGCATAATAAACTAATTGAAATAGAATTTTTTACTTTTTCTGATGCTGACGAGGGGATTTGTAGTAGCAAACTTTGACTACGGTAAAGAAGAGTTGAATTCTCAGAAAAAAGATATAAAAGAGTTATATAAAAAAATATATGAATCTTTTAAAGAAAAGAATAAATGATTGTATTATAATCCTTGTATTTTGCTATGGTTTGTTAATTGATTTTTGCATATCTTATTTCAACATACTATAAAATAAGACATAAGAAAACGAGTATCTCCAACTACGGAAATACTCGCTTTTTGGTATTTAGAAGTGTTTTTTGCTCTGCTTCTTTTATTCCGATTAACGCATGGTTACAAATTCTTCAGATGCAGTTGGGTGAATCGCTACGGTTGCATCAAAGTCTGCCTTGGTTGCTCCCATTTTGATAGCAACAGCAAATCCTTGAATCATTTCATCAACGCCGTAGCCAATTCCATGAAGTCCGACAACTTTTTCTTCTGAACCAGCTGTGATCAATTTGAAACGAGTTTCTTGACGGTTGCAAGTGCAAGCAGAGTACATAGAAGTAAAGCTTGATTTGTAAACCTTGATTTGGTCTTGACCGTATTCTTTAATAGCTTGTTCTTCTGTCAAACCAACCGTTCCGATAGCAGGGTGTGAAAAGACAACAGTTGGAATAGTTGAGTAGTCCATTTTTGCAGTTGTTTTTCCGTTAAAGAGACGTTCAGATAGGGTACGCCCAGCCTTGATAGCTACTGGAGTCAGTTCCTTTTCACCTGTTACATCACCTAGAGCGTAGATTCCCTCAACAACAGTATTTTGGTATTCATCCACTTGTATAAAGCCACGTTCGTTCAAAGTTACTCCAGCTTTTTCAAGTTGCAAGCCCTTAACGTTTGGACGGCGGCCTGTAGCCCAGATAACTTGGCTAGCTGTGTGACTAGTACCATCTTCGAAATGAATGGTAATGCCTTCAGCAGTTTTTTCTAACTTAACAGGGACTTTGTGAGTGTGAAGTGGTAAGTTTGTTCTTTCCATTTCCTTGACCAAACCTTCAACGATGTAAGAATCAAAACCACGTAAAGGACGATCGCGGCGAACAAAGAGATCTGTCTTGACACCAAAAGTGTGGAGTACGCCAGCCAATTCAACGGCAATATAACCAGCGCCTAGAATGGCAACTGATTCTGGCAATTCTTCCCAGGCAAATACATCATCAGAAGAGCCACCTAGTTCAGCACCAGGAATGTTTGGAATACTTGGATGGGCACCAGTAGCAATCACAATATGTTTAGCACGAATCAGTTCACCATTTACGCTAACAGTATGAGAATCTACAAATTCAGCATGACCTTCAATCAAGTCCACGCCGTTGCGTTTAAAACTGCCATCATAAGAAGAACGAGCGCGATCAATGTAGGCTTCACGATTGCGACGTAGGGTTGCAAAGTCAAAGTTAAGATCAGTAGTCTTAAAGCCGTAGTCTTCTCCAAATTGATGGAAAGTCTCAGCGATTTGCGCCCCGTACCACATGATTTTTTTAGGAACACAGCCGACATTGACACAGGTTCCACCTAGTTTCTTTTCCTCAATAACGGCCGCTTTGGCTCCGTGTTCACCAGCACGGTTCATGGTAGCAATCCCTCCGCTACCTCCACCGATAGCAATGATATCGTATTCTCTCATTGAAAACTCCTTTGTACTCTTTTAAATAGTAGAGTGTCATTTTTTGATAGTCATATTCTATCTTTTTTTTAATTTGATTGCAAAAATCTGCTACGTTCAAAAAATTTAAAGAAAAGGCTTGCAAAAAGGAAAAATAAAGTGCATTATATATCTAGTACAATAACTAAACAAAAATTCCGAACAATAATTAAATCCTGAAATGTCATTATTTCGTTCTAAAATGTTATTGTTTCAAATTGATAATTTTTGTATAATATTGTTAAGAACTTTAAATCAAAAAGGAGTTTCATTATGAAAAAGAATGGTAAAGCTAAAAAGTGGCAATTGTATGCAGCAATCGGTGCTGCCAGTGTAGTTGTATTGGGTGCCGGGGGGATTTTACTCTTTAGACAACCCTCGCAAACCGATGTTAAGGATGAAATACCACATCTAGTAGTGGCAAAAGAGGGAACTGTTGCTTCGTCGGTTTTATTGTCAGGGACAGTAACAGCAAAAAATGAACAATATGTTTATTTTGATGCTAGTAAGGGAGATTTAGATGAAATCCTTGTTTCTGTGGGTGATAAGGTCAGTGAAGGGCAGGCTTTAGTTAAGTACAGTAGTTCAGAAGCCCAGGCGGCCTATGATTCAGCGAGTCGAGCAGTTGCGAAGGCAGATCGTCATATCAATGAACTCAATCAAGCACGAAATGAAGCCGCTTCAGCTCCGGCTCCTCAAACCTCTGCGCCAGCAGGAGGAGAAGATGCAACGGTGCAAAGCCCAACTCCAGTGGCTGGAAATTCTGTTGCTTCTATTGACGCTCAGTTGGGTGATGCCCGTGATGCTCGTGCAGATGCAGCAGCACAATTAAGTAAGGCTCAAAGTCAGTTAGATGCAATGACGGTTCTCAGTACCCTAGAGGGAACTGTGGTCGAAGTCAACCACAATGTTTCTAAATCTCCAACAGGAGCTAGCCAAGTAGTCGTTCATGTCGTAAGTAATGAAAACTTGCAAGTTAAGGGAGAACTGTCTGAATATAACCTCGCCAACCTATCTGTAGGTCAAGAAGTAACCTTTACTTCTAAAGTTTACCAAGATAAGAGCTGGACTGGTAAGATTAGCTATATCTCTGATTACCCTAAAAACAATGGCGAAGCAGCAAGTACAGCTGTAGCAGCAGGCGGTAATTCTGGCTCTAAATATCCATATACCATCGATGTTACAAGTGAAATCGGTGATTTGAAACAAGGATTCTCAGTAAGTGTTGAGGTCAAGAATAAGAGTAAAGCTATTCTGGTTCCTCTAACAAGTGTTGTGACTGAAAATGATAAGAACTATGTCTGGGTGCTTGACGAGCAGAAAAAGGCCAAGAAAGTGGAAGTTGGTTTGGGCAATGCTGATGCAGACAACCAAGAAATCACTTCAGGTCTGACAAATGGAGTCAAGGTCATCAGTAACCCAACGTCTTCTCTAGAGGAAGGAAAAGAGGTGAAGGCTGATGAAGCAACTAATTAGTCTAAAAAATATCTGCAGAAGCTACCGTAACGGTGACCAAGAACTGCAGGTTCTCAAAAATATCAACCTAGAAGTGAATGAGGGTGAGTTTGTTGCCATTATGGGACCATCTGGTTCTGGTAAGTCTACTCTCATGAATACGATTGGCATGTTGGATACACCAAGTAGTGGAGAGTATTATCTTGAAGGTCAAGAAGTGGCTGGATTGGGTGAAAAACAACTAGCTAAGGTTCGCAACCAACAAATCGGTTTTGTCTTTCAGCAGTTCTTTCTTCTGTCTAAACTCAATGCTCTGCAAAATGTAGAATTACCCTTGATTTACGCGGGAGTTTCGGCTTCAAAACGGCGCAAGTTAGCTGAGGAATATCTAGATAAGGTTGAATTGACAGAACGTAGTCACCATTTGCCCTCTGAATTATCTGGTGGTCAAAAGCAACGTGTGGCTATCGCGCGTGCCTTGGTAAACAATCCTTCTATCATCCTAGCGGATGAACCGACAGGAGCCTTGGATACTAAAACAGGGAATCAAATTATGCAACTATTGGTTGACTTGAACAAAGAAGGAAAAACCATTATCATGGTAACGCATGAACCTGAAATAGCTGCTTATGCTAAACGCCAGATTGTCATTCGAGATGGAGTCATTTCGTCTGATAGTGCTCAGTTAGAAAAGGAGGAAAACTAAGATGCAGAATCTGAAATTTGCCTTTTCATCTATTATGGCTCACAAGATGCGTTCTTTGCTTACCATGATTGGGATTATTATCGGTGTTTCATCAGTTGTTGTGATTATGGCTCTAGGTGACTCCCTATCTCGTCAACTCAACAAAGATATGACCAAATCTCAGAAGAATATTAGTGTCTTTTTCTCTTCTAAAAAAAGTAAAGATGGGTCTTTTACTCAGAAACAATCAGCTTTTACGGTTTCTGGAAAAGAAGAGGAAGTTCATGTTGAACCACCAAAACCGCAAGAATCTTGGGTCAAGGAGGCAGCCAAACTGAAGGGAGTGGATAATTACTATGTAACCAACTCAACGAACGCCATTTTGACTTATAAAGATAAAAAGGTTGAAAATGCCAATTTGACAGGTGGAAACAGAACTTATATGGAGGCTGTTAAGAATGAAATTATTGCAGGACGTAGTTTGAGAGAACAAGATTTCAAAGAATTTGCAAGTGTCATTTTGCTTGATGAAGAATTATCCATTAGTCTATTTGGATCTCCTCAAGAGGCTATTAACAAGGTTGTAGAAGTTAATGATTTTAGTTATCGAGTCATTGGTGTTTATACTAGCCCAGAATCTAAAAATTCAAAAATATATGGTTTTGGTGGCTTACCTATTACCACAAATATCTCCCTTGCTGCGAATTTTAATGTAGATGAAATAGCTAATATTGTCTTTCGAGTGAATGACACAAGCTTGACTCAAACTCTGGGTCCAGAACTGGCACGAAAAATGACAGAGCTTGCTGGCTTGCAACAGGGAGAATATCAAGTATCAGATGAGTCAGCTGCATTTGCAGAAGTTCAACAAACGTTTAGTTTTATGACGACGATTATTAGTGCCATTGCAGGTATTTCTCTCTTTGTTGGAGGAACTGGTGTTATGAATATCATGCTGGTTTCGGTGACAGAGCGTACCCGTGAAATTGGTCTCCGTAAGGCTTTGGGTGCAACTCGTGCTAATATTTTAATCCAGTTTTTGATTGAATCCATGATTTTGACCTTGTTAGGTGGATTAATTGGCTTGACAATTGCAAGTGGTTTAACTGCCTTAGCAGGTTTGTTACTGCAAGGTTTGATTGCGGGTATAGAAGTGGGAGTATCGATCCCAGTTGCCCTATTTAGTCTTGCAGTTTCGGCTAGCGTGGGTATAGTTTTTGGGGTCTTGCCAGCCAACAAGGCATCGAAACTTGACCCAATCGAAGCCCTTCGTTATGAATAAAATAAACAAGATGGACACTCGTCTATCTTGTTTTTGTATAGATTTCCCTATCGAAAATCCTTAAAAATGTGATATAATGAAGTGTTAGAAAAACAGGTTTCATTTGCCTGGAAAGGAAAAATTATGTCTGAAAAGAATTTTTATATTACAACGCCGATTTACTATCCATCTGGTAAGCTTCATATCGGTTCTGCCTACACAACCATTGCTTGTGATGTCCTAGCACGTTATAAACGCCTGATGGGCTACGATGTCTTTTATTTGACAGGTCTTGATGAACATGGTCAAAAGATTCAACAAAAAGCAGAAGAAGCTGGCATTACACCACAAGCCTATGTTGATGGAATGGCAGTTGGAGTTAAAGAACTCTGGCAATTACTAGATATCTCATACGATAAATTTATCCGTACAACGGATGACTACCATGAAAAAGTTGTCGCACAGGTCTTTGAGCGCTTGCTTGCTCAAGATGACATCTATTTGGGTGAATACTCTGGCTGGTATTCAGTATCAGATGAAGAATTCTTTACAGAAAGCCAGCTTGCGGAAGTATTCCGTGATGAAGCTGGAAATGTAACTGGTGGTATTGCTCCATCAGGTCACGAGGTTGAATGGGTATCTGAAGAATCATACTTCCTTCGCCTCAGCAAATACCAAGATCGTTTGGTCGAATTTTTCAAGTCCCATCCTGAATTTATCACTCCAGATGGTCGTCTGAATGAAATGCTTCGCAACTTCATCGAGCCAGGTTTAGAGGATTTGGCAGTTTCTCGTACAACCTTTACATGGGGTGTGCCAGTCCCATCAAATCCTAAGCACGTTGTCTATGTTTGGATTGATGCCCTTCTTAACTATGCGACAGCTCTTGGCTACGGTCAAGACGAACATAGTAACTTTGACAAGTTCTGGAATGGAACAGTCTTCCACATGGTAGGAAAAGACATCCTTCGTTTCCACTCCATCTACTGGCCAATCCTTCTTATGATGTTGGATGTTAAATTACCTGATCGTTTGATTGCCCATGGTTGGTTTGTCATGAAAGATGGTAAAATGTCTAAATCTAAAGGGAATGTCGTTTACCCTGAAATGTTGGTAGAGCGTTATGGACTAGATCCACTTCGTTACTACCTCATGCGCAGTCTTCCAGTTGGTTCAGACGGAACCTTCACTCCGGAAGACTATGTAGGCCGTATCAACTACGAATTGGCCAATGACCTTGGCAACCTCCTCAATCGTACGGTTTCTATGATTAACAAGTACTTTGATGGACAAATTCCTGCCTATGTAGAGGGTGTAACAGAGTTTGATAATGCTCTTGCTGAGGTTGCAGAACAATCAATTGCTGACTACCATACACACATGGAAGCAGTTGACTACCCACGTGCACTTGAAGCAGTCTGGACCCTGATCTCTCGTACTAACAAATACATCGACGAGACAGCTCCATGGGTACTGGCAAAGGATGAAGCACTCCGCGATCAATTGGCAAGTGTCATGAGTCACTTGGCAGCCAGCCTTCGTGTCGTTGCTCACTTGATTGAGCCATTTATGATGGAAGCCAGTCGTGCAGTCTTGACTCAACTTGGTTTGGATGAAGTAGCGAGCCTTGAGAACTTGAGCTTGGCTGACTTCCCTGCGGGTGTGACTGTAGTTGCTAAGGGAACACCAATCTTCCCACGTCTGGATATGGAAGAAGAAATCGCCTATATCAAGGAACAAATGGAAGGTAACAAACCAGCAGTCGAGAAAGAATGGAATCCAGACGAAGTTGAACTCAAACTAAACAAGGAAGAAATCAATTTTGAAGACTTTGACAAGGTTGAAATCCGTGTCGCAGAAGTCAAAGAAGTGTCTAAAGTAGAAGGTTCAGATAAGTTGCTTCAATTCCGCTTGGATGCTGGTGATGGAGAAGATCGTCAAATCCTCTCAGGAATTGCAAAATACTATCCAAATGAACAAGAATTGGTTGGTAAGAAAGTTCAAATCGTTGCTAACCTCAAACCTCGTAAAATGATGAAGAAATATGTCAGTCAAGGGATGATCCTCTCAGCTGAATATGATGGAAAATTAACCCTTCTCACAGTTGATCCAGCTGTACCAAACGGAAGTGTGATTGGGTAAAAGTAGACAGGACTAGTTCATGCTAGTTCTGTTTTTTTATGTACACTCAATGAAAATCAAAGAGCAAACTAGGAAGCTAGCCGCAGGTTTCTCAAAGCACTGCTTTGAGGTTGTAGATAGAACTGACGAAGTCAGCTCAAAACACTGTTTTGAGGTTGTGGATAGAACTGACGAAGTCAGCTCAAAACACTGTTTTGAGGTTGTGGATAGAACTGACGAAGTCAGCTCAAAACACTGTTTTGAGGTTGTGGATAGAACTGACGAAGTCAGTAACCATATCTACGGTAAGACGACGCTGACGTGGTTTGAAGAGATTTTCTAAGAGTATCAACTATTATGCTTTACAAACTAGTGTGAAGTGGTATATTATAGATGAAGCTACTAGTAAGTATTACAAAATAGATAGAAGGGGGAAGGGATGAAAGAAACTCAACTATTAAAAGGTGTTCTTGAAGGTTGTGTCTTGGATATGATAGGTCAAAAAGAGCGATATGGTTATGAGTTGGTTCAGACTTTGCGAGAGGCTGGATTTGATACTATCGTTCCAGGAACTATTTATCCTTTGTTGCAAAAGTTAGAAAAAAATCAATGGATAAGAGGCGACATGCGCCCGTCGCCAGATGGTCCAGATCGGAAGTATTTTTCATTAACGAAAGAAGGAGAAGAGCGTGTCTCAGTCTTTTGGCAACAATGGGATGATTTGAGTCAAAAAGTAGAAGGAATTAAGAATGGGGATTAAATCATGAAGAAAATGAAGTATTACGAAGAAACAAGCGCTTTGCTACATGAATTTTCTGAGGACAATCAGCAGTATTTTGAGGAACTGTGGGATAGTTTTAATCTTGCTGGATTTCTCTATGATGAAGACTATCTCAGAGAGCAGGTTTATTTGATGATGTTAGATTTCTCAGAAGCAGAACGAGATGGCATGAGTGCAGAGGATTATTTAGGTAAGAATCCTAAAAAAATAATGAAAGAGATTCTCAAGGAAGCACCACGCAGTTCTATCAAGGAGTCCCTTTTAACACCAATTTTTGTCCTAGCGATATTACGTTATTATCAACTACTAAGTGATTTTTCTAAAGGTCCTCTCTTAACAGTCAATTTGCTCACATTTTTAGGGCAACTTCTTCTTTTTTTGATTGGATTTTGGCTTGTAGCCACAATCTTACGATGGAGTTTAGTCCAAGATTCTTCTAAAATGAAAATTGGCACTTATATTGTCGTTGGGATTCTTGTCCTTCTAGTTGTTCTGGGATATGTAGGAATAGGAAGTTTCATACAAGAAGGAGCATTTTATCTTCCTGCTCCCTGGGATAGTTTCCTTGTCTTTACACTTTCTCTAGTCATCAGTATTTGGAATTGGAAAGAAGCGGTCTTTCGTCCCTTTGTCAGTATGATTGTTGCCCATCTTATTGTAGGCTCTCTGCTCCGTTATTATGCGTGGATGGGCATTTCAAATGTTTTCCTTACAAAATTCATTCCTTTAGCTGTTCTTTTTATTGGCATTTTTCTCTTGTTCCGTGGGTTTAAGAAGATAAAATGGAGTGAAATATAGTCAAAAAGCCGTTGCAAAGCGGTTTTTTGTTATAATGAAGGGAAGAATGTTAGAAATTAAAGGAGAAAAATTTGATGAGATACATAACTCTTGGTCAAGATGACAAAGAATTATCAGAAATTGTTCTCGGAATGATGAGAATAAAAGATAAGTCTGTAAAAGAAGTTGAAGAGCTTGTAGAAACAGCACTTTCTGTTGGAATCAATGCTTTCGACTTGGCTGATATATATGGTCGTGGTCGTTGTGAAGAACTGTTAGGTCTTGTCCTAAAAAATCGTCCAGATTTAAGAGAAAAGATGTGGATTCAGTCCAAATGTGGCATTCGCATAGAAGAATTTACCTATTTTGATTTTTCTAAGGACTATATTATAAAATCAGTAGACGGTATTTTGCAAAGATTGAAGATTGATCATCTGGACAGCTTGCTTCTTCATCGACCAGATGCTTTGATGGAATCTGACCAAGTAGCAGAAGCCTTTGATCTTCTTTATAAACAAGGTAAGGTTCGAGATTTTGGAGTTTCTAATCAAAATCCTATGATGATGGAGTTGCTTAAAAAAGATGTCAAGCAGCCGTTAGCTGTTAATCAGCTACAATTGAGTGCGGCTTTTACTCCAGGATTTGAATCAGGTTTTCATGTTAATATGGAAGATAGTCAAGCAGCTATGCGAGATGGCAGCATTTTTGAATATTGCCAATTACACGATGTGGTCATTCAAGCATGGTCTGTCTTACAATTTGGGTATTTTAAAGGGAATTTTGTTGGAAATGAGAAATTTCAAGCTTTAAATCAAGTACTTGATCGTTTAGCTATTAAATATGGAGTAACCTCTTCAACTATTGCCATTTCTTGGATATTGCGTTATCCAGCAAAAATGCAGGCAGTCGTAGGTACCGCAAATCCTAATCACTTGAGAGAAGTTAGCCAAGCGGCAAACTTTAGCTTAACAAGAAAAGAATGGTATGAAATTTATCTTGCAGCAGGGAATAATTTGCCGTAAGTAGAAGCAGATGTAAATAAATCACAGTCAAAAAGCCGTTGCAAAGCGGTTTTTTTGTTATAATGAAGGGAAGAATTATTGATTTTAAAGGAGAAAAACATGACATTTGAAGAAATTCTACCTGGGTTAAAGGCTAAGAAAAAATATGTACGAACTGGTTGGGGAGGTGCTGAAAACTATGTCCAACTTTTTGACACTATCGAGCAAAATGGGGTTGCACTTGAAGTGACACCTTATTTCCTAATCAACGTTTCTGGGGAGGGAGAAGGTTTTTCCATGTGGAGTCCGACACCTTGTGATGTTTTGGCGACGGATTGGGTAGAAGCGCATGACTAAACGTGTACTCATTACAGGAGTGAGTTCAGGGATTGGTCTGGCTCAAGCTCGACTCTTGTTAGAGAAGGGCTATCAAGTTTATGGAGTTGACCAAGGTGAAAATCCACTCTTAGAGGGTGATTTTCACTTTTTACAGAGAGATTTGACCTTGGACTTGGAGCCTATTTTTGACTGGTGCCCTCAGGTAGATATTTTGTGCAATACTGCTGGAGTGTTGGATGCTTATAAACCCCTATTGGAACAATCAGCGCAGGAAATTCAAGAGATTTTTGAAATCAACTATATGACTCCTGTTGAGTTGACTCGCTATTACTTGACACAAATGCTGGAGAATAAAAAAGGTACCATTATCAATATGTGCTCCATTGCTTCGAGCCTAGCAGGTGGCGGTGGACACGCCTATACTTCTTCGAAGCACGCCTTGGCAGGCTTTACCAAGCAGTTGGCTCTAGACTATGCTGAAACCGGGATTCAGGTATTTGGTATCGCTCCAGGAGCAGTCAAGACAGCTATGACTGCTGCGGACTTTGAGCCAGGTGGATTGGCTACCTGGGTTGCTAGTGAAACACCAATCAAACGCTGGATTGAACCAGAGGAAGTAGCAGAGCTTAGTCTTTTCTTAGCAAGTGGAAAAGCGAGCGCCATGCAAGGACAAATTTTGACAATAGATGGTGGCTGGTCTTTGAAGTAGGAGGATCTGATGGAAATCAAAAGACACTTTGGTGTCTACGCTGTTTGCTTTGAAAATGGGAAGTTACTCTGCATTGAAAAAACGAGAGGCCCTTATCAACATCGGTATGACCTACCTGGAGGCAGTCAGCAACTTGGTGAAGGCCTGACGGAAACGCTGACTAGAGAAGTTATGGAAGAGACGGGATTTACTGTTAGAAGCTACTCTAATCCTCGAATCTACGATGTTTTCGTCAGGGAAGAGTTAAAAAATTTTATGGTTCACCATATCATGGCCTTGTATGATGTTGAAATGAATGAGAGTGCACCTCAAGTTACGATTTCGGAAGCTGTGTCTGATGGTGCGAACGATTCACTTGGATATATTTGGATAGATATTCAAGAGATAACAGAAGAAAATGCATCGCCATTAGTCTTGAAGGTTAAGTCTGAATTATTAGGATTTACAGAACTGGGCAATACTTCTTACATGAATTGGAAGGTGAAGTAGGGGGATAATGGAACTATTTAAAACATGGAAGAAAAATATGGTTCTCTATGGTCTTAAATCTCAAATTGGAACTGTCTACCGAAACAATGATAGGGCAACAAGCTTTTATGATGTTGGGAATTTTCTATACCTAGCAGGGGAGTTGGATTCCAGATCTTGGGAAGATTTTGTTAGAAAATATGGTTTAGATTATAAGATTATTATTTCAGAAAATACTAATTGGCAAGATTTTCTGCATCGGAAAGTGGGGCTAAATTCTTTTACTCGCTATTCTTTTAAAGATAAGGCAAATTTTCAAGTCAAATTTCTAAATGATCTAGTTACTCATTTAGAGGAAGGCTACAATATTGTGCCTATTGATAATCATATTTATAACTGCTTTTCTACGGAAGAATGGTCACAGGATTTACAGGGGGATTTTGAGTCCTATCAGGATTTTGTTTTAAAAGGTGGATTTGGCTTTGTGATTCTTAAAAATAATGAACTGATTGCTGGGATTTCCTCAGGGTTAGTTTACAGTGAAGCAGTTGAAGTGGAAGTTGCAACTAGACCAAACGAACAAGGAAATGGATTTGCTAAAAAGCTTGGTGCTGCAATGATTCTAGAGAGTTTAAATAGAGATATGTTTCCACTTTGGGATGCTCATAACGAGGCTTCCAAAAAAGTAGCAGAATTTTTAGGATATGAGTTAATTGGACCTTATGTAGCTTTTGAACTAGAGAAAAGTGTCATATAATGATAGCTGATATTATATCTTTTAAGATGAGGTGAATGGACATGCAAAATTAACTTGCTCTTAGTGGCGAAAAAATTCTTGAAAAAGTTTATCCTCAACTATTTCACTACATTGGAATGATTCGTGGGGAATACTTGTTGAGAGAGCTTAATCAAAACATCCTATTACCCAGTTGTCAGCAATTTGTAAAAGATTATCTAGAGACTATCTGCTCCCTGTACTCAAATGAAGAAGTTTGGTATCGTTTTTCTGAATTAACGAATATAGAAGCTAATTGTCTAAAGGGGACTAAAGAGTATTTTGATGAACGCCATCCTTTGTTTGGTTATAGAGGGACTAGGCGTTTACTGGCGTGTCTGGATGAATTTCAGGCTGAAGCACATGTCGTTACAGAAGTTTATCAAATCAATCCCAATCTGTCTGTTATCTTTCCTTTTGTCAATGATGCCGATCAATTAAAACAAGCTATTACAGTATTGCGTCGGCGTGGCTTTACTGGGAAAATTGCCACGATGATTGAATTACCGTCAGCATATTTTGACTTGGACAGAATAATGGAAACGGGCATTTTAAAGATTGTAGTTGGAATGAATGATTTGACTTCTTTTATTTTTGCCACTGTGAGAAACAGTCAATGGCATGATATGGAAAATCCAATTATGTTAGATATGTTGAGACAGATGCAGAATAAAGCAAGAAAGAACAAGATTGATTTTGCTGTAGCAGGCTATCTGAATACTTCTTTCATACAAAAAATGAATCAGATGGGTATCGAATGCATTCTCCATTACAGCTCTATTCCGGAGATTTTTGATTTAGAAATTGACCATCCAGACCACCTCAAACGTGTAAAAGAAGAAAGTAAAAAATTACAAAGGAGAAACCCATGACACCGCGAGAAATGTGGAATGAATACAAACAAATCAATCCTTCTATCGGAGATGAAATCGATGCTTGGGCTTTTGGAGTGGAAGCCGATCTCTTGGCAGATTTGGTTTTAGAAGGAGAAAAGACGGCAACAGCTTCAGCCTACGACCTCTACGCACTAGAAGATGAACCCCTTCCGCAAGAAGGGACATTTGATGTCATTTTAGACAGTCAAAATCAGGCTGTCTGCATTGTCGAAATTACAAAGGTTTCCGTTCAGTCCTTTAATCAAGTTTCTGCTGACCATGCCTACAAGGAAGGCGAGGGAGACAAATCTTTAGCCTATTGGCGTCAGGTTCATGAGGACTTTTTCACCGAGTGGATGAGGGAGGCAGGACAGACTTTTACACCTGACAGCAAGGTTGTTTTAGAAGAATTTCGCAAGGTCTACCCTCTGTAGACTGTTAGACGGAAGAAAGTTTTGGAAATCGCTGTCCAATCCTTTTTTCTTAGACAAAACATGATATAATAAGTTTGTTTGAAGAAGAGCAGCAGCTCTTAAACTTAGAATAGGAGAAAACTATGCAAGCAGTTGAACATTTTATTAAGCAATTTGTTCCTGAACATTATGATTTATTTTTAGACTTGAGTCGTGAGACCAAGACTTTTTCTGGGAAAGTGACCATCACTGGTCAAGCACAGAGTGACCGCATTTCCCTTCATCAAAAAGACTTGGAAATAGCTTCTGTAGAAGTTGCAGGGGTAGCTCGCCCATTTACTGTTGACCATGACAATGAAGCCCTTCATATCGAATTGGCTGAGGCTGGTCAAGTTGAAGTGGTTATCGCTTTCTCAGGAAAAATCACAGACAACATGACAGGGATTTACCCTTCTTATTACACAGTTGATGGAGTCAAGAAGGAAGTCTTGTCTACTCAATTTGAGAGCCATTTTGCGCGCGAAGCCTTCCCATGTGTGGATGAGCCAGAAGCCAAAGCAACTTTTGACCTCTCTCTACGTTTTGACCAAGTAGAAGGTGAATTGGCCTTGTCTAACATGCCAGAAATCGATGTTGAAAACCGTGAGGAAACAGGTATCTGGAAGTTTGAAACAACACCTCGTATGTCTTCTTACTTGTTAGCCTTTGTTGCGGGTGATTTGCAAGGTGTAACGGCTAAAACTAAAAACGGTACCCTTGTTGGTGTTTACTCAACCAAAGCCCACCCACTATCTAACCTTGATTTTTCACTGGACATCGCTGTTCGCTCTATCGAGTTTTACGAAGATTACTATGGAGTTAAGTACCCAATCCCTCAATCTCTCCACATCGCCCTTCCTGACTTCTCGGCTGGTGCTATGGAAAACTGGGGTCTTGTGACCTACCGTGAAGTTTACTTGGTTGTCGATGAGAACTCTACATTTGCTAGCCGTCAACAAGTTGCCCTTGTTGTGGCCCATGAATTGGCTCACCAATGGTTTGGGAACCTCGTAACTATGAAATGGTGGGATGACCTTTGGCTCAATGAAAGCTTTGCTAACATGATGGAGTACGTCTGTGTGGATGCTATTGAACCAAGCTGGAATATCTTTGAAGATTTCCAAACAGGTGGAGTACCTCTTGCTCTTGAACGTGACGCGACTGATGGTGTTCAGTCTGTTCACGTCGAAGTCAAACACCCAGATGAAATCAATACGCTCTTTGATGGCGCTATCGTCTATGCCAAAGGAAGCCGTCTCATGCACATGCTTCGCCGTTGGCTAGGAGATGCTGATTTTGCTAAAGGTTTGCACGCTTACTTTGAAAAACACCAATACAGCAACACCATTGGTCGTGACCTTTGGAATGCCCTTGGACAAGCATCAGGCCGTGATGTCGCAGCCTTCATGGATTCTTGGTTGGAACAGCCTGGTTACCCAGTTCTTACTGTCAAAGTTGAAAATGATGTTTTGAAGATTTCACAAAAACAATTCTTCATCGGTAAGAATGAAGACAAGAACCGTCTCTGGGTTGTGCCACTCAATAGCAACTGGAAAGGCTTGCCTGATACACTTGAAACTGAAAGTATCGAAATCCCTGGCTACGCAGCTCTTCTTGCTGAAAACAAAACGGCACTTCGTCTCAACACTGAAAATACAGCCCACTACATTACAGACTATCAAGGAGACTTGTTAGATGCTGTTCTTGCTGACCTAGTTGAGCTTGATAACACAAGTAAACTGCAAATCGTTCAAGAACGTCGTTTGCTTGCTGAAGCAGGGCACATTTCTTATGCTGACTTGCTTCCAGTTCTTGATAAGCTTGCTAAGGAAGAATCTTACCTTGTCGTTTCAGCTGTTTCTCAAGTAATTTCTGCCCTTGAGCGCTTTATCGATGAAGGAACAGAAGCTGAAAGAGCCTTCAAAGCCTTGGTTGCTAAATTGGCTCGTCATAATTATGACCGTCTTGGTTTTGAAGCTAAAGATGGCGAATCAGATGAGGATGAATTGGTTCGTCAGTTGGCTATTTCTATGATGATTCGATCAAATGATGCAGAAGCTAGTCAAGTCGCTAGCCAAATCTTCGAAGCTCACAAGGATCAGCTTTCAGGACTTCCAGCAGCCATTCGCTCACAAGTTCTGATCAATGAGATGAAACATCATGAGACCAAAGACTTGTTAGCACTTTATCTTGATACTTATACGCACGCAACAGATGCTGTCTTTAAACGTCAGTTGGCAGCCGCTCTTGCCTATAGTAAAGATGCGGACAATATCCAAACCTTGATTGCTGCTTGGAAGGACAAATTTGTGGTGAAACCGCAGGACTTGTCTGCTTGGTATTACCAATTCCTAGCTCACCAAGCAACTCAGGAAACAGCTTGGTCTTGGGCGCGTGAAAACTGGGCTTGGATTAAGGCAGCTCTTGGAGGAGATATGAGCTTTGATAGCTTTGTTATCCTTCCTGCTCATGTATTTAAGACTCAGCAACGCTTGGTGGAATACAAGGAATTCTTTGAGCCACAACTTTCTGATCTTGCTCTCAGCCGTAACATCGGTATGGGAATCAAGGAAATTGCAGCGCGTGTTGACTTGATTAACCGTGAAAAAGCTGCAGTGGAAGCAGTCGTTCTTCAATATGGAAAAGCTTAAACGTTCGTAAAATAATAAAAACTCAACTTTCTCTCTTAAAGTGAGAGGGAGTTGAGTTTTTTTTAAGGCAAATTTGGTATAATGGTTTTAATAAGGAGGAGTTTCTCATGATAAAAATCTTATTAGTTGAGGATGACCTAGGCTTGTCAAATTCAGTATTCGACTTTTTAGACGATTTTGCGGATGTCATGCAGGTATTTGATGGGGAAGAAGGTCTCTACGAAGCTGAAAGTGGTGTCTATGACTTGATTTTGCTCGATTTGATGTTACCAGAAAAAAATGGCTTCCAAGTCTTGAAAGAATTGCGTGAAAAGGGAATTACGACTCCAGTTCTGATCATGACCGCCAAGGAAAGTTTGGATGACAAGGGACATGGATTTGAACTGGGAGCGGATGATTATCTGACCAAGCCTTTCTACCTAGAAGAACTCAAAATGCGGATTCAGGCCCTTCTCAAACGTTCAGGTAAGTTTAATGAAAATACGCTATCTTATGGAGATATTCTCATCAATTTATCAACCAATACCGTTAAGGTTGAAGATACTACTGTCGAATTGCTGGGGAAAGAGTTCGATTTACTAGTTTATTTCCTTCAAAATCAAAATGTTATTTTGCCTAAGACGCAGATTTTTGATCGTCTATGGGGATTTGATAGTGATACAACGATTTCAGTTGTCGAAGTCTATGTTTCAAAAGTCCGTAAGAAATTAAAAGGAACCACTTTTGCAGAGAATTTACAAACCTTGCGCAGTGTTGGGTATATTTTAAAAGATGTTCAATAAACTAAAAAAAACATGGTATGCGGATGACTTTAGTTATTTTATCCGTAACTTTGGTGTCTTCACTCTGATTTTCTCTACCATGACTCTGATTATTTTGCAGGTCATGCACTCGAGTCTCTATACTTCAGTGGATGATAAGCTCCACGGACTGAGTGAAAATCCTCAGGCAGTTATTCAGCTTGCTGTAAATAGGGCAACAGAAGAGATTAAAGATTTAGAAAATGCCGCTACAGATACTAGCAAGACTGAGATAAAACCCAATGTCAGTTCCAATACGGAAGTCATTCTCTTTGATAAGAATTTTACCCAACTCCTTTCTGGAAATCGATTTTTGGGCTTGGATAAGATTAAGTTAGAGAAAAAAGAACTAGGCCATATCTACCAGATTCAAGTTTTTAATAGCTATGGACAAGAAGAAATCTATCGCATGATTTTGATGGAAACGAATATCAGTTCGGTTTCAACCAATATCAAGTATGCTGCTGTCTTGATTAACACCAGTCAGTTGGAGCAGGCCAGTCAAAAGCATGAGCAATTGATTGTGGTCGTGATGGCTAGTTTCTGGATTTTGTCTTTACTTGCCAGTCTCTATCTAGCTAGGG
The DNA here is from genome assembly GCF_946902925.1 of Streptococcus sp. Marseille-Q6488. Lineage (NCBI taxonomy): Bacteria > Bacillati > Bacillota > Bacilli > Lactobacillales > Streptococcaceae > Streptococcus > Streptococcus sp. Marseille-Q6488. Next base: position 82,013 of record NZ_CAMPPZ010000018.1, on the reverse strand, counting down.
TCAGTGTTCGTCCTTTGCTTGAGAGCATGCAGAAGCAACAGTCCTTTGTGGAAAATGCCAGTCATGAGTTACGAACTCCACTTGCAGTTTTGCAAAATCGCTTAGAGACCCTTTTCCGTAAGCCAGAAGCAACCATTATGGATGTGAGCGAAAGCATTGCATCGAGTTTGGAAGAAGTCCGAAATATGCGTTTTTTGACGACAAACTTGCTGAACTTAGCTCGGAGAGATGATGGGATTAAGCCGGAGCTTGCAGAAGTTCCAACTAGTTTTTTCAATACGACTTTCACAAACTATGAGATGATTGCTTCGGAAAATGATCGTGTCTTCCGTTTTGAAAATCGGATCCATCGTCCGATTGTGACGGATCAACTGCTCTTGAAGCAGTTGATGACTATCTTATTTGATAATGCTGTCAAGTATACTGAAGAGGATGGTGAAATTGATTTTCTTATCTCGGCGACCGATCGTAATCTTTATTTGCTAGTTTCCGATAATGGAGTCGGTATTTCGACAGAAGATAAAAAGAAAATTTTTGATCGTTTTTATCGAGTCGACAAGGCTAGAACCCGGCAAAAAGGTGGCTTTGGTTTAGGATTGTCCCTAGCCAAGCAAATTGTAGATGCGCTAAAAGGAACCATTACTGTTAAAGATAATAAGCCAAAGGGAACAATCTTTGAAGTGAAGATTGCCATTCACACACCATCTAAAAAGAAAAAATAAACATATCGCTCCAGACGGGGCGATATGTTTATTTTTTAAGTTTTCGTTTGATAATAGAGCGTTGGACTTTTAAAACAAGTAAGCTGGATACTATTGCTGCAGGTAAGGCGAGCACAGTTGTTAATTTTAATGATAAAAAGATAAAACTAAAGATAGCAATGCAGATACAAAAAACAGCGATATTGACAAAAAATAAAATTTCTTTGAGATTGCTATCAGCTTGTGCTTCAGGTGTATAAGCTTGATAATGAGGAAGTTGCTGGTTTAATTCTTCTTGATAGTCTACTTCATAGGATTGTAATTTTCTTACAGGCATGATTCTCTCCTTAACAGTACATACCTATTTTATCATTTTTTCAGCAGAGAATTATTACAGAAAGGTTACAAAAAGAATAAGGTCCCTTTTCATTTTCAAAGAATAGCTGATTTTGGAGAAATATGGTATAATTTTTCCTATGGAAAAGATTATCATTACAGCAACTGCTGAAAGTATTGAACAAGTTAAACAATTGCTCGAAGCTGGCGTAGACCGTATCTATGTCGGTGAGAAAGATTTTGGCCTTCGTCTACCAACGACCTTTAGTCATGACCAATTGCGTGAAATCGCTAAGCTGGTTCATGATGCTGATAAGGAATTGATTGTTGCAGTCAATGCCCTTATGCACCAAGACATGATGGATCGTATTAAGCCCTTCCTCGATTTCTTGGAAGAAATTAAGGCCGATTACATTACGATTGGGGATGCAGGCGTTTTTTACGTGGTCAATCGCGATGGTTATTCATTTAAGACCATCTATGATGCTTCAACCATGGTGACAAGCAGTCGTCAGATTAACTTCTGGGGACAAAAGGCTGGCGCATCTGAGGCTGTTTTGGCGCGTGAAATTCCATCGGCTGAACTCTTCAAAATGCCAGAGATTTTAGAAATTCCTGCTGAAGTTTTGGTGTACGGTGCTAGTGTCATCCATCATTCTAAACGTCCACTTTTGCAAAACTACTATAACTTTACGCATATCGATGATGAAAAGACGCGCAAGCGTGACCTCTTCTTGGCAGAGCCAAGTGACCCAGAGAGCCACTATTCCATTTTTGAAGATAATCATGGTACCCATATCTTTGCCAATAACGACCTTGATTTGATGACTAAATTGACAGAATTGGTGGAGCATGGTTTTACCCATTGGAAATTAGAAGGACTTTATACTCCAGGTCAAAACTTTGTTGAGATTGCAAAACTCTTTATCCAAGTGCGTAGCTTGATTCAAGAGGGCAACTTTAGCCATGACCAAGCCTTCTTGCTGGATGAAGAAGTGCGTAAACTTCACCCTAAAAACCGTTTCCTTGATACAGGATTTTATGACTACGATCCTGACATGGTTAAATAAAGTAAATGATTCGTTGAGAGAAGAAAGATGCAAACATTTCTTCTCTCAATTTTTCTTATTCTCCAATATTTTCAAAAAATAAGTAGGCTAGGATGCTCTATTTATTAGGATTTTTAAGAAAAGTGACCTTCTTGAGTTTGAAAATTATCCTATGTTTGCAGGTGCCAAATGGCCCTTTTTTTGGTATAATTTTTTATAATGAAAACGATTGGTAATCGCTATGTTGTGGTGGATTTAGAGGCAACTAGCACAGGTAGTAAGGCTAAAATTATCCAAGTGGGAATTGTCGTGATTGAGGACGGAAAAATCGTCGATCACTATACGACGGATGTCAATCCACATGAACCCTTGGATGCTCATATCAAAGAACTGACAGGATTGACAGACCAACGTCTGGCGCAAGCACCTGATTTTTCGCAAGTTGCTAGAAAAATCTTTGACTTGGTGGAGGATGGGCTTTTTGTAGCCCATAATGTTCAGTTTGATGCCAATCTTTTGGCGGAAAATTTATTTTTTGAAGGCTATGAACTAAGAAATCCTCGTGTTGACACGGTCGAATTGGCCCAAGTCTTTTTCCCTGAACTGGAAAAATATAGTTTGCCGATATTGTGCCGAGAATTAGGAATTCCTCTAAAACACGCTCACACAGCCCTTTCAGACGCCCAAGCTACAGCGGAATTACTCTTATTTCTACGGGAAAAGATGGCCCAGCTTCCGAAAGGTCTCTTGGAACGCTTGCTGGAAATGGCTGACGCTCTCTTATATGAGTCCTACCTGGTTATTGAGGAAATTTATCGCAACCAATCTATCCTTAGTTCTCCAGACTTGATTGAAGTTCAAGGGCTATATTTCAAGAAAACTGCAGCTCCCAATGAGCCACGAAAACTATCTCAAGATTTTTCTAAAAATATTTCTTTGTTGAACCTTGAAGTGAGGGAGGAACAAGAAAGTTTTGCTAAAGAGGTTGGCTTGCTATTGAAAGATGAGCCTGTCTCTCTGATTCAAGCGCCGACTGGGATTGGGAAAACTTATGGCTATCTCTTACCCGCTTTGTCCCAAGTGGAAAATCGTCAGATTGTCCTTAGTGTTCCGACAAAGATTCTTCAAAATCAAATCATGGAAGAAGAAGGTAAACGTCTCAAGGAAGTATTTCATACAGATATTCATTCTTTAAAGGGACCACACAATTATCTGAAGTTGGATACCTTTTATCGTTCCTTGCAGGAAAATGATGAAAATCGCTTATTTAGACGTTTTAAAATGCAACTCTTGGTCTGGTTGACTGAGACAGAGACAGGGGATTTGGATGAGATTGGGCAACTCTACCGTTATCAACATTTTCTAACAGATCTTCGTCATGACGGAAAGTTATCTTCTAAAAGTTTATTTGTAACAGAAGATTTTTGGAAACGTAGTCAAGAAAGGGCAGAGACCTGCAAGCTTTTAGTGACCAATCATGCCTATCTTGTAACCAGACTGGAAGATAATCCTGAATTTATCAGTGACCGTTTATTGATTATTGATGAAGTTCAAAAGATCTTGTTGGCTCTAGAAAATCTGCTTCAAGAGCCCCACGATATCCAGTCTATTATCGCTTTGCTTGATAAGGCTTTAGTAGGAGAAGAAAACAGGATTCAACAACGAATACTAGAAAGTATTCGCTTTGAGTGCTTCTACTTGATAGAACAATTTCAGTCTGGAAAATCTAGGAAAAATATCTTAGATTCTCTTGCCAATCTCCACCAGTATTTTTCAGAATTAGAGGTAGAAGGCTTTGAGGAGCTGGTTCGCTATTTTACAGCTGACCGAGATTACTGGCTTGAAGCAATTGAAACGAGTCAAAAGAAAATTCAGATTTCTTCTACAAAATCAGGCCGTATTCTCCTATCTTCTTTAGTACCTAATTCATGTCAAGTCTTGGGAGTATCGGCTACTCTTGAGATTAGTCAGAGAGTTTCTTTGGCAGACCTTCTAGGCTATCCTGAAGCCAAATTTGTTAAGATTGAAGCTGGTAAAAAACAGGATCAAGAAGTGGTCTTGGTCAAAGATTTTCCCCTGGTAACAGAAACCTCCTTAGAAGTCTATGCCAGAGAGGTAGCTGCTTTACTAGTGGAAATTCAAGCTTTCCAGCAACCGATTTTGGTTCTCTTTACTGCTAAAGACATGCTTCTAGCAGTATCGGATTTACTTCCAGTTAACCACTTGTCCCAGTATAAAAATGGGGATGTTCATCAGCTAAAGAAACGCTTTGAAAAAGGTGAACAACAAATCCTGCTTGGTGCAGCAAGTTTCTGGGAGGGAGTTGATTTTTCAAGTCATCCTTTTGTGATTCAAGTTGTATCAAGACTTCCTTTCCAAAATCCCCAAGAACCCTTGACGAAAAAGATCAATCAGGAACTGAATCAAGAAGGGAAAAATGCCTTTTATGATTATCAATTGCCGATGGCTATTATTCGTTTAAAACAGGCTTTGGGAAGAAGTATGAGACGTGAACACCAACGTTCCTTAACCCTCATTCTGGATAGGAGAATTGTCGGAAAACGATACGGCAAGCAAATAGTGACTTCTCTAGCAAAAGAAGCGAGTGTTACAACGATTGCTCAATCTGAAGTTAATGAGGCTATTGATAGATTTTTAAATGAACTTTGATAAATAGTATTGTATGAAAGTATAAGGTTAGTGTATATGAAACGTTCTCTCGACTCTAGAGTCGATTATAGTTTGCTCTTGCCAGTATTTTTTCTACTGGTTATTGGCGTGGTGGCTATCTATATAGCCGTTAGTCATGATTATCCAAATAATATTCTGCCCATTTTAGGGCAGCAGGTCGCCTGGATTGCCTTGGGGCTTGTGATTGGTTTTATCGTCATGCTCTTCAATACAGAGTTTCTTTGGAAGGTGACCCCCTTTCTATATATTTTAGGCTTGGGACTCATGGTTTTGCCGATCGTCTTTTATAATCCAAGCCTGGTTGCATCAACGGGTGCCAAAAACTGGGTATCAATAAATGGAATTACCCTATTCCAACCGTCAGAATTTATGAAGATATCCTATATTCTCATGTTGGCTCGTGTGATAGTTCAATTTACAAAGAAACATAAGGAATGGAGACGCACGGTTCCGCTGGACTTTTTGTTAATTTTTTGGATGATTCTCTTTACCATTCCAGTCCTAGTTCTTTTGGCACTTCAAAGTGACTTGGGGACGGCTTTGGTTTTTGTAGCCATTTTTTCAGGAATCGTTTTATTATCAGGGGTTTCTTGGAAAATTATTATCCCAGTATTTGTGACTGCTGTAACAGGAGTTGCTGGTTTCTTAGCAATCTTTCTTAGCAAGGACGGACGAGCTTTTCTTCACCAGATTGGAATGCCGACCTACCAAATCAATCGGATTTTGGCTTGGCTCAATCCCTTTGAGTTTGCCCAAACAACGACTTACCAGCAGGCTCAAGGGCAGATTGCCATTGGGAGTGGTGGCTTATTTGGTCAGGGATTTAATGCTTCGAATCTGCTTATCCCAGTTCGAGAGTCGGATATGATTTTCACGGTCATTGCAGAAGATTTTGGCTTTATTGGCTCTGTCCTTGTTATCGCCCTTTATCTCATGTTGATTTATCGTATGTTGAAGATTACTCTGAAATCAAATAACCAATTCTACACCTATATTTCCACTGGCTTGATTATGATGTTACTCTTTCATATCTTTGAGAATATCGGTGCCGTAACAGGTTTGCTTCCTTTGACTGGGATTCCCTTGCCTTTTATTTCGCAAGGGGGATCAGCTATTATCAGTAATTTGATTGGTGTTGGCTTGCTTTTATCGATGAGTTACCAGACTAATCTAGCTGAAGAAAAGAGCGGAAAAGTTCCATTCAAACGGAAAAAGGTTGTATTAAAACAAATCAAATAAGGAGAAAATCATGGTAACAGTAGCAGTTATGTTAGCTCAGGGCTTTGAAGAAATTGAAGCCTTGACAGTTGTAGATGTCTTGCGTCGCGCCAATATCACTTGTCATATGGTAGGATTTGAAGAGCAAGTGACAGGCTCGCACGCAATCCAAGTAAGAGCAGATCGTGTCTTTGATGGTGATTTATCAGACTATGACATGATTGTCCTTCCTGGAGGGATGCCTGGTTCTGCACATTTGCGCGATAATCAGGCTTTGATGCAAGAATTGCAAAGTTTCGAACGAGAAGGGAAGAAACTGGCAGCTATTTGTGCGGCGCCAATTGCCCTCAATCAAGCAGGGCTATTGAAAAACAAGCAGTACACTTGTTATGACGGTGTTCAAGAGCAAATCCTTGATGGTCACTACGTCAAGGAAACAGTAGTGGTAGATGGTCATTTGATAACCAGTCGAGGTCCATCAACAGCCCTTGCCTTTGCCTACGAGTTGGTGGAGCAATTAGGAGGAGACGCAGAGACTTTACGAACAGGAATGCTCTATCGAGATGTCTTTGGTAAAAATCAGTAAAACGGGAGTTATTCTCTCGTTTTTCATGTGGAAAAATCAGGGAAATCATCGCTTTTTTCATAAAAAAATGCTATAATGAAGGGTATGAAATATCACGATTATATCTGGGATTTAGGTGGAACTTTACTGGATAATTATGAAACTTCAACAGCTGCCTTTGTTGAAACATTGGCACTGTATGGCATCACACAAGACCACGATAGTGTCTATCAAGCTTTAAAGGTTTCTACTGATTTTGCGATTGAGACATTCGCTCCCAACTTAGAGCATTTTTTAGAAAAATACAAGGAAAATGAAGCCAGAGAGCTAGAACACCCGATTTTATTTGAAGGAGTTTCTGACTTATTGGAAGATATTTCAAATCAAGGTGGCCGTCATTTTTTGGTCTCTCATCGAAATAATCAGCTCTTAGAAATTTTAGAAAAAACTTCTATAGCAACCTATTTTACGGAAGTAGTGACTTCTAGCTCAGGCTTTAAGAGAAAGCCAAATCCTGAGTCTATGATTTATTTAAGAGAAAAATATCAGATTGGCTCTGGTCTTGTCATTGGTGATCGGCCGATTGATATTGAAGCAGGTCAAGCTGCAGGACTGGATACCCACTTGTTTACCAGTATCGTGAATTTAAGACAAGTATTAGACATGTAAGAAAAAGGAATAAGATGACAGAAGAAATCAAAAATCTGCAGGCACAGGATTATGATGCCAGTCAAATTCAAGTTTTAGAGGGCTTAGAGGCTGTTCGGATGCGTCCAGGGATGTATATCGGGTCAACTTCAAAAGAAGGTCTTCACCATCTAGTCTGGGAAATTGTTGATAACTCAATTGATGAGGCCCTGGCAGGATTTGCCAGTCATATTCAAGTCTTTATTGAGCCAGATGATTCGATTACTGTTGTCGATGATGGGCGTGGTATCCCAGTCGATATTCAGGAAAAAACAGGCCGACCTGCTGTTGAGACAGTCTTTACGGTTCTTCATGCTGGAGGAAAATTCGGCGGTGGCGGCTATAAGGTCTCAGGTGGTCTTCACGGAGTAGGGTCATCAGTAGTTAACGCCCTTTCCACTCAATTAGATGTTCATGTCCACAAAAACGGTAAGATTCATTACCAAGAATACCGTCGTGGTCATGTTGTCGCAGACCTTGAGGTAGTCGGAGATACAGATAGAACTGGAACAACGGTTCACTTCACACCAGACCCAGAAATCTTTGCTGAAACAACAACCTTTGATTTTGATAAATTAAATAAACGGATTCAAGAGTTAGCCTTTCTAAATCGCGGTCTTCAAATCTCCATCACAGATAAGCGTGAAGGTTTGGAACAAACCAAGCACTATCATTATGAAGGTGGGATTGCTAGTTACGTTGAATATATCAACGAGAACAAGGATGTTATCTTTGATACACCAATCTATACAGATGGTGAGATGGATGATATCACAGTTGAGGTAGCCATGCAGTACACAACGGGTTACCATGAAAATGTCATGAGTTTCGCCAATAATATTCATACCCATGAAGGTGGAACGCATGAACAAGGTTTCCGTACAGCCTTGACACGTGTTATCAACGATTATGCACGTAAGAATAAGTTACTGAAAGATAATGAAGACAACTTAACAGGGGAAGATGTCCGTGAAGGCCTGACTGCAGTTATCTCAGTTAAACACCCAAATCCGCAGTTTGAAGGACAAACCAAGACCAAATTGGGAAATAGTGAAGTGGTCAAGATTACCAATCGCCTCTTCAGTGATGCTTTCTCCGATTTCCTCATGGAAAATCCACAGATTGCCAAACGTATCGTGGAAAAAGGGATTTTAGCTGCTAAGGCTCGTGTAGCTGCCAAGCGTGCGCGTGAAGTCACCCGTAAAAAATCTGGTTTGGAAATTTCCAACCTTCCAGGTAAACTAGCAGACTGTTCTTCTAACAATCCTGCTGAAACAGAACTCTTCATCGTCGAAGGAGACTCAGCTGGTGGATCAGCCAAATCGGGTCGTAACCGTGAATTTCAGGCAATTCTTCCAATCCGCGGTAAGATTTTGAACGTTGAAAAGGCAAGTATGGATAAGATTCTAGCTAACGAAGAAATTCGTAGTCTTTTCACAGCGATGGGAACAGGATTTGGGGCAGAATTTGATGTTTCGAAAGCCCGTTACCAAAAACTCGTTTTGATGACCGATGCCGATGTCGATGGAGCCCACATTCGTACCCTTCTTTTGACCTTGATTTATCGTTATATGAAACCAATCCTAGAAGCTGGTTATGTTTATATCGCCCAACCACCAATCTATGGTGTCAAGGTTGGAAGCGAGATTAAAGAATATATTCAGCCAGGAGCAGATCAAGAAATTAAACTCCAAGAAGCTTTAGCCCGCCATAGTGAAGGACGTGCCAAACCAACCATTCAGCGTTATAAAGGTCTGGGTGAAATGGATGATCACCAATTATGGGAAACAACCATGGATCCCGAACATCGCTTGATGGCCAGAGTTTCTGTGGACGATGCTGCAGAAGCAGATAAAATCTTTGATATGTTGATGGGGGATCGAGTAGAACCTCGTCGTGAGTTTATCGAAGAAAATGCTGTCTATAGCACGTTGGATGTCTAAAAAATTGGGAGAAGTAGTTCCCTTGGTCTAAAAAATATGATATAATCATTACGATTGTTTCAAGTAAAAAAGGAGTTTGATATGTCTAATGGACAACTAATTTATTTAATGGTTGCAATTGCAGTCATTTTAGTTCTGGCTTATGTAGTGGCAATCTTTCTACGTAAGCGAAACGAGGGAAGATTAGAGGCGCTAGAAGAAAGAAAAGAAGAACTATACAATCTTCCAGTAAATGATGAAGTAGAAGCTGTAAAAAATATGCACTTGATTGGACAAAGTCAAGTGGCTTTCCGTGAATGGAATCAAAAATGGGTCGATTTATCTCTCAACTCTTTTGCCGATATTGAAAATAATCTCTTTGAAGCAGAAGGCTATAACCATTCATTTCGTTTTCTCAAGGCCAGTCATCAAATTGACCAAATTGAGAGTCAAATTACTTTGATTGAAGAAGATATTGCTGAAATTCGCAATGCTTTGGCAGACTTAGAGAAGCAAGAATCTAAAAATAGTGGTCGTGTTCTCCATGCTTTGGATTTATTTGAGGAACTTCAGCATAGAGTTGCTGAAAATTCAGAACAGTATGGTCAAGCCTTGGATGAAATTGAAAAACAATTAGAAAATATCCAATCTGAATTTTCACAATTTGTAACCTTGAATTCATCGGGTGACCCTGTGGAAGCCGCAGTGATTTTGGATAATGCTGAAAATCATATCTTGGCTTTGACACATATTGTTGATCGTATACCAGCAATTGTAACAACATTATCTAAAGAGCTACCAGATCAACTAGAAGATTTAGAAGATGGTTATCGTAAACTAATTGATGCTAATTATCATTTTGTTGAAACGGATATTGAAGCACGTTTCCACTTGCTTTATGAAGCATTCAAGAAAAACCAAGAGAATATTCGTCAGTTGGAATTGGATAATGCCGAATATGAGAATGGACAGGCACAAGAGGAAATCAATGCCTTGTATGATATTTTTACTCGAGAAATTGCTGCTCAGAAAGTAGTGGAAAATCTACTTGCAACTCTTCCAACTTACCTTCAACATATGAAAGAGAATAATATTTTATTGGGAGAAGATATTGCACGTTTGAGCAAGACCTATTTACTTCCTGAGACAGCTGCAAGCCATGTTCGTCGTATTCAGACAGAATTAGAGAGTTTTGAGGCAGCTATTGTTGAGGTAACTTCAAATCAAGAAGAACCAACCCAAGCTTATTCAGTTCTTGAAGAAAATCTTGAGGATTTACAAACTCAACTAAAAGATATTGAAGATGAGCAAATTTCAGTTAGTGAGCGCCTGACACAAATTGAGAAAGATGATATCAATGCACGTCAAAAGGCCAATGTTTATGTCAATCGTCTCCATACTATCAAGCGATACATGGAAAAACGCAATCTGCCAGGTATTCCACAAACTTTCTTGAAGTTATTCTTTACGGCAAGCAATAATACCGAGGATTTAATGGTTGAGTTAGAACAGAAAATGATTAACATTGAATCTGTTACCCGAGTTCTTGAAATTGCAACGAATGATATGGAAGCTTTAGAAACGGAAACTTATAATATTGTACAGTATGCAACCTTGACAGAGCAACTCTTACAATATTCTAACCGCTATCGCTCATTTGATGAACGCATTCAAGAAGCATTTAACGAAGCTTTAGAGATTTTTGAAAAAGAATTTGATTATCGCGCTTCATTTGACAAGATTTCTCAAGCATTGGAAGTGGCAGAGCCTGGTGTAACCAACCGCTTTGTTACCTCATATGAGAAAACACGTGAAACGATTCGTTTTTAATAAAAGAAAAAGATTTGATTGTGTGAGGAGCAGAATCAAATCTTTTTCTATAGTAATATCGTGAGCAAAAGATTTCAAAATGATAAAAACGCATAATAGCGGGTGTAAAAACTCTTGCTACTATGCGTTTTATTATGGAAAGACTTATTGGACTTTCTCTCAAATCGAGTTTTTACTCAATTTCCTTACTTGATTGGGATTGAAATTCCAATCAATTTCTCTGAGTAGAGTGTCTTGATATTGGCTTCATCAATAGAGTCCTTATCAATTTTACGTTTCAAGAAAAATTCTTGAATGGTTTCGATTTCAGGCTCACGAATAGCACGGTGTTTATTTGAGATGAGGATTTCATAGTGAAGCGGCGCTTGGGTAAAAATAACATCAGTATTTCCTGCTGAGTAAACCTCAACAAGGGTTGCATCTGTACTTTCTAGCTGGCTTTTTACAAGTTGCGAGTGTGAGTTTGTCGTATTGATAAGCTTCATAATATTTCCTCCGATTTTCTAATTCTATTATAGCACTTTTTGAATAAAGTCGCTTGATTTATACTCAATGAAAATCAAAGAGCAAACTAGGAAGCTAGCCGTAGGCTGCTCAAAACACAGTTTTGAGGTTGTAGATAAGACTGACGAAGTCAGTGACCATATCTACGGTAAGGCGACGCTGACGTGGTTTGAAGAGATTTTCGAAGAGTATTAGCCAATCTTATGCTGTTTTTTCCAAGATTGGATGGCCCATTTATGGCTACCACGTTTAAGATTTTCAATAGCCTCATCAATAGGGAACCAAGCAATATGATTAAAGTCTTCTAGTGGCTTTTGCACTTCTTTGAAAGAAGTCGCTTCATAGAGGTAGGCAGGATTGTAGTAGTAGGTATCACGGTGACGAGAGTAGAAATATTCGTCAGCTTGTCCGTAATAGGTACCAATTTCAGCAGTGAATCCAAGTTCTTCAATCAATTCATGTTTTAGGGCTTCCTGATGATTTTCCCCTGCTTCAATTTCGCCACCTGGTAAGAACCAAGCACCATTAGGAGCTTGAACTAAAACTATTTGTTTTTGTTCAGCGTCAGGAATAACTGCATATACTCCATAGCGTGCAACATAGTCTGTATTCGCTTTTTTTTCTCCGAAAGTTGGGTTTGCCATTGCATTTTCCTCATTATCTAGTATCGTTATTATTATCATAATGGACAAAGGGCAAGCTGTCAAGAAATTACAGTTATTTTAGTAAAAAAGAAGCAGAAAATTTTCATTTTCTACTTATTTTATATAGTATTTATTTTTCTGTTTCAGAAGCTTTCACTTCAGCTTTTTTGGCAGACTTAATTTGAATCTTGCCCTTGCTGGTCATAACTGCCTTGAGGTCTTTTTCGCTTGGATTTTCAAGGTAGTAGTCAGTGATTGCGTCCTCAATATAGTCTTGAATAGTCCGGCGAAGTGGGCGTGCTCCCATTTTTGGATCATAACCGAGGTCAACCAATTTTTCCTTGACTTTGTCTGTCACATCGAGATGGATATTGTTGCTAGAGAGGCGCTTATTAACATCAGCTAGCATAAGCTCGACGATTTGAAGGAGGTTGTCTTTGCTGAGAGCTTTGAACTCGATGATGCCGTCAAAACGATTCATAAATTCTGGGCTAAAGAAGTTGCCGAGTTCACCGAGAACAGAGTTGGTACGTCCTTCGCGCGCTGCCCCAAAACCAACGCTAGCTTCGGCCTTACCTGTACCTGCATTTGAAGTCATGATGATGATGGCATCCTTAAAGCTGACGGTACGTCCTTGCCCATCTGTCAAACGACCATCATCCAAGACCTGGAGGAACATGTGCATAACATCAGGGTGAGCTTTTTCCACTTCATCGAGAAGGATGAGAGAATATGGATTGCGGCGAACTTTTTCAGTTAATTGACCAGCCTCATCATAGCCAACATAACCTGGAGGAGCGCCGACCAACTTAGCCACACTATGTTTTTCCATGTATTCACTCATATCAAAGCGAATCATACTGTCAGCAGAACCAAAGAGTTCGATAGCTAGTTGTTTGGAAAGTTCTGTCTTACCGACACCAGTTGGTCCGACGAAGAGGAAGCTTCCGATTGGGCGGTTAGGTGTACCGAGACCGACACGATTACGGCGAATAGCCTTGGCAATCTTATCGACAGCATCATCTTGTCCAATAACATGAGACTTGAGATCTTCGGCTAGATGGATGAGTTGAGATTGTTCTTTCTCTTTCAAATCACCAACAGGGATATTGGTTTTCTGCTCAATAATGTGCTCAATAGTTTTCTCGCTGATGATAGGAGTATCTTGGTCTGTGACCTTTTTCTTTTGCATTTCTTTATACTTGGCAATCTGGTCGCGGAAATAGGCAGCCTTCTCAAAATCTTCTTCTCGTGTAGCTTGAGATTTGAGATTTTCAGCCTCAATCAAGCGCTGATCAATGACTTTAGGATCCACAAAATTCAAGGTCAAGTTCATCTTAGAACCTGCTTCATCTAGGAGGTCAATGGCCTTGTCAGGTAAGAAGCGGTCTTGAATATAACGATTGGAAAGAGTTGCAGCTGCTTCAATTGCAGCATCGGTATATTGAACGTGGTGATAGTCTTCGTATTTCTTTTGAATTCCTTTGAGGATAATGATTGTTTCGTCCACCGTTGGTTCATCGACTTTGACAGGCTGCATACGACGCTCTAAGGCAGCATCCTTTTCAATGATACGGTATTCATTGAGGGTAGTAGCGCCGACAAGTTGCAGTTCTCCACGAGCAAGGGCTGGCTTGAGGATATTTCCAGCATCCATATTACCATCGCTCGCAGAACCTGCACCGACAATTTCATGGATTTCATCGATAAAGAGGATAATATCCTCACGTTTGCGAATTTCTTCCATGAGTTTTTGCATGCGTTCTTCAAATTGTCCTCGGATACCTGTTCCTTGAACCAAGCTAACCACATCCAAGCGGATGACTTGTTTGCCTTGGAGTTTATGTGGAACATCGCCATCAACGATTTTCTGAGCTAGACCTTCGACAACGGCCGTTTTTCCGACACCTGGTTCACCGATAAGGACAGGATTATTCTTGGTTCTACGATTGAGAATCTCGATGACACGGATAATCTCATCGTCGCGCCCGATAACGGGGTCAATGTCTCCACGACGGGCAATCTCAGTTACGTTGATACCAAATTCTTCTAGCAGGCCTTTTTCTTGGCTTGGGGGCGGAGTTTGAGCAGATCCACGATTTTGGGAACCATAACCGCCGTTTCCACCGTAACCTCCACCTGATTGGGTTGGGGGAATAGGAGGAGTATTGCTAGAAGGTCTGAAATTGTTTAGATCATTGAAGAAATCACCAAAAGGATCGAAATCACGATTGTTCAAATCTGTCATTCCTTTAAAGAGACTGTTATTAGGATCTGTTTTGATAATCTTGTAGCAGTTTTGACAGAGGTCAATTTGTTTTTGTTTTCCATTGAGATTGGTGTAAAGATGAATTGTTGAGTCGTTGATTTTACAGTTTTGACAAAGCATACATCTACCTCATTTCTTTCTTTAGCCTGACCTGTTCAAAGGTCAAAAATAGTCAAATTCCTATACTCTCATTATAACAGGATTGGGGTGTAAAGCAAGTAAAAAGATTGAAGCTTTGAGAAGTTGTTACAATGAAAATTTTTGTGAATTTGGACTAAAAAAAATCCTATTTGTGAGACAAAAAGGATTTTGGTTAGACATGCAGGGGCAATCCCAGCTTGCTTTAGATTAGTAGAGGAGTTCGTAAATCTCCATTGCAATTAAGTCAATGCTATCAAAAGTATAAGTTTCGCGAGCTTCTACATCACGAAGGGTAAAGATTGATCCGTTTTCTTCGTCGTGGCTGTATGCAACTTCTGCAACAACAACTCCTTCGCGTTCAAAATTACGTTTTAAATTTCCGCCATCGTTTGCCATTGCTTCAAGGCGGTTGATGATTCTAACCAAATGTGATTCCATTTTGATTCTCCTTCATTTCTTATCGTTACTATTTTACCATAAAGGAGGCCAACTTGACTAGAAAAAACTAAGATTTCTCGCTAATTCTGCTAGTTTAAAGATTTTTAAATAAATTGGATAAAAGATTTGAATTTTAATTCAATGCATGTTATAATCATACAGTACTCTATTTTAGAAAGCAGTGTGACTATGAATTTTTCTTTTTTACCTAAGTATTTACCTTATTTTAACTATGGGGCTGTTGTGACGGTTCTCATTTCTATCTGTGTTGTCTTTTTGGGAACTATTTTGGGTGTTGTCTTGGCTTTTGGGCAACGTTCAAAGTTTAAACCGCTTGTTTGGCTGGCCAACTTGTACGTTTGGATTTTCCGCGGGACACCGATGATGGTTCAGATTATGATTGCCTTTGCTCTAATGCATATCAATGCTCCGACTATTCAGGTTGGAATTTTGGGTGTTGACCTTTCTCGTCTGATTCCAGGGATTTTGATTATTTCTATGAACAGTGGTGCTTATGTTTCTGAGACTGTTCGTGCCGGAATCAATGCAGTTCCAAAAGGTCAGCTAGAAGCGGCTTATTCGCTAGGGATTCGTCCTAAAAATGCGATGCGGTATGTGATTTTGCCACAAGCAATCAAAAATATTTTGCCAGCATTGGGGAACGAATTTATCACCATTATCAAGGACAGCTCCCTCTTATCAGCTATTGGGGTTATGGAGTTGTGGAACGGTGCTACAACAGTTTCTACAACAACCTACCTACCTTTAACACCACTTTTATTTGCAGCCTTTTATTACTTGATTATGACTTCTATTTTGACAGTAGCCTTGAAAGCTTTTGAAAAACGTATGGGACAAGGAGATAAGAAATAATGACAGAAACCTTGATAAAAATTGAAAATTTACATAAATCCTTTGGAAAGAATGAAGTATTGAAGGGCATCAACCTCGAGATTAAAAGAGGAGAAGTTGTTGTTATCATCGGTCCTTCGGGGAGCGGGAAATCTACCTTGCTTCGCTCTATGAATTTGTTGGAAGAAGCAACAAAGGGGAAGGTTATCTTTGAGGGAGTCGATATTACGGACAAGAAGAATGACCTGTTTGCCATGCGTGAGAAGATGGGCATGGTTTTCCAACAATTTAATCTCTTTCCTAATATGACTGTGATGGAAAATATCACCTTGTCACCTATCAAGACCAAAGGTGAGAGCAAGACAGTGGCTGAGAAGAGAGCCCAAGAGCTTTTGGAAAAAGTTGGTTTGCCAGATAAGGCAGACGCTTATCCACAGAGTTTGTCAGGTGGTCAGCAACAACGGATTGCCATCGCGCGTGGTTTGGCTATGGAACCAGATGTTTTGCTCTTTGACGAACCAACTTCAGCCTTGGATCCTGAGATGGTAGGTGAGGTATTGGCTGTTATGCAAGACCTTGCCAAGTCAGGAATGACCATGGTTATCGTAACACATGAGATGGGATTTGCCCGCGAGGTGGCAGATCGTGTTATCTTTATGGCAGACGGTGTGGTTGTTGAAGACGGAACACCTGAACAGATTTTTGAACAAACCCAAGAACAACGGACTAAGGACTTCTTGAGTAAGGTTTTATAATCTATTTTAAAATTTCAAGACAAGATTAGTGAAAAGCTCAACCAGAGCTTTTTCTTATAGTTTGAAACTATAGGATTGCCTAGGAAAGAAGTGTTAGAGGGTACTAGCAGTTTTTGGTATAATGGAAGATATTTGAAAGAAAAGAAAAGAGAAGTGATATGACACAGATTATTGATGGGAAAGCTTTAGCTGCCAAATTGCAGGGGCAGTTGGCTGAAAAGACTGCAAAATTAAAGGAAGAAACAGGTCTAGTGCCTGGTTTGGTAGTGATTTTGGTTGGGGACAATCCAGCCAGCCAAGTCTACGTTCGCAACAAGGAGAGGTCAGCTCTTGCGGCTGGTTTCCGTAGCGAAGTAGTGCGAGTTCCAGAGACCATTACTCAAGAGGAATTGTTAGACTTGATTGCCAAATACAATCAAGATCCAGCTTGGCATGGGATTTTGGTTCAGTTGCCATTACCAAAACATATCGATGAAGAGGCGGTTCTATTGGCTATTGACCCAGAAAAGGATGTGGATGGTTTCCATCCTCTAAATATGGGACGCCTTTGGTCTGGACATCCAGTTATGATTCCATCAACACCTGCAGGAATTATGGAAATGTTTCATGAATATGGGATTGACTTGGAAGGTAAAAATGCGGTCGTCATCGGTCGTTCTAATATCGTTGGAAAACCCATGGCCCAGCTTCTTTTGGCAAAGAATGCTACAGTGACCTTGACTCACTCACGCACCCATAATCTCGCTAAGGTGGCTGCAAAAGCGGATATTCTTGTAGTAGCAATCGGTCGCGCCAAGTTTGTTACTGCTGACTTTGTGAAACCCGGTGCGGTAGTCATTGACGTTGGGATGAACCGAGATGAAAATGGTAAGCTCTGTGGGGATGTGGATTATGAGGCAGTTGCCCCACTTGCTAGCCATATTACGCCAGTCCCTGGAGGTGTCGGTCCTATGACCATTACTATGCTGATGGAGCAAACTTATCAAGCAGCACTTCGGACATTGGATAGAAAATAAGAGAAAAATCGCTGAAGAGAGTGTATTTTCTATAGCTATATCTGAAATGGCAGAAATGAGTATTAAATTTTAGAAATAAGTTTATAAAAGGAGGTCTGCGCCTCCTTTTTGTTGTATAATGGAGTGAGGTGATTAGATGATTTTAAAAATTTATAATGGGGAATATAGTTTACAATGGGATGGAATATACTACTTATCACTAATTGATTATCCAAATATTCAAGAGTGGGAATTAGAAAAAATTGCTAAATTTATAGCTTACGAAAAACTTCATAAACGTCAAACAAGTATTGAGTGTGCTGATTTTTGTTTAAAAAAAGAAATTTTAGATTACATCTATCAGCATCCCTTTCTGCCACCATTTACCCCTACAGATAAAAGAGTAGCCTCGACTTATGATCTACATAAGAGGTTAGTGACTTCGGACTACTGTAGTCATACTACGACTATAGATGCAGCGATTTCTATCTTTAAAACAGGTCAGCTCTTATCTGCTGTGAAAGCCTTTGGGCGAGATGCTGAGGAGTTGGTTTTGGATAGTAGAAATGCTGCATCGGATCCGATAGATTATTTTGACTATGTCATGTTAGGGTGGTCAAATACAAGTTCTGGTTATCGATTAGCGATGGAGCGTTTATTAGGTCGAGCTCCTTCAGAGAAAGAATTACAAGACAAGTTTATTCCTGGAGTGAGTTTTCATTTTATCTATACAGATTTGATTAAAGTTACTGGTTATATTTTTGATGGCTACCATGTTGCAAAAATTAAGGACATGTTGAATTTATTTAGTGAGTTGTATATTTGTATTATTCCAACTCATAATAAGAGCCAATTTGAAAATATTATTCCAACTAAAATACAAGATAGGGTGCATTATCTTGACTATGCTGGAGAAGACTTAGAAGAGTGGACTAAGAAAGTCTATCAAGTTGTTTTAAAACAATCAGATAAAGGATAGTTGAGGAAAAACGATGAGAGTGATTGAGCAAGCATTATTAGAAAAAGTCATTATAAAACGTTCTCGTACCAGTCATAAAGGGGACTACGGTCGTCTGCTGTTGCTTGGTGGGACTTATCCTTATGGAGGTGCTATCATTATGGCTGCACTAGCTGCTGTTAAGAGTGGTGCAGGATTGGTGACCGTTGGAACGGACAGGGAAAATATTCCAGCTCTGCACAGCCATTTACCTGAGGCTATGGCCTTTTCTCTTCAAGACCAGCAGTTGTTAAAAGAGCAATTGGAGAAGGCAGAAGTTGTCTTGCTGGGACCTGGTTTACGAGACGATGCTTTTGGAGAAAATCTAGTCAAACAGGTCTTTGCTAACTTAAGCCAAAATCAGATTTTGATTGTAGATGGAGGGGCCTTGACCATCCTTGCTAGGACAAGTTTGTCGTTTCCATCTAACCAGCTTATCCTAACTCCCCACCAAAAAGAATGGGAAAAATTATCTGGAATTACGATTGAAAAGCAAAAGGAAGATGCAACGGCTAGTGCCCTGACTTCCTTCCCTCAAGGAACAATTTTGGTGGAGAAAGGCCCAGCTACTCGTATTTGGCAAGTTGGCCAGTCTGATTATTACCAGTTACAGGTTGGTGGTCCCTATCAGGCGACTGGGGGAATGGGAGATACTCTGGCTGGGATGATTGCAGGATTTGCAGGCCAGTTTAAACAAGCCAGTCTCTACGAGAGTGTGGCAGTAGCGACCCATCTTCATTCAGCTATAGCCCAAGAACTATCTCAAGAACAGTATGTGGTCTTGCCGACGGGAATTAGTAATTGTCTTCCTAAAGTAATGAAAATTATTTGTCAACAAGAGAGGGTAAGCAAAGATAAACTTGTTTAAAATAGATAGATAAACCTACTTCCTTCTCTTAATTTATGATTCTTGAAATGCGCCTGCTTTAATGCTAAACTAGACGTATCAAAGTTAAGGTCTTATTTTTGGAACTGGAAAGAGATGAACAAATCAAATACATAAAAGATAAACTCATTTTTATTCGTTTGGTAAAAAGAAAATGCATATTTTTAAAGAAAGATTGATGAAAAATGTAAATTTGATCTTTTCACTTGAATAAAAAGCGGTTTCATAGTAAAATAAGAACTGAGAATGATGGAGGTAAATCGGTGGAAAATCTGAAGAAAATGGCAGGTATCAAGGCTGCTGAGTTCGTGAGCGATGGAATGGTCGTTGGACTTGGAACAGGCTCGACTGCCTATTATTTTGTCGAAGAAATCGGTCGTCGTATCAAGGAAGAAGGATTGCAGATTACAGCTGTAACAACTTCTAGTGTGACTAGTAAACAGGCTGAAGGTCTTAACATCCCGCTCAAGTCTATTGACCAAGTAGACTTGGTTGATGTGACGGTTGACGGGGCGGATGAAGTGGATAGCCAGTTTAACGGAATCAAAGGCGGTGGTGGTGCCCTTCTGATGGAGAAGGTTGTAGCAACGCCCTCAAAAGAATATATTTGGGTGGTGGATGAAAGCAAGCTGGTAGACAAACTAGGTGCTTTTAAATTGCCAGTAGAAGTGGTTCAGTATGGTGCAGAGCAGGTCTTTCGTCGTTTTGAACGAGCTGGCTACAAACCAAGTTTCCGTGAAAAAGATGGCCAACGTTTTGTGACCGATATGCAGAACTTTATCATTGACCTTGCCTTGGATGTCATTGAAGATCCAATTGCTTTCGGACAAGAATTGGACCATGTCGTTGGTGTCGTAGAGCACGGCTTATTCAACCAAATGGTGGATAAGGTAATCGTTGCTGGACAAGATGGCGTTCAGATTTTAACCTCAAGAAAAGAAAAATAGAAGGGGGCATAAGATGTCTAAATTTAATCGTATTCACTTGGTAGTACTGGATTCTGTAGGAATCGGAGCTGCACCAGATGCCAATAACTTTGTCAATGCAGGGGTTCCAGATGGTGCCTCTGACACACTGGGACACATTTCAAAAACAGTTGGTTTGAATGTCCCAAACATGGCTAAAATAGGTCTTGGAAATATTCCTCGTGAAACACCTCTTAAGACTGTACCGGCGGAAAGCAATCCAACAGGATATGCAACAAAATTGGAAGAAGTGTCCCTTGGTAAGGACACCATGACTGGACACTGGGAAATCATGGGACTCAATATTACTGAGCCTTTCGATACTTTCTGGAACGGATTCCCAGAAGAAATCTTGACAAAAATCGAAGATTTCTCAGGACGCAAGGTCATTCGTGAAGCTAACAAACCTTACTCAGGAACAGCCGTTATCGATGATTTTGGACCACGTCAGATGGAAACTGGAGAGTTGATTATCTATACTTCAGCTGACCCAGTCTTGCAAATTGCTGCCCACGAAGACATCATTCCTCTGGATGAATTGTATCGTATCTGTGAATACGCTCGTTCGATTACACTTGAGCGCCCTGCCCTTCTTGGTCGCATCATTGCCCGTCCATATGTTGGTGAGCCAGGTAACTTCACTCGTACAGCCAACCGTCGTGACTTAGCCGTTTCTCCATTTGCACCGACTGTTTTGGATAAATTGAATGAAGCTGGTATCGATACTTATGCTGTGGGTAAAATCAATGATATCTTTAACGGTGTTGGTATCAACCATGATATGGGTCACAATAAGTCAAATAGCCACGGAATTGACACACTGTTGAAGACTATGGGCCTTGCTGAGTTTGAAAAAGGATTTTCATTCACAAACTTGGTTGACTTTGATGCCCTTTATGGCCACCGTCGTAATGCTCACGGCTACCGTGATTGTTTGCATGAGTTTGATGAACGCTTATCTGAAATTATCGCAGCTATGAGAGAGAACGACCTTCTCTTGATTACTGCTGACCATGGAAATGACCCAACCTATGCAGGAACAGACCACACTCGCGAATATATCCCACTTTTGGCCTACAGTCCTGCTTTTAAAGGACATGGTGTCATTCCAGTAGGACATTTTGCAGATATCTCAGCGACTGTTGCCGATAACTTTGGTGTTGAAACAGCCATGATTGGGGAAAGTTTCTTAGATAAATTGGTATAAGATGACTCGCTATGCTTTGCTGGTGAGAGGTATCAATGTTGGTGGTAAGAACAAGCTCGTCATGGCGGAGCTTCGTCAAGAATTAACAAACTTGGGACTGGAAAAAGTTGAGAGCTACATCAACAGTGGCAACATTTTCTTTACTTCGACAGAACCAAAAGCTCGATTGGTTGAAAAATTAGAGACTTTCTTTGCAGTCCATTATCCATTTATTCAGAGTTTTTCTTTACTGAGTCAAGAAGACTATGAAGCAGAAGTGGAGAATCTGCCAGATTGGTGGACCAAAGACCTGGCACGAAAAGATGTCCTCTTCTACACGGAGGGTTTGGATGTGGACCAAGTCATCGAGAAAGTAGGCGTTTTGAAACTGGAAGATGAAGTTGTTCATTTTGGTAAACTTGGGATTTTCTGGGGAAAATTCTCTGAAGAAACCTACTCTAAGACTGCCTATCACAAGTACTTGCTCAAGATGCCTTTCTATCGCCACATTACCATTCGCAATGCAAAAACCTTTGACAAAATTGGTCAAATGCTTAAAAATAATAATAAAGGAAATACACAATGACATTTTTAAACAAAATCCATGAAACAGCTGCCTTCCTGAAAGAAAAGGGAGTTGCAGCCCCTGAGTTCGGTCTAATCCTTGGATCAGGTCTTGGAGAATTGGCAGAAGAAATCGAAAATCCAGTTGTAGTAGACTATGCTGAGATTCCAAACTGGGGCCGCTCTACAGTAGTCGGTCACGCTGGGAAATTGGTATATGGTGAACTGGCAGGGCGCAAGGTCTTGGCTCTTCAAGGTCGCTTCCATTTCTACGAAGGCAATCCTCTGGAAGTCGTGACTTTCCCAGTTCGTGTCATGAAAGTCCTCGGATGTGAAGGTGTCATTGTAACCAATGCGGCTGGTGGTATCGGATTTGGTCCTGGTACCTTGATGGCTATCTCAGACCATATCAATATGACAGGACAAAACCCATTGATAGGTGAAAACTTGGATGACTTTGGTCCTCGTTTTCCAGATATGTCTAAGGCCTACACACCAGAATACCGTGCTACTGCCCATGAAGTAGCTAAAAAACTGGGTATCAAGCTTGATGAAGGTGTCTATATCGGTGTAACTGGTCCAACTTATGAAACACCAGCAGAGATTCGTGCCTATAAGACACTGGGAGCAGATGCAGTTGGTATGTCTACTGTTCCTGAAGTGATCGTGGCAGCCCACTCTGGCTTGAAAGTTCTAGGAATTTCATGTATTACTAACTTTGCGGCTGGTTTCCAAGAAGAACTCAATCACGAAGAAGTTGTAGAAGTAACCGAACGTGTCAAAGGTGATTTCAAAGGCTTGCTTAAAGCTATTCTTGCAGAATTGTAAGAAAAAAGATTTAAAAGGGGGAATGCCTCTTTCCTTTCATGGTTGACTATTCGGAATAAAGAAGAAACATAGGTAGACTATGGGGTTCTTCCTACTCTTGTACCTGAAAGAGTCTGACAGTTAGCATTGTGAAAGACAAGATTCTAGGATACTAGCATTAGCTTCCTACCAAGCAGACTAGGATGATAAGGAAAGATAAGAATGAATTTATACTCAATGAAAATCAAAGAGCAAACTAGGAAGTTAGCCGCAGGTTGCTCAAAACACAGTTTTGAGGTTGTAGATAAGACTGACGAAGTCAGTGACCATATCTACGGTAAGGCGACGCTGACGTGGTTTGAAGAGATTTTCGAAGAGTATTACTTTCTGAATTTCTCAACCTTGTCTTATATAGGGGACAAGGAGATTTAGTTTGAGTCTGCTTATAAATAAACGAAAAGAAAGATAAGAAATAATGAAAATTGGTCAACGAATTATGCGCTTTGGCATAAAAAAATTAAGTATCGGAGTTGTATCTGTTGCAGTCGGCTTCGCATTTCTAGCTCCAGCTGGAATTTCAGCCAATGAAGTAAAACAAGATGTAACATCTGAAGTGGCAACAAGAGTGCCAGATTCTAAGGAGGAATTGAGAGAGCCGGAAAATGTTGCTCCAAAACTAGAAACTCCTCTTAGAGAGGAGCCAAGACTAGCTCCTCAACCGCTTCCGGAAGCAAGTGAAGTTCTTGAAAACAAAAGGGAAGAGTCAAAAGTAGAGATGACAGAGCCAGCTCAAGACTCACCTGTTCATGCTCCTGTAGAAGAAACTAAAGAAGAAGTTGTGACAGAAAAACCAACAAATACTCGTTCTCTAACCGCAGAAGATTTGGTGAAGATTTCCAAAGGGGAATTGCATTTAGAAAATGATTTGATTGATGAATCTCTCTATGGTGAAAAAGTTCTTGATTTGGAAGGGGATGATGACCAAGATGGCATCAAAAACAAAGATGAACTTTATGTTTACAACAAAGATGGTAAGGATTATCTAGGATATAACAGTCATCCCTTGCTAGCAGACAGTGATGGGGATGGTTTGGCAGATGGAGAAGATGACAATAAGAAAGAATGGTATGTCACAGATCGTGATTCTCTTCTCTTTATGGAGTTAGCCTATCGAGACGATGATTATATTGAGAAAATTTTAGATCATAAGAATCCTTTCCCTAGTCTCTATCTTGACCGTCAAGAATACAAACTCATGCACAATGAATTGGCTCCTTTCTGGAAAATGAAAAAAGCCTACCATACAGATAGTGGTTTGGATGCTTTCTTATTTGAGACCAAGAGCGACCTTCCTTATCTCAAAGATGGAACGGTGCACATGTTGGCTATTCGTGGAACGCGAGTTAATGACGCCAAGGACTTAAGTGCAGATTTGGTTTTATTAGGTGGAAATAAACCAGCTCAAGCAGATGATATCCGCAAGGTTGTTGGGGAATTAGCCAAGGATAAAAGTATTACCAAGTTGTATATGACAGGTCATTCTCTTGGAGGATACCTAGCTCAGATTGCAGCGGTTGAAGCTTACCAAAAATATCCTGATTTTTATAATCATGTATTGAGAAAAGTGACGACTTTCAGTGCTCCTAAAGTGATTACTTCCAGAACTGTTTGGAATGCTAAGAATGGTTTCTGGGATGTTGGTTTGGAAAGCCGTAAATTAGCTGTTAGCGGAAAAATTAAGCATTATGTGGTTGATAATGATAATGTTGTGACTCCATTGATTCATAATGATCGTGATATTGTTACATTTACAGGTAATTCACGATTTAAACACCGTTCTCGTGGCTATTTTGAAAGTCGAATGAATGATATTCCTAACTTTAATATTGGTAAACGAGCTACCTTGGATAAACATGGTTATCGTGATCCGAAATTGGATAAAGTGCGATTCTTTAAGAAACAGGCTCTGCCTCAATCTTCTAGTCAACCAAGCGCTGAACCAATGGAAAATATTGCCTTAGGAAAACAGGTTACTCAAAGTTCGACAGCTTTCGGAGGAGATGCTAGAAGAGCTGTGGATGGCAAAGTTGATGGTAACTATGGCCACAATTCTGTCACTCATACCAACTTCCAATCCAAGCCTTGGTGGCAAGTAGATTTGGCTAAAGAAGAAACCATTCGCCAAATCAATATTTACAACCGAACAGACACTGCTCAGGATAGATTGGCAAACTTTGATGTCATTCTTTTAGATAGTTTTGGTAAAGAAATTGAGAGAAAACGCATAACATCTCTTAAAGATGTGTCAGCACAAATTGCAATTAACCATAAAAAAGCGCGCTATGTTCGAATTGAGCTAGAAGGCTATAATGCCCTCAGTCTTGCAGAAGTCCAAGTATATCGTGCTGAGAATATCGCTTGGAAAAAACAAGCTAAGCAAAGTTCTACTGATTTTGGTGGAGATGCTAGTCGAGCCTTGGATGGCAATACCAATAGTAGTTATAGCCAGCAATCAATTACCCATACAAAATTTGAAAACCAGCCTTGGTGGGAAGTTGATTTAGGTCGTACAGAACAGGTAGGACTTGTTCGCCTTCATAACCGTGGGGATGGCGAGCTTTCTAAACGTCTGTCAGACTTTGATGTGATTTTATATGATGAAAAAGGGAAAGAAGTTGCTAGACAGTATGTTTCTAAACTTGACGGAACGAGCTTGGATGTTCAATTAAATGGGAAATTGGGACGCCGTGTTCGTGTGCAACTACGTAAGAACAATCAAGCCCTCAGTCTTGCAGAAGTAGAAGTTTTCCGCTTTATCGCTACGAATGGTGAGACAGCGACACAAGTTTCTAAGCCAGTTCAACCAATCAGTCAGACGCCTGTGAAAGATAAAACATTGACAATTCAACATAGTGGAGCTTACATTGCTCGCTACTCTATAACTTGGGAAGAAGTTACAGTAGACAAAGATGGAAACCAAGTTGTTCGTAGTCGTTCTTGGGAAGGAAACGGTCGCAACCAGACTGCAGGTTTTGTCCTCAACCTCCCAATCAAAGAAAATATGAGAAATCTGCGAATTAAGATTGAAAAGAGAACAGGTCTTATCTGGAATAGATGGCAAACAATCTATGAAAATAGACCAATTTTAGCTCAACCCCACCGTAAAATTACCCATTGGGGAACAACATTGAATTCTAAGATTTCTGATGACGATGTCTTGTAATCTGATGATACAATGACAGTTAGATAATTTAGTTTATAATATAACTACCTGAGTTTGTCCGGAACTCAGGTAGCTCTCTGTGAAAGAAAAAAATAAAACAGAAAGGTAGAGCGCGTGTTCTAATTTGAACACGAGCAGAAATTCGTACCTATAAGATGCTTGGAACAGATGTGGTCGGAATGTCAACTGCTCCTGAAGTTATTGTTGTAGCCTACTCGGGTTTGAAACTTCTAGGAATTTTATGTATTACTAACTATACTACTGGTTTCAAAGAAGAGATTAACCACGAAGAGGTTATAGAAGTGACTGAGTGTGTTAAAGGTGATTTTAAAGGCTTACTTAAAGCCGTTTTTGCTGAATTATTACTATGTTAAAAGAATTGAGGAGTATTTTTCTACATTATCTTTTAAAGATAATAGAGGAGATAGCTTTTGGTCAATCAGAGCATCAAACTGTATTCTTGACAGATGGAGTTTCCTCGTCGCGGATAGGATTAAGTTTAATAATCGTGGGTGCCAGCTCATCCTTGGTCTGGTATTTCTTGCAAAAAAAATCACAGATTTTTTCCATTAAAGCGCAGATGAAGGATGAGACTTCACAATACAAACTTCATTTTTTAAAACAGCTATTTCATTCAATTTGGCAGATTATTGCAGTTGTAGGGGGAGCACCTATTGGTAAAGAAGCTGCGCCACGAGAGATTGGGACTCTATTTGCAGGACCAATTGGAAAAATATGTTCTCTCTCTCTAAGAAGGATCAAATTTTTCTCCTTGCTTGTGGTGCTGGTGCTGGTTTAGCAGCTGTCTATCAGGTTCCATTAACAAGTGTCTTCTTTGTTTTTGAAACTCTAGGAATTGCTCTATCTATTAAACGAGTTGTCTTAGTCGGTTTGACTACCTATGTCTCAACCTATACAGCAGGCTTGGTTATTTCAGATCAGGCTCTCTACCAGATTCCAGCCATCGCATGGTCATTAAAGGAAATGTGGATTATTCCCTTGCTACTTCTTTTCTTAACCCCACTAGCTTGGTTTTTTGGTTGCTTAAGTAAAGAAGTGTCTTCAAACAGGATAAAAGATAAACGAGTACTTCTCACATTGCCTACAGCTTTTCTTTTTCTTGCTGGGTTGGCAAGTTATTTTCCACATCTACTTGGAAATGGACGTATGATGGCTCAGGAAGTATTGAATGCTAGCAATGGTAAAACAGTATTCCTCTTGTTTATCCTAAAAGCACTGGTCGTTCTTATTACTCTGTGGGCAGGGACCTATGGTGGTACTCTTACGCCATCTTTTGCCTTGGGGATGGCTGGAGCTGCTCTCTTTGGAATGATTCTAGGTGGGGATAACCAGCCAAGCATTTTGCTTTTGGGATCGGTTTGCTTTTTGTCTGTGACCTTGAGGGCTCCCTGGTCTGCAACTGGATTAGTAATAGGGTTCACTGGGCTAGCTTTAGATTCTCTTCCGTATCTCTTAGTAACAGCTGTTTTAGCCTATGAATTTGCAAAAATATTAGACCGTTTTTCTTGGGCTAACATACTGTGTCAGAAGTCAAAGAATAAAGAATAGAGTAATAAGATAGAGAACGATCGTTTCTTCTAATCAAAGATTTATCTTAAAAGATTAAAAACTATTGTCAATTTATCAATAACTGTTTGAAATAAAAAAGAAGTAGGCTTATCGGAGTCATGATTGAATCCGATTTTTCCTAGCTATGAAATATAAAAAAAGAAAGGTAGAGCGAGATGTTCTGATTTGAACACGAGCGGAGAACTTTTCTAAAAACTTAGAGAGGGTAGTTTGGTTTTGAATTGAACCCGTGCTCTTCTCCTATTTGTCATCAAAATTAAGAAAGAAAGGAATTGAACCCACCCTAAAAGCAGTGGGAAAAAGATAGTTGGTCTAACGAGCATCGCTCACTGAACCCAACTCCTATTTTCCCTTTGCTTTTTGACGGGTTTGGTATCTTTCTGATTATAAATTTTAGAATAAAGAAAGGATGGGTTAACTGTATTCATTGAACTGAATACGGGCGGAGAACTGTGTAAAAAAGATAAACTGTCTAGCATCTGCGATGCGTCGTCAGTTTCCTATTTTTACTTTGTTCTCTGTCGCCCTTTATATCTTAACTATGTCTATCCATATTGCTGCTCAGCAGGGTAAAATTGCTGATAAAATTCTTCTTCCTGGGGATCCTCTTCGTGCTAAGTTTATTGCGGAGAATTTCCTTGAAGATGCTGTTTGTTTTAACGAAGTACGTAACATGTTGGGTTATACTGGTACTTACAAGGGTCACCGTGTATCTGTCATGGGAACTGGGATGGGTATGCCCTCTATTTCGATTTATGCGAGTGAGTTGATTGTTGACTACGGTGTGAAGAAATTGATTCGTGTTGGAACTGCGGGTTCTTTGAATGAAGATGTACACGTTCGTGAATTGGTTTTGGCGCAAGCAGCTGCAACTAATTCAAACATCGTCCGTAATGACTGGCCACAGTATGATTTCCCACAAATCGCTAGCTTTGACTTGCTGGACAAGGCCTACCATATCGCCAAAGAACTTGGTATGACAACCCACGTTGGGAACGTTTTGTCATCTGATGTCTTTTACTCAAACTACTTTGAAAAGAATATCGAGCTTGGTAAATGGGGAGTTAAGGCTGTGGAAATGGAAGCGGCAGCTCTTTACTATTTGGCGGCTCAGCACCATGTTGATGCTCTTGCTATCATGACCATCTCTGATAGTTTGGTTAATCCAGACGAAGACACAACTGCAGAAGAACGCCAAAATACCTTCACCGATATGATGAAGGTTGGTTTGGCAACCTTGATTGCAGAATAATTATAGCCAAAAAAGGAAGCCCTTCTTTATGAATTGGAGGACTTCCTTTTCTTATCCAGAAATTGATCTAGTTCTTTCTGATTTCGAAGAATAGTGACTTTATGTGAGTATTCTTGGCAAAGTTTTTGGTAATTCTCTTTTTGAGCTTTAGTCCGCCCATCCCAGAGAATCCAACGAATAAATTCCCAGTTGAATTGCTCGGGGCATCCCTTAGCCATACTTTCTCTGACTTTTCCTCGGTATTTAAGATAACGCTTAAAGGCCCGAAAGAGACAGGTAAATGGTGAAAAATTGAGAAAGATGATTTGGTCAGATTCCTGCATTCTTTCCTCATAGAAACACCAAGAATAATTACCATCGATGACCCAAGCTTCATGCTTGGTGAGAAAATTTTTCATCTCGGTTAACATCCAATCACGGTCACTGTCTTGCCAACCAGGTTGAAATTGGAGTGTGTCCATGTGAAGTTTTGGGATGGAGTAGTAGAGAGATAACTTTTCAGCTAGCGTTGACTTACCAGCACCAGAATATCCGATAATTGCGATTTTCATTTTCTACCCTTTCCTATTTGGAGACAAAAAAACAGCCTCTATGGACTGTTTCTTATTTAGCAAGTTTAGCTGAAAGACGAGCTTTATCGCGGCTTGCTTTGTTTTTGTGAATCAAACCTTTAGTTTCTGCTTTATCGATAGCTGAGCTAGCAGCACGGAAAAGTTCTTCAGATGGGTTTGCTTCGAAAGCTTTGATAGCAGTACGCATAGCTGATTTTTGAGCTGAGTTCTTTTCGTTTTGTTTAACGTTCAATTCAGCGCGTTTGATAGCTGATTTAATGTTTGCCAATGTTCTTACCTCCATATTTACTAACTATACCATTATATCTGAAAACTTACGTTTTGACAAGGGAAAATTACTTTTTTAAGTAAATTTCATCGATTTCATGGTTCTTACTTTTATGTAGAATCACTTCCGCACGATTTCTGGTTGGTTCAATATAATTTTGTAGATTTGTGAGATTGATACTGGTCCAGACCTGATGGGCAAAGGACTCCACTTCCCCAATCGGCATTTGTGTAAAACGATAATAGTAGCTATTAGGGTCATTTTGGGCTAGGCTCAGCATTTTCAAGAAACGGTCCAGATACCAACTCTCGATGTCATCGACTGCAGCATCAACATAGATGGAAAAGTCAAAGAAGTCAGTAATGTAGAGACGCTCGTTTTGTGGATTTTGAAAGACATTGATTCCTTCAACAATCACAAAATCAGCAGCTTTGACGCTTTGCTTTTCCTCGGGTACGATGTCGTAGACTTCATGAGAATAGACAGGAATATCTACATCTTGTCCATTTTTGATGCGGTCCAAGAAGTTGAGAAGAGCTTCCATATCATAGCTTTCAGGAAATCCTTTACGATTTAAAATCCCCTGCTCAATCAAGGTCTGGTTGGGATAGAGAAAGCCATCAGTTGTAACCAACTCAACACTAGCATCAGTTACAGTTCTAGAAAGCAGGATTTGAAGTAGGCGACTGGTTGTGGATTTTCCAACGGCAACACTCCCAGAAACCCCAATAATAAAAGGCTGAGATTTACTTTCACGTTGGAGGAAAATTCCTTTTGAAAAGGCTAAATCTTCCTTAGTTCGCTTGTAAATCTGAATCAGATGAGCCAAGGGGAGATAGATATCTGTAACGTCTTGAAGACTGATTTGGTCATTAAAACTCTTGATAGATTCCAATTCTTCTTCTGTCAAAGGAGGTGTTGTCTTTCGATGTAAAGATTGCCAAGTCTGGCGGCTGATTTTTTCAAAATGTAAAAATTCGTTGGTCATTTGTTTTCCCCTAGATATTTTGTCTATCATACCATAAAAAGCTAAAAAAATAAAGCGGTTTCTTGAATGTGGTAAGTCAATAGTATATAATATAAGTAGATAGAGGATGAACAATTTATTGATGAAGTAGGAGCTGCTTTATAGCTGACTTATCAGCTATAAAGGGGGCTTTGGGGTTTATAACTTATAGGAGGTGTACTATGAAAATCTTGAAACCTTACCTATTGGAACTCTGTTTTATTTTAAGTTTTGCCTTACCTTTTATAAAAGGAGTCAATGCGGATAATGGTAGACGCTTTGTGGAAATCTATTACGGTTTTACTTTTTTGATGGAGCATGCCATTATAACAACTGTCTTTATCTGTTCGCTCTTGATTGCTTGGCTACTCAAAAAACGGTGGACGAAACGACTTGCTGCTGGAAGTTATCTATTTTTGATTTTGTGGATTGCGACAGAGGGTTATTTCTTCCGCATGTCGATAGAAGATTTGCTACGACTTTGGACAAGTTCAGAAATCTTGACACAAACTTATCAGTTGGGTTTTTATTTAAACATTTTGTTGGGAATCCTATTGATAGTGAAATATTTAAAAGTAAAGAAATAGCGCTGACAATGCGTCTGATGATAGACAATAAACTTTGTGTTATGTGTTTTATCGTGGCAATGATAACTGTAGTCCTAGATGAAATACAATTTGCTTATAAAAGTTGAAAGAGATTGAAGGGGAGCTATTGTAAAGCAACTTCCTTCAATCTTTTTGTCTCATTCTGGATATGTAAACGATTTACAATTTAAGTCAAATTATGGTAAAATAGTTTCATGAGTAAAATGTATTATGCAGAAAATCCTGACGCTGCTCACGATATTCATGAGTTGAGAGTAGAATTGTTGGGAGAAAAAATGACCTTTTTGACGGATGCAGGTGTTTTTAGCAAAAAGATGGTTGATTTTGGAAGTCAACTCTTGCTCAAGTGTCTTGAGGTCAACCAAGGAGAGACAGTCCTAGATGTAGGCTGTGGTTACGGTCCATTAGGATTGTCCTTGGTCAAGGTTTACGGAGTTCAGGCGACCATGGTTGATATCAATAATCGTGCCTTGGATTTGGCGCGACAAAATGCTGAACGAAATAAAGTAGAAGCGACGATTTTCCAGTCCAACATCTATGAACAAGTTGAAGGGAATTTTGACCACGTCATTTCTAATCCTCCTATCCGTGCAGGAAAGCAAGTGGTTCATGAAATCATTGAGAAAAGTAAAGATTTCTTGGAAATTGGTGGTGATTTGACAATCGTCATCCAGAAGAAACAAGGGGCTCCAAGTGCTAAGTCTAAGATGGAAGATGTGTTTGGAAATTGTGAAATCCTTAAAAAAGACAAGGGATACTATATCCTTAGAAGTGTGAAAGAATGAGAGCAGTTGATTTAATCCAAAAAAAACGAGACGGTCAAGAACTGACTTCGAGTGAAATTGAATGGTTAGTTGAAGGCTATGTGTCAGGAACGGTTCCTGATTATCAGATGTCTGCCTTTGCTATGGCTGTCTATTTCAAAGGAATGACGACTCGTGAAATTTCTGATTTAACGATGAATATGGTTAAGACTGGGCAAGAGTTTGACCTGTCTGTCATTGATGGTGTGAAAGTTGACAAGCATTCTACGGGTGGTGTTGGTGATAAGGTGACCTTGATTTTGGCTCCTCTTGTTGCTAGCTTTGGTGTGCCTGTGGCAAAAATGAGTGGTCGTGGTCTCGGCCATACTGGTGGAACAATTGATAAATTGGAGTCCATTAAGGGCTATCAAGTCGAGCGCAGTCAAGAAGATTTCATTCGTCAGGTTCAGGATATTGGAGTATCTGTCATTGGGCAATCAGACCAGCTGGTCAAAGCTGATAAGCTTCTCTACGCCCTCCGTGATGTGACCGCAACTGTCGACACGATTCCTTTGATTGCGAGTTCGGTGATGAGCAAGAAAATTGCGGCAGGGGCGGATGCTATTTTGCTAGACGTGACTGTCGGTGAGGGTGCCTTCATGAAGACGGTTGATGAGGCGCGTGAATTGGCTCAAACCATGGTGGAACTTGGTAAGGCTGTTGGACGGAAGACAGTAGCAGTGATTACGGATATGAGCCAGCCTTTGGGACGAGCGATTGGAAATCGTCTGGAGATTCTTGAAGCATTGGAGATTTTACAAGGGCAAGGCCGTCAGGATATTACCCACTTCATCTGTGAATTGGCTCAAATTATGCTTGGCCTGGCAAATATAAATAAGACAGTTGAAGAAGTTCGCCAACATCTTGAAAATCGTCAAGCGCTGGCTAAGTTTGAGGAGATGGTCCAAGCCCAAGGTGGAGACTTGGAGGACCTCTATCGCCCAGTCAATGTTGCCCATGTGGTGGAAATCCCTGCTCAGGAAACGGGTGTCATTTCTGCTCTTCCGGCTATGGAATTTGGGCTTTATGCTATGAGACTGGGAGCTGGTCGTGCAGTCAAGTCTGATGCCTTGGACTATGAGACAGGAATTGTTTTTGAAAAGAAAGTTGGAGATTCCGTTCAAAAGGGAGAAATTGTTGCAAAAGTATACACAAATGGAAAAATTTCTCCTCAGCTAGTTACAGATTTTCAAAAATATGTTAAAATAAATGATAGGGTGCAAAGTTTACGAGAAATTATAGAAATTATCTCATAAACAGCAGGAGAATCCGAATATGAAATTAAATAAATATATCGATCATACGCTTTTAAAACAAGATGCAACAGAAAATCAAATTGATTGTTTGTTGTCTGAGGCTAGGGAGTATGATTTTGCCAGTGTTTGCGTTAATCCGACCTGGGTTGAACATGCCAAAAAAGGGCTTGAAGGCACAGATGTCAAGGTCTGCACAGTAGTAGGTTTCCCTTTGGGGGCAACAACTTCAACTGTGAAAGCTTTTGAGACAAAAGAAGCTATCCAAAATGGTGCAGATGAGATTGATATGGTGATCAATGTTGGGGCTCTCAAATCAGGTAATTTAGCCTTGGTTGAATCGGACATCCGTGCTGTTGTAGAAGCAAGTGGTGACAAGTTAGTGAAAGTCATTATTGAAGCTTGCCTTCTGACAGATCAAGAAAAAGTTGTGGCTTGTCAATTAGCCCAAAAAGCAGGAGCTGATTTTGTTAAAACATCTACTGGCTTTTCAACTGGTGGCGCTACGATAGCAGATGTTCAATTGATGCGTGAAACAGTTGGGCCTGATATGGGTGTCAAGGCTGCTGGTGGAGCTCGTTCTTATGAGGATGCTCTTGCCTTTGTCGAAGCAGGTGCGACCCGTATCGGAACGTCAGCTGGAGTAGCAATTCTAAAAGGAGAATTGGCAGATGGCGACTACTGAGTTGATTGAACTGGCAATTGAAACCAGCAAGAAAGCCTATGTCCCTTATTCTCACTTTCCTATCGGAGCAGTTTTAGTAGCCAAAGACGGCAGTGTTTACACGGGAGTGAATATCGAAAATGCTAGCTATCCTTTGACAAACTGCGGAGAGCGTACAGCGATTTTTAAAGCAGTTTCTGAAGGGCAAAGAGAATTTTCAGAGCTGATTGTTTATGGTCAAACTGAAAAACCAATCTCACCATGTGGTGCTTGTCGCCAAGTAATGGTCGAATTTTTTGAACAAGATCTAAAAGTGACCTTAGTCGCAAAAGATAAATCGACGGTCGAGATGACGGTCGGGGAATTACTTCCATATTCTTTTACAGACTTAAATTAGTCTGAGTCGCTCTTTGAGTGGCACGGTCCTTGTGGCCAACCAATCCATACTTGCAACATCGTTGCACATCTTATTTAGGAGGTTCAGTAATGAACAAGAAACAATGGCTAGGTCTTGGCCTAGTAGCAGTGGCAGCAGTTGGACTTGCTGCATGTGGTAACCGCTCTTCTCGTAAGGCAGATTCATCTTCTGATGTGAAGACAAAAGCAGCAATCGTCACTGATACTGGTGGTGTTGATGATAAATCATTCAACCAATCAGCTTGGGAAGGTTTGCAGGCTTGGGGTAAAGAACACAATCTTTCAAAAGATAACGGTTTCACTTACTTCCAATCAACAAGTGAAGCTGACTACGCTAACAACTTGCAACAAGCGGCTGGAAGTTACAACCTAATCTTCGGTGTTGGTTTTGCCCTTCACAATGCGGTTGAAGAAGCAGCTAAAGAACATTCTGACTTGAACTATGTCTTGATTGATGATGTGATTAAAGATCAAAAGAATGTTGCGAGCGTAACTTTCGCTGATAATGAGTCAGGTTACCTTGCAGGTGTAGCTGCAGCAAAAACAACTAAAACAAAACAAGTTGGTTTTGTAGGTGGGCAGGAGTCAGAAGTTATCTCTCGTTTTGAAGCTGGTTTCAAGGCAGGTGTTGCCTCAGTAGACCCATCTATCAAAGTACAAGTTGACTATGCTGGTTCATTTGGTGATGCTGCTAAAGGTAAAACAATTGCAGCAGCACAATACGCAGCTGGTGCAGATATTGTTTACCAAGTAGCTGGTGGTACAGGTGCTGGTGTCTTTGCAGAAGCAAAATCACTCAACGAAAGCCGTCCTGAAAATGAAAAAGTTTGGGTTATCGGTGTTGACCGTGACCAAGAAGCAGAAGGTAAATACACTTCTAAAGATGGCAAAGAATCAAACTTTGTTCTTGCATCTACTTTGAAACAAGTTGGTACAACTGTAAAAGATATTTCTAACAAGGCAGAAAAAGGTGAATTCCCTGGCGGTCAAGTGATCGTTTACTCATTGAAAGATAAAGGGGTTGACTTGGCAGTAACAAACCTTTCAGAAGAAGGTAAAAAAGCTGTCGAAGATGCTAAAGCTAAAATCCTTGATGGAAGCGTAAAAGTTCCTGCAAAATAATGGATGGAAGTTATTTCTTAGGAAGCGGCCATCGGCCGCTTTTTAAGAGTTGAGACAAAGTCATTTTGTCTCAGTAAAGCTTGCTACTAGAGAAACTAGCAAGTTTTATTGAAATAAAATAAGACTCTGAAAGGAAGAGCACATGGCACACGAAAATGTCATTGAGATGCGTGATATTACCAAGGTGTTTGGTGAATTTGTTGCCAACGACAACATCAACCTGCACCTACGAAAAGGTGAAATTCATGCACTTTTAGGAGAAAATGGGGCTGGTAAGTCCACGCTAATGAACATGTTAGCGGGTCTTCTTGAACCAACTAGTGGTGAAATTGTGGTCAACGGTCAAGTTGTCAACCTCGACTCACCATCTAAAGCGGCTAGCTTGGGAATCGGAATGGTTCACCAGCACTTTATGTTGGTAGAAGCCTTCACAGTGGCTGAAAACATCATTTTAGGTAGTGAATTAACTAAAAATGGTGTATTAGATATCGCTGGAGCTAGCAAAGAAATCAAGGCTCTTTCTGAACGTTATGGCTTAGCTGTTGATCCTTCTGCCAAAGTGGCAGATATCTCAGTTGGAGCCCAACAACGTGTAGAAATTTTAAAAACCCTTTATCGGGGGGCTGATATCCTTATCTTTGACGAACCAACGGCTGTTTTGACTCCATCAGAAATTGATGAGTTGATGGCTATCATGAAAAATCTTGTTAAAGAAGGAAAATCAATTATCTTGATTACCCACAAGTTGGATGAGATTCGTGCAGTTTCTGACCGAGTTACAGTTATCCGTCGTGGGAAATCAATTGAAACTGTCGAAATTGCAGGGGCTACCAATGCTGATTTAGCAGAAATGATGGTGGGACGTTCTGTTTCCTTTAAAACAGAGAAACAAGCCTCTCAACCAAAAGAAGTAGTCTTGTCTATTAAAGACTTGGTGGTCAATGAAAACCGCGGTGTCCCAGCTGTTAAAAATCTGTCCTTGGATGTTCGTGCTGGAGAGATTGTTGGTATTGCAGGGATTGATGGAAATGGTCAGTCTGAACTGATTCAAGCCATCACAGGTCTTCGCAAGGTTGAATCTGGTAGCATTGAGCTAAAAGGAGATTCAATTGTAGGCTTGCATCCACGACAAATTACAGAGCTAAGTGTTGGGCACGTTCCAGAAGACCGTCATCGTGATGGTTTGATTTTGGAAATGATGATCTCTGAAAATATTGCCCTTCAAACCTACTACAAAGAACCACATAGTAAAAATGGAATTTTGAACTATTCAAATATTACTTCTTATGCTAAAAAGCTAATGGAAGAATTTGATGTTCGTGCTGCCAGTGAATTTGTGCCTGCAGCTGCACTCTCAGGAGGAAATCAACAAAAAGCAATTATTGCTCGTGAAATTGATCGAGATCCTGATCTCCTTATCGTCAGTCAGCCAACTCGTGGTTTGGATGTCGGTGCCATTGAATATATCCACAAGCGCTTGATTGAAGAGCGTGATAATGGTAAGGCTGTTCTAGTTGTCAGCTTTGAATTGGATGAGATTTTAAACGTCTCAGACCGTATTGCCGTTATACACGATGGTAAGATTCAAGGTATTGTATCACCAGAAACAACCAATAAACAAGAACTTGGTGTCTTGATGGCTGGTGGAAACTTGGGAAAGGAGAAGAGTGATGTCTAAAAAATTACAACAAATTTCGGTTCCCTTGATTTCTGTCTTCCTAGGAATTTTACTTGGAGCCATTGTCATGTGGATATTCGGTTATGATGCTATTTGGGGCTACGAAGAATTGTTCTATACAGCCTTTGGTAGTCTGCGTGGGATTGGAGAAATCTTCCGTGCTATGGGTCCTTTGGTCTTGATTGGTCTTGGTTTTGCTGTTGCCAGTCGTGCAGGTTTCTTTAACGTCGGACTTCCTGGTCAGGCTTTGGCAGGTTGGATTCTCAGTGGTTGGTTTGCCCTGTCGCATCCAGATATGCCGCGTCCCTTGATGATTCTAGCAACCATCGTGATTGCCTTGATTGCTGGTGGAATTGTTGGCGCGATTCCAGGTATTCTGAGAGCCTATCTAGGGACGTCAGAGGTTATTGTAACCATCATGATGAACTACATTGTCTTGTATGTAGGGAATGCCTTTATCCATGCCTTCCCTAAAGACTTTATGCAAAGTACAGATTCGACCATTCGTGTTGGTGCTAATGCAACCTACCAGACACCTTGGTTGGCTGAGTTGACTGGTAACTCACGGATGAATATTGGTATTTTCTTTGCCATCATTGCTGTTGCAGTTATTTGGTTCATGCTCAAGAAAACGACTCTTGGTTTTGAAATCCGTGCGGTTGGTCTTAATCCACATGCTTCAGAATACGCTGGTATTTCTGCCAAACGGACTATTATCCTATCAATGATTATCTCAGGTGCCTTGGCAGGTCTTGGTGGAGCTGTTGAAGGACTGGGAACCTTCCAGAACGTCTATGTTCAAGGGGCATCATTAGCTGTCGGATTTAACGGGATGGCGGTTAGTCTGCTTGCGGCCAACTCACCAATTGGTATTCTCTTTGCAGCCTTCCTATTTGGTGTTCTCCAAGTTGGAGCCCCTGGTATGAATGCGGCGCAGGTACCGTCTGAGCTTGTCAGCATTGTAACAGCGTCTATTATCTTCTTTGTCAGTGTTCATTACCTTATCGAACGCTTTGTCAAACCGAAAAAACAAGTTAAAGGAGGTAAGTAAAGATGTCTATTACAACCTTGCTCACCCTCTTGGTGTCTTCTATGCTGATTTACTCAGCGCCCCTCATCTTTACAAGTATTGGTGGTGTTTTCTCTGAACGTGGTGGTGTCGTCAACGTCGGCCTTGAAGGAATTATGGTTATGGGTGCCTTTTCTGGAGTTGTCTTTAACCTTGAATTTGCAGAACAATTTGGAGCAGCAACTCCATGGCTATCCTTGCTTGTAGCAGGATTGGTTGGTGGTCTCTTCTCTATCATCCACGCAGCAGCGACGGTTCATTTCCGTGCAGACCATGTTGTCAGCGGTACGGTATTGAACTTGATGGCGCCTGCCTTGGCTGTTTTCTTGGTGAAAGTTCTTTATAATAAAGGACAAACCGACAACCTAAGTCAGACTTTTGGACGCTTTGATTTCCCAGTCTTGGCAAATATCCCAGTAATCGGTGATATCTTCTTCAAGTCAACTAGCCTTCTTGGTTACTTGGCGATTGCCTTCTCGTTCCTTGCTTGGTTTATTCTCTTCAAAACTCGCTTTGGTCTTCGTCTCCGCTCTGTTGGTGAACATCCTCAAGCAGCGGACACGTTGGGAATCAATGTCTACAAGATGAGATATTTAGGGGTTATTATTTCAGGTTTCCTAGGTGGAATTGGCGGAGCGATTTATGCTCAATCAATCTCAGTTAACTTCTCAGTGACAACTATTGTTGGACCTGGATTTATCGCCCTTGCTGCGATGATCTTTGGGAAATGGAATCCAATCGGAGCCATGCTTTCTAGTCTTTTCTTTGGACTTTCACAAAGTTTGGCTGTTATCGGTTCTCAATTGCCATTCCTACAAGGAGTGCCAGCGGTTTACCTTCAAATCGCACCTTATGTTTTGACAATTCTTGTCTTGGCAGCCTTCTTTGGAAAAGCAGTTGCACCAAAAGCAGATGGTATCAACTATATCAAATCAAAATAAGCATACAAAAAAACGTCAGTTCAAAACTGGCGTTTTATTTTTTAGGATTTTGATGAGTTAAGTTCAGTCCCCAAGGGACAAGATTTTCAGTCTTGTTTTTGATACGAGTGAT
The DNA here is from genome assembly GCF_946902925.1 of Streptococcus sp. Marseille-Q6488. Taxonomy (NCBI): domain Bacteria; kingdom Bacillati; phylum Bacillota; class Bacilli; order Lactobacillales; family Streptococcaceae; genus Streptococcus; species Streptococcus sp. Marseille-Q6488. The sequence goes on along the minus strand of NZ_CAMPPZ010000018.1, from coordinate 42,433 downwards.
ATTGTCCTTATGACGAATGATAATCAAACCAGCAAGAGCTAGAATGATTGCAATAAAGATAGGATCATAATGAGTCAAAATAAAACCAAAAAGTGGAAAGAGTAGAATCCCGATAACAGCCGCGATAGATGATGTGACACTAGAGAGTGAAATCATGCTACCAAGATAGAGGGTTCCAAAGAAAATAACTGCAAGGTAGAGACAGAAGACAGGCGCAAATCCGAAAATCACTCCAGCGCTAGTTGCGACAGCCTTGCCACCCTTAAATCCTGCAAAGATAGGAAAGGTATGGCCAATAACAGCCAAAAATCCAAAGATGAGAGGTGAAATCCCTTGAAGATGGAAAATAATTGGAAGAAGCGTTGCTAGGGTTCCTTTGAAAAAGTCAATCACAAAGGTAGCCATACCAGCTTTCTTGCCTAAAATGCGGAAAGTATTGGTCGTTCCAGTATTTCCAGAACCGTGTTCACGCAGATTTGTCTGAAAGAAAATTTGTCCAATCCAGAGACCAGACGGAATTGAACCCAGCAGATAGGCTAGGATTAATAAAACTATTGTAATCATACTCCTATTATATCATGAAATGGAGAAGAAAGGCAGAGAATCTCTTCTGAAATTGTCACAGCGGAGAAAGAAAAATTTTGCAAAATCCTTGGAAAACCTGTAGAATAGTAAAGATGAACGAATAGGAGGTTCCTTGTGTCAAAAAAGGAAATCAATATTAACAATTATAATGATGATGCCATTCAGGTGCTAGAAGGGTTGGATGCGGTCCGTAAACGTCCAGGGATGTATATCGGATCGACTGATGGGGCAGGTCTCCACCACCTAGTCTGGGAAATCGTCGATAATGCGGTCGATGAGGCCTTGTCTGGATTTGGTGACCGTATTGATGTGACAATCAATAAAGATGGCAGTTTAACGGTTCAAGACCACGGACGTGGGATGCCGACAGGTATGCACGCTATGGGAATTCCGACCGTTGAGGTTATTTTTACCATTCTTCACGCAGGAGGAAAATTTGGTCAAGGAGGCTACAAGACATCAGGTGGTCTCCACGGGGTTGGTTCTTCTGTTGTAAATGCTCTATCTAGTTGGTTAGAGGTAGAAATCACTCGTGACGGTGCAATCTACAAGCAACGTTTTGAAAATGGTGGCAAACCTGTTACGACTTTGAAGAAAATCGGTACAGCGCCTAAGTCTAAGACAGGTACAAAGGTTACGTTTATGCCTGATGCGACTATCTTCTCTACGACAGACTTCAAGTACAATACCATCTCAGAGCGTCTTAATGAATCAGCCTTTCTCTTGAAAAATGTGACCTTGTCTCTGACAGACAAGCGAACAGATGAGTCTGTTGAGTTTCACTATGAAAATGGGGTACAGGACTTTGTTTCTTATTTAAACGAAGACAAGGAAACCTTGACGCCGGTTCTTTACTTTGAAGGGGAAGACAATGGTTTCCAAGTGGAAGTAGCCCTCCAGTACAATGATGGATTTTCAGATAACATCTTGTCCTTTGTTAATAATGTTCGCACCAAGGACGGTGGAACGCACGAGACAGGACTCAAGTCTGCCATTACCAAGGTTATGAATGACTATGCGCGTAAGACGGGGCTTCTCAAGGAAAAAGATAAAAACCTTGAAGGGTCAGATTACCGTGAAGGGTTAGCAGCTGTTCTTTCTATCTTGGTTCCTGAAGAACACCTCCAGTTTGAAGGTCAGACCAAGGACAAATTAGGCAGTCCACTAGCTCGTCCCGTTGTGGATGGCATTGTGGCGGATAAGTTGACCTTCTTCCTCATGGAAAATGGAGAACTAGCTTCCAATCTCATTCGCAAGGCTATCAAGGCCCGTGACGCTCGTGAAGCGGCACGTAAGGCGCGTGATGAAAGCCGAAATGGTAAGAAAAATAAGAAAGACAAGGGCTTGCTGTCTGGGAAATTGACCCCAGCCCAATCTAAGAATCCTGCTAAGAACGAGCTCTATTTGGTAGAGGGGGACTCTGCCGGTGGTTCTGCTAAACAAGGCCGTGACCGCAAGTTCCAGGCAATTTTGCCCCTTCGTGGTAAGGTTATCAATACAGCCAAGGCCAAGATGGCGGATATTCTCAAAAATGAAGAAATCAATACCATGATATATACTATCGGTGCGGGTGTCGGAGCAGACTTCTCCCTTGAAGATGCCAACTATGACAAGATTATTATCATGACCGATGCGGATACCGACGGTGCCCATATCCAGACCTTGCTCTTGACATTTTTCTACCGCTACATGCGTCCGCTAGTTGAGGCAGGCCATGTCTACATCGCTCTTCCACCTCTTTACAAGATGTCAAAAGGTAAAGGCAAAAAAGAAGAAGTAGCCTACGCATGGACAGACGTAGAACTAGAAGAACTCCGCAAACAGTTCGGTAAAGGCGCTACCCTCCAACGCTACAAGGGACTTGGTGAGATGAATGCGGACCAGCTCTGGGAAACAACTATGAATCCTGAAACCCGTACCCTCATCCGTGTCACAATCGAAGACCTAGCCCGCGCCGAACGCCGCGTCAATGTCCTCATGGGCGACAAGGTCGAACCACGACGTAAGTGGATTGAAGATAATGTCAAGTTTACGTTGGAAGAAGCTACAGTGTTTTAAGTCACTTTTTAATGAATGGGTATTAACATGAGGACTGAAACAGAAATGCTATCTCTTCTTATAAAGATAGCTAAAAACTTGAAAGTTAAAGCTGTCGCTCTATCTGGTTCACGAACTGATACAAAAGCACCAAAAGATGAATTTCAAGACTACGATGTGGTCTATGTCGTGGATGATTTTGATAATCTGACGAGTGACCTTTCTTGGTTGGACTATTTCGGAAAACGAATTATAGAGCAAGAGGTTGTTCTTGACCATCGTCGTCTTTATCTCATGCTCTTTGAAGATGGTAATCGTATTGATTTGACTCTCTGCCCCAAAGACCACATCCAAGAGTGGGTGGATAGTGAGGCAGGATTCACTGTTTTAGAAGATCCAGAACATTTATTTGAACCCTATTCTCAAAATCTAGAGCGTTACTGGACAAGCCCAGCTAGTGCGATAGATTTTGAAAAAGCCTGCAATGAATTTTGGTGGGTGTCAGCCTACGTGGTCAAAGGAATCTGTCGTAAGCAAGTCATCTACGCGACTGACCATCTCTACGGCATTTGTCAACAAGAATTCTTGAAAATTTTGGCTTGGCAGGTTGCAAGTGATAGGGGGAAAGTCGATATCGGCAAGAACTACAAGTATCTCTTCAACTATTTACCTGCTGAGCAAAAGAAGGAATTTTCAAATCTGCTTGATTTCTCAAGTTTAGATAAAATCACTCAGTCTTTGTTTGCTACGATGGAATTTTTCCACCGAGAGGCTCAGTACCTTGCTAAAAAGCTGGGATTTGACTATGATATGGAGGTAGCTGAGAAGATGATTGAGTATGCTAAGGAGAGACTCGAAACAAATGAAACATTTACAAAATAATAAGATAACAAAATTTTTACTGATTAGTTTTCTCATTTCTTGGGGATTTGGTTGGGGATTGCTCGCTTTTCTGACGCAAATGAGCCTCTTAAGTCTAACAAGTCCACTAGGAATTTTTCTCCATTTACTAGGAGGTTTCGGTCCAACCATTGCAGCCATTTCTTGTTTGCCTCAAAAATCCATTAAAAGCATAGTCTCTTTTATCTTAGGGGACTCAAAGAAATATATTTTGTTATTTCTTTTACTAATTTTCGTGCAGACAGGTGTCATTGCTTTCTCCTCTAAGGAGCTTAATCCGGCTTTTCCACTAGGAAATTTGTTAGTTGTTTTTTTGAGTGCAGTCTGTGTTTATGGTGGCGAAGAAGAATTGGGATGGCGAGGCATCTTGCAACCAACTTTGGAAACTAGATTCTCCTTTTGGATTTCCGGTTTGATAACAGGTTGTATTTGGGCAATATGGCATGTACCTTTATGGTTTGTGATTGGAAGTTCCCAAAGTGGGATGCCTTTTATATTATTCAGTCTATTTGCAATTTATCTCAGTATTCTTCTAGCAGCTGTTTTCAAAAAGACAAAGTCGGTCCTTTTTTGCGCCATTTTTCACGGTCTAATTAATACCTTACTTAGCTTATTTGTTATTAAAATTAATCTTTTATTCATTCTAGGATTAGTAGGATTGCTCTTCTTTTCTTACTACCTACAAAGAAACAGTTAAATTTATAAAATATAGATTTACTTTACAATAAAACACTAAAAAGAGAATTATTATGTCTAACATTCAAAATATGTCCCTGGAGGACATCATGGGAGAGCGCTTTGGTCGCTACTCCAAGTACATTATTCAAGATCGGGCTTTGCCAGACATTCGTGATGGTTTGAAGCCGGTTCAACGCCGCATTCTTTATTCGATGAATAAAGATGGAAATACTTTTGACAAGAGCTACCGTAAGTCAGCCAAGTCTGTTGGTAACATCATGGGGAATTTCCACCCACACGGTGATTCTTCTATCTATGATGCCATGGTTCGTATGTCACAGGACTGGAAGAATCGTGAGATTCTAGTCGAAATGCACGGTAACAACGGTTCTATGGACGGAGATCCGCCTGCGGCTATGCGTTATACTGAGGCGCGTTTGTCTGAGATTGCAGGCTATCTTCTTCAGGATATCGATAAAAAGACAGTTCCTTTTGCTTGGAATTTTGACGATACCGAGAAAGAACCTACTGTTTTGCCAGCAGCCTTTCCAAATCTCTTGGTAAATGGATCGACTGGTATTTCGGCTGGTTATGCCACAGATATTCCACCTCATAATTTAGCTGAGGTCATCGATGCGGCGGTTTACATGATTGACCACCCAACTGCAAAGATTGATAAACTCATGGAATTCTTGCCTGGACCAGACTTCCCGACTGGAGGGATTATCCAGGGTCGTGATGAAATCAAGAAGGCCTATGAAACTGGGAAAGGGCGCGTGGTTGTTCGTTCCAAGACTGAGATTGAAAAGTTAAAAGGTGGTAAGGAACAAATCGTTATCACTGAGATTCCTTATGAAATCAACAAGGCCAATCTAGTCAAGAAGATTGATGATGTTCGTGTCAATAATAAGGTGGCTGGAATTGCTGAGGTTCGTGATGAGTCTGACCGTGACGGTCTTCGAATCGCTATTGAGCTCAAAAAAGACGCTAATACTGAGCTCGTTCTTAACTATCTCTTCAAATACACCGACCTACAAATAAATTACAACTTTAACATGGTGGCGATTGACAATTTCACGCCTCGTCAGGTTGGGATCGTCCCAATCTTGTCTAGCTATATCGTCCACCGTCGTGAAGTGATTTTGGCGCGTTCCCGCTTTGACAAGGAAAAGGCTGAGAAACGTCTCCATATCGTCGAAGGTTTGATTCGCGTGATTTCGATTTTGGACGAAGTCATTGCACTTATCCGCGCTTCTGAGAATAAGGCGGACGCCAAGGAAAACCTTAAGGTCAGCTATGACTTTACAGAAGAGCAGGCTGAGGCCATCGTAACCTTGCAACTGTACCGTTTGACCAATACAGACGTAGTTGTCTTGCAGGAAGAAGAAGCAGAACTTCGTGAAAAGATTGCCATGCTGGCGGCGATTATCGGTGATGAACGGACCATGTACAATCTCATGAAGAAAGAACTTCGTGAGGTCAAGAAGAAATTTGCGACTCCACGTTTGAGTACTTTAGAAGACACAGCAAAAGCAATTGAGATTGATACAGCTAGTCTTATCGCTGAGGAAGATACCTATGTCAGCGTGACCAAGGCAGGTTATATCAAGCGTACCAGCCCACGTTCCTTTGCGGCATCCACTCTGGAAGAAATTGGCAAACGTGATGACGATCGTTTGATTTTTGTTCAATCTGCCAAGACAACTCAACATCTCTTGATGTTCACGACGCTTGGAAATGTCATTTATCGACCAATCCATGAATTGGCAGATATTCGTTGGAAGGACATCGGAGAGCATCTGAGCCAGACCATTACAAACTTTGAAACTAACGAAGAAATCCTTTATGTGGAAGTCGTGGATCAGTTTGATGATGCGACAACTTATTTTGCAGCTACTCGTCTCGGTCAAATCAAGCGTGTAGAACGCAAAGAATTCACTCCATGGCGGACCTACAAGTCTAAGTCTGTCAAGTATGCTAAGCTCAAAGACGATACAGACCAGATTGTAGCAGTGGCTCCGATTAAACTAGATGATGTTCTTTTGATTAGCCAAAATGGTTATGCCCTACGTTTCAATATCGAAGAGGTTCCGGTTGTCGGTGCCAAGGCTGCAGGGGTCAAGGCTATGAACTTGAAAGAAGATGATGTTCTCCAGTCTGCCTTTATCTGTAATACATCATCTTTCTACCTCTTGACTCAGCGTGGAAGTTTGAAACGTGTTTCTATTGACGAAATTCCGGCAACCAGCCGTGCCAAACGAGGACTACAAGTCTTGCGTGAGTTGAAAAACAAACCGCACCGTGTCTTCTTGGCTGGTGCAGTTGCAGAACAAGGCTTTGTTGGTGATCTCTTCAGTACGGAAGTGGACGGGAACGATCAAACTTTGCTTATCCAATCTAATAAAGGAACAATCTATGAAAGCCGATTGCAAGACTTGAACTTGTCAGAACGCACTAGCAATGGAAGCTTCATTTCTGACACGATTTCAGATGAAGAAGTTTTTGACGCTTATCTTAAAGAAGTATTTACTGAAGCTAAATAAGTGAAATGAAGAATCAGTTCTAAGAGCTGGTTCTTTTTATTGAAGAAATTTTCTGAAAATTACAAAATATACTTGCTATTTTAGAAAAAAAGTGTAGAATATAAGAAATAGGTTTTTAGAATAAGGAGTGGAATATGACAGTAACGATTGATTGGGAAAACCTTGGTTTCTCCTATATGAAATTACCTTATCGCTATATTGCTCATTTTAAAAATGGACAATGGAATCAAGGAGAGCTTACAGAGGATGCAACTTTGCATATTTCAGAGTCTTCTCCAAGTCTCCACTATGGACAACAAGCATTTGAAGGTTTGAAAGCTTATCGTACTAAAGATGGCAGTGTTCAACTGTTCCGTCCTGATGAAAATGCCAAACGCCTGCAACGGACATGTGACCGTCTCTTGATGCCACAAGTTCCGACAGACATGTTTGTAGAAGCTTGTAAAGCAGTTGTCCGTGCGAATGAAGAATACGTACCACCATACGGAACAGGTGGAACCCTCTATCTTCGCCCTCTTTTGATTGGTGTCGGAGATATTATCGGGGTAAAACCAGCAGAGGAGTATATTTTTATTATCTTTACTATGCCAGTTGGAAATTACTTTAAGGGTGGTTTGGTCCCAACCAACTTCTTGATTCAGGATGAATACGACCGTGCAGCTCCAAATGGTACAGGTGCGGCAAAGGTTGGTGGAAACTATGCTGCCAGTCTTTTGCCAGGGAAATTGGCTAAATCGCGCCATTTCTCAGATGTTATCTACCTAGACCCTTCAACTCATACAAAGATTGAAGAAGTCGGATCAGCTAACTTCTTTGGAATCACAGCTGATAATGAATTTGTAACGCCATTGAGTCCATCTATCTTGCCATCTATTACCAAGTATTCCTTGCTTTATTTGGCAGAACATCGTTTGGGATTAACTCCTATTGAGGGTGATGTTCCAATTGATAACCTTGACCGTTTTGTAGAGGCAGGTGCCTGTGGTACAGCAGCGGTTATTTCTCCAATTGGAGGTATTCAGCACGGTGATGATTTCCATGTATTCTATAGTGAAACAGAAGTAGGACCTGTGACTCGTAAGCTCTATGATGAATTGACAGGAATTCAGTTTGGTGATATTCCAGCGCCAGAAGGTTGGATTGTAAAAGTAGATTAAAAATATATTAAAGGAGATTTTTATGAAATCGAAAAAGTGGATTTTAACAACAGGACTTATCCTAAGCACAACAGCTCTTTTAGCAGCCTGTGGAAAAGCTGATAAAGAAGCAGATGCTCCGACAACATTTTCTTATGTTTATGCAGTGGATCCAGCATCCTTGGACTACAGCATAGCAACGCGTACATCCACAACAGATATTATCGGGAATGTCGTTGATGGTTTGATGGAAAATGATAAATATGGTAATGTTATTCCTTCCTTGGCTGAGGATTGGTCTGTCTCAAAAGATGGATTGACTTATACCTATAAACTTCGTAAGGGAGTGAAATGGTACACATCAGAAGGCGAAGAATACGCAGAAGTGACAGCCCATGACTTTGTGACAGGACTAAAACACGTCGCTGATGGTAAGTCAGACGGTGTCTCTCTCATCCAAAATTCAATCAAAGGCTTGGACGCCTATATGACTGGTGAAACCAATGATTTCTCTACAGTTGGTGTTAAAGCTTTGGATGACTACACAGTTGAGTATACATTGAATGCGCCAGAAAGTTTCTGGAATTCAAAAGTTACAACAGCGACGATGTTGCCTGTAAATGAAGAGTTTTTGAAGGCATCAGGAAAGAATTACGGAGAGGTTAGCCCAGCAGGGATTCTCTACAATGGTCCTTATTTCTTAAAAACATTGACTTCTAAATCTTTGATTGAATATGAAAAAAATCCAAATTACTGGGATAAAGAAAATGTTAAAATCGAGAAGATTAAATTGACCTACTACGATGGTTCAGATCAGGAGTCTTTGATCCGTAGCTTCTCCTCTGGTGCTTATACGACAGCCCGTCTCTTCCCAAGCAGCTCAAACTTTGCTTCAACTTTGGAACAATACGGAGATAAAATCACTTATAGCCCACAGGACTCAAGTAGTTATTACTTTACTTTTAACGTAAATCGTCAGTCATACAATAAAACTGCGAAAACAAGTGAGGAGCAAAAGACTTCTACAAAAGAAGCGATGCTCAATAAGGATTTCCGTCAGGCTATCAACTTTGCCTTTAATCGTCATTCTTATGCTGCCCAGCTAAACGGTGAAGATGGTGCGGACAAGATTATTCGTAACAGCCTTGTTCCAGATAACTTCGTACAAGCAGGTGGTAAGAACTTTGGTCAAATCGCTCAAGCAGAGTTGGTGAACTATGGTGACCAATGGAAAGGTGTTGAGCTAGTTGACGGTAAGGATTCTATCTACAACCCTGACAAGGCTAAAGCTGCTTTCGAAAAAGCTAAGAAAGACTTGGAATCTAAAGGGGTAACCTTCCCAATTCACTTGGATGTCCCGGTTGAACAAACAGATACTATCGCCGTTCAACAAAGCAACTCTTTCAAACAGTCTATTGAATCAACTCTTGGTGCTGAAAATGTTGTCATCGATGTACTTCAAATGACAGATAATGAAAAAGAAACTATTACATCACAAGCGCGTGTTCCTTCTCAAAAAGACTATGATTTGAACAGTACAGGATGGGCTCCAAGCTATCAAGATCCAGCGTCTTACTTGAATATTATGGATCCAAAATCTGGTTCTGCCATGAAACACCTTGGTATTACGAAAGGAAAAGATAAGGATGTTGTCGCTAAACTTGGTTTGGATCAATATAAGAAATTGTTAGAAGATGCTGTTTCTGAGACCACTGACCTAGAGAAGAGATATGAAAAATATGCCAAAGCTCAAGCTTGGTTGACAGATAGTTCATTATTGATGCCAACAGCTTCATCTGGCGGTTCTCCAGTTGTAAGTAACGTAGTACCATTCTCAAAACCATACTCACAAGTTGGTATTAAGGGGGATCCATATATCTTTAAAGGAATGAGATTGCAAAAAGATATTGTTACAACAAAAGAATATGACGAAGCTCTTAAAAAATGGCAAAAAGAAAAATTGGAATCCAATAGCAAATACCAAAAAGAACTAGAAAAGCACATTAAATAAGGAATGGTATTGCTCTTGAGAAAATTTAAAAAATACTGTCATTTTGAATATAGAGGAGTTTGATATGGAGTGGATTAAACTAATAGGAATAGCAATCATTGTTGTGGGTTTTATTTTAAAATTTGATACAATTGCAACAGTAGTCTTAGCTGGTTTGGTTACAGCTTTAGTTTCAGGTGTTTCTCTCGTTGAATTTTTGGAGATTTTGGGAAAAGAATTTAGCAATCAGCGAGTGCTCACGATTTTTATGGTTACCTTGCCTCTTGTGGGACTGTCAGAAACCTTTGGACTCAAGCAACGATCAATTGATTTGATTCGAAAGATTAAAGGTCTGACAGTTGGAAACTTCTATACAGTTTATTTCTTTATTCGAGAGTTAGCTGGTTTCTTTTCAATTCGTCTAGGAGGACACCCTCAGTTTGTCAGACCTTTGGTTCAACCTATGGGAGAAGCAGCAGCAGAGTCTCAATTAGGTAGAAAGTTAACAGAGGTTGAAGATGAGACAATAAAAGCGCGTGCGGCTGCGAATGAAAATTTTGGAAATTTCTTTGCTCAAAATACGTTTGTAGGTGCTGGGGGAGTCCTCTTGATAGGGGGAACATTAGATCAGTTAGGCTATGAAAGCAATTATGCAGGGATTGCTTCTGCATCTATTATTGTTGCTGTTATAACACTTATTGTAGTGGGGATTTATAATTATTTATTTGATAAAAAATTGACATCAGAAAAGACTAGGGGGGGAGAACAAAAATGACAGAGTTGGCAAAGCAACTATTAGAGTTGACCTATATTGTGATTGGTTGTCAATTTCTCCATACAGCCTATTGTAGTTATAAAGATAAAACAAACCCAGTCCGATTTGGAACATCTGCATTTTGGACTCTATTGGCTATTACGTTTATAGGTGGTTCCTATATGCCAAATATGAGTATTGGTATTATTGTAATCCTATTATCGCTGTTAACATTGTTTAAGCAAGTCCGTATCGGAACCTTGCCATCCTTAGATGAAATGAAAGCCAATATTGAATCTAACAGATTGAAAAATAAAATTTTTATTCCAGTTATGCTGATGGCAATACTTGCGTTGGTCTTAGCGCAAATGATTCCAGAATTTAGCAAGATTTCGATTAGCCTTGCCGCCTTGTTTGCTACAATTTCTGTTCTTGTGATTACCAATAGTCACCCTAAGAGTCTGTTATCAGAAAATAATCGAATGACTCAGCAAGTTTCAACAAGTGGGATTGTTCCCCAATTATTAGGGGCTTTGGGGGCTATTTTTACTGTAGCAGGTGTTGGTGATGTTATCTCTCATCTGATTAGCGGTATTGTTCCTTCAGATAGTCGCTTTATAGGAGTTTTGGCCTATGTTCTTGGAATGGTTCTATTCACAATGATTATGGGAAATGCTTTTGCAGCATTCACCGTTATTACAGCAGGTGTTGGAGTTCCCTTTGTATTTGCTCTGGGAGCTAATCCAATTGTGGCTGGTGCTCTTGCCATGACAGCAGGTTATTGTGGGACCTTATTGACCCCAATGGCTGCTAATTTTAACGCTCTACCAGCAGCACTGATGGATATGAAAGATCAGAATGGTGTTATAAAGGCTCAAGCAGGTGTTGCTCTAGTAATGATTGTTATTCACATATTCTTAATGTACTTTCTCGCATTTTAGTAAAGGAAAATAAAATGAAAATATTGGTTACAGGTTTTAATCCTTTTGGAGGTGAAAAGATTAATCCAGCTTTGGAGGCTGTAAAATTATTACCATCTGAGATTAATGGGGCCGAAGTTCGCTGGGTAGAAATTCCAACGGTTTTTTATAAGTCGTCAGAAGTTTTAGAGGCAGAAATATTACGATATCAACCAGATGCTGTACTTTGTATTGGACAAGCAGGCGGCAGGACAGGTTTAACACCTGAACGAGTGGCTATTAATCAAGATGATGCTCGCATACCTGATAACGAAGGCAATCAACCAATTGATACACCGATTCGTATTGATGGAGCATCGGCCTATTTTAGTAGTTTACCTATCAAAGCGATGGTACAAGCTATTAAAAAACAGGGACTTCCAGCAGTTGTGTCCAATAGTGCAGGAACCTTTGTTTGCAATCATTTGATGTACCAAGCTCTTTATTTAGTGGATAAAAAATTCCCTAATATGAGAGCAGGTTTCATGCATATTCCATATATGATGGAACAAGTAGTAAATAAGCCGAATACTGCAGGAATGAGTCTATGTGATATTGTAAGAGGCATAGAGGTAGCTATTGAAGCTATTGTAGACTACAAAGATAAGGATTTGCAGTTAGTAGGTGGTGAGACTCACTGATAACCTAAAAAGGATAGTCAATTATGCTTGTTTACTAACTATTAGCTATACTAAATCGATTGATGTTGTTTACATAAAACTCTATGTCAGACAAGCCTGATATAGAGTTTTTTCTTGCTAGTTTTAGGATTTTCTTGTAAAATAGAAAAAGTGAAGAGAGGTATGAAATGAGCAAGAAAGATAAAAAAATCGAAATTCAAGTAGCAGATGCCAAAGTTAATGTAGGAAAAGACAGTTTTGAAGGCTATACCTTGACCATTGGTAAAAAAGTTATCGGAGAAATTGCCGAATTAGATGGACAATTGGCCATCATAAAGAATGGGAATGTCGATAGTTTTTATAAAAAATTGGAAAAAGCTGTGGAAATTTTGATTGAAAATTATAATTTAGCAAAATAAGTCTTGTTTTTTTGAAATTTTCATGATATAATAGTCCATGTTGATTGTAGGAGAGATAGCGAAGAGGCTAAACGCGGCGGACTGTAAATCCGCTCCTTCGGGTTCGGGGGTTCGAATCCCTCTCTCTCCATTTCATCAATGGGGTATAGCCAAGCGGTAAGGCAAGGGACTTTGACTCCCTCATGCGTTGGTTCGAATCCAGCTACCCCAGTTCTTAGGTAATAATCAAGATAAAAAGCAAAATATCTTAGGGTATTTTATTTTTATAATTGAAAGACGTGAATGATATGAACATGTCCTTGCGGGTGCTTAGGAAAAAAATTATAAGTATGTCAAGTTTAAGAAAAACTTGATTGTTGGAGGATTTTTTAGATGAACGAATTTGAAGATTTGCTAAATAGCGTTAGCCAAGTTGAGACTGGTGATGTTGTTAGTGCTGAAGTATTGACAGTTGATGCGACTCAAGCTAACGTTGCAATCTCTGGAACTGGTGTTGAAGGTGTCTTGACTCTTCGCGAATTGACAAACGATCGCGATGCAGATATCAATGACTTTGTTAAAGTAGGAGAAGTATTGGATGTTCTTGTACTTCGTCAAGTAGTTGGTAAAGATACTGATACAGTTACATACCTTGTATCTAAAAAACGCCTTGAAGCTCGCAAAGCATGGGACAAACTTGTTGGTCGCGAAGAAGAAGTTGTTACTGTTAAAGGAACTCGTGCCGTTAAAGGTGGACTTTCAGTAGAATTTGAAGGTGTTCGTGGATTTATCCCAGCTTCAATGTTGGATACTCGTTTCGTACGTAACACTGAGCGTTTTGTAGGTCAAGAATTTGATGCTAAAATCAAAGAAGTTGACGCTAAAGAAAACCGCTTCATCCTTTCACGTCGTGAAGTTGTTGAAGCAGCTACAGCAGCAGCTCGCGCTGAAGTATTCGGTAAATTGGCTGTTGGTGATGTTGTAACTGGTAAAGTTGCGCGTATCACAAGCTTCGGTGCCTTCATCGACCTTGGTGGTGTTGACGGATTGGTTCACTTGACTGAATTGTCACACGAACGTAACGTATCACCAAAATCAGTTGTAACTGTTGGTGAAGAAATTGAAGTTAAAATCCTTGATCTTAACGAAGAAGAAGGGCGTGTATCACTTTCACTTAAAGCAACAACACCTGGACCATGGGATGGCGTTGAGCAAAAATTGGCTAAAGGTGATGTAGTAGAAGGAACAGTTAAACGTTTGACTGACTTCGGTGCATTTGTTGAAGTATTGCCAGGTATCGATGGACTTGTTCACGTATCACAAATTTCACACAAACGTATTGAAAATCCCAAAGAAGCTCTTAAAGTTGGTCAAGAAGTTCAAGTTAAAGTTCTTGAAGTTAACGCAGATGCAGAGCGCGTATCACTTTCTATCAAAGCTCTTGAAGAGCGTCCATCTCAAGAAGAAGGACAAAAAGAAGAAAAACGTGCTGCTCGTCCACGTCGTCCAAAACGTCAAGAAAAACGTGATTTCGAACTTCCAGAAACACAAACAGGATTCTCAATGGCTGATTTGTTTGGTGATATCGAACTTTAATCAAATTGAAAATTCACAAAATCCTTTGTTTACTAAACAAGGGATTTTTCTTTTGTCTCTGCTCCTTTTTTGATATAATAGTTCTATGTTAAAATCAGAAAAACAATCACGTTATCAAATGTTAAATGAAGAATTGTCCTTCCTATTGGAAGGCGAGACCAATGTTTTGGCTAATCTTTCCAACGCCAGTGCTCTCATAAAATCACGTTTTCCTAATACTGTATTTGCAGGTTTTTATTTGTTCGATGGAAAGGAATTGGTTTTAGGTCCCTTCCAAGGAGGTGTTTCCTGTATCCGTATTGCACTGGGAAAAGGTGTTTGTGGGGAGGCAGCTCATTTTCAGGAAACAGTCCTGGTTGGTGATGTAAGTACCTATCCAAACTATATTTCTTGTGACAGTCTAGCTAAAAGTGAAATTGTGATGCCGATGATGAAGAATGGTCAGTTACTTGGAGTTCTGGATCTGGATTCTTCAGAGATTGAGGATTACGATGCTATGGATCGAGATTATTTGGAACAATTTGTCGCTATTTTGCTTGAAAAGACGGAATGGGACTTTACAATGTTTGGGGAAAAATCTTAATGTATCAAGCACTTTATCGAAAATATAGAAGTCAAAACTTCTCCCAGTTGGTTGGTCAAGAAGTTGTGGCTAAGACTCTTAAACAAGCAGTAGAACAAGAGAAAATAAGTCATGCCTATCTTTTTTCTGGTCCACGTGGAACAGGAAAAACCAGTGTAGCTAAGATTTTTGCCAAAGCTATGAACTGTCCCAATCAAGTGGGTGGCGAACCTTGCAATAACTGCTATATTTGTCAGGCAGTGACGGACGGTAGTTTAGAAGATGTCATTGAAATGGATGCAGCCTCTAATAATGGGGTGGATGAAATCCGTGAAATTCGTGATAAATCTACCTATGCCCCTAGTCTTGCTCGTTATAAGGTTTATATCATAGACGAGGTTCACATGCTGTCTACAGGGGCTTTTAATGCTCTCCTAAAGACGCTGGAAGAGCCAACACAGAATGTAGTCTTTATTTTGGCCACTACTGAATTGCACAAGATTCCTGCGACTATTCTATCCCGTGTGCAACGTTTTGAATTTAAATCAATTAAGACACAGGATATTAAGGAACATATCCACTATATCTTAGAAAAAGAAAATATTAGTTCTGAACCAGAGGCTGTGGAAATCATTGCCAGACAGGCGGAAGGTGGAATGCGGGATGCCTTGTCTATTTTGGATCAAGCTCTGAGTTTGACACAGGGAAATGAATTGACGACTGCCATCTCTGAAGAAATTACTGGCACCATTAGCCTATCAGCCTTGGATGATTATGTGGCTGCCTTGTCTCAACAGGATGTTACCAAGGCCTTGTCTTGCTTAAATCTTCTTTTTGATAATGGTAAGAGCATGACTCGTTTTGTGACCGACCTTTTGCACTATTTAAGAGACTTGTTAATTGTTCAAACAGGGGGAGAAAACACTCATCATAGTCCAGTCTTTGTAGAAAATTTGGCACTTCCTCAGGAAAATCTGTTTGAAATGATTCGCTTAGCGACAGTGAGTTTAGCAGATATTAAGTCTAGTTTGCAGCCCAAGATTTATGCTGAAATGATGACCATTCGTTTAGCGGAAATTAAGCCTGAACCAGCTCTTTCAGGGGCGGTTGAACATGAAATTGCTACGCTGAGACAAGAAGTGATACGTCTCAAACAAGAACTCGCCAATGTGGGAACTGTACCCAAGCCAACGAGTTCAGCTCCTAGTCGCCCAGCAACAGGCAAGACAGTCTATCGTGTGGATCGCAATAAAGTTCAATCTATCTTACAAGAGGCCGTTGAAAATCCTGATTTAGCACGTCAAAACCTGATTCGTTTGCAGAATGCCTGGGGAGAGGTGATTGAAAGTCTAGGAGGCCCTGATAAGGCTCTGCTAGTTGGTTCTCAACCGGTTGCAGCCAATGAACACCATGCCATTCTTGCTTTTGAATCTAACTTCAATGCTGGTCAAACCATGAAACGAGACAATCTCAACACCATGTTTGGTAACATCCTTAGTCAGGCAGCAGGTTTTTCACCTGAGATTTTAGCCATTTCCATGGAGGAATGGAAAGAAGTTCGCGCAGCCTTTTCAGCCAAAGCCAAATCTTCTCAAACTGAAAAAGAAGCAGAAGAAAGCCTGATTCCAGAAGGATTTGAATTTTTGGCTGATAAAGTGAAGGTAGAGGAAGACTAAAGAAAGATTTCATGATACAATAAGTTTATGAATAAACAACAATTTATTATTATGGCGCTGTTTACAGCTGCTGAGACCTATTTTTTCAACGAAGCCTGGATGACTGGCCGCTATATTATGGCAGCCTTTTGGGCAATTTTACTCTTCAGAAATTTTCGCGTCAGTTATGTGATGGGCAAAATCGTTGATGTCATCGATCAGCATTTTAATAGGAAAGACTAGCCCTCAGCTTCCAGACAAAATCAAAGCCTTTTAGGCTTTTTTTTGTTATACTAGAAAAGTATATTTATAGACCTTTTACTCTATTTCTGGGGAAATCAGACGTTTTTCTAGTAAGTACTGTAAAAGTCTTGAAAAAGAAAGGAACTATCATGTCAGTATTAGAGATCAAAGATCTTCACGTTGAGATTGAAGGAAAAGAAATTTTAAAAGGGGTTAACCTGACCCTGAAAACAGGAGAAATCGCCGCTATCATGGGACCAAATGGTACTGGTAAATCGACTCTTTCTGCCGCTATCATGGGAAATCCAAACTATGAAGTGACCAAAGGTGAGGTCTTGTTTGATGGCGTAAACATCCTTGAGTTGGAAGTTGACGAGCGTGCGCGTATGGGACTTTTCCTTGCTATGCAATACCCATCAGAAATTCCTGGTATTACTAACGCTGAGTTTCTTCGTGCAGCTATGAATGCTGGTAAAGAAGATGATGAAAAGATTTCAGTTCGCGAGTTTATCACTAAGCTAGATGAAAAAATGGAATTGCTCAACATGAAAGAAGAAATGGCAGAGCGTTACCTCAACGAAGGTTTCTCTGGTGGTGAGAAAAAACGTAATGAAATTCTTCAACTTTTGATGTTGGAGCCAACATTTGCCCTTTTGGATGAGATTGACTCTGGTCTTGATATTGATGCTCTTAAAGTTGTTTCTAAAGGTGTGAATGCTATGCGTGGTGAAGGCTTTGGTGCTATGATTATCACTCACTACCAACGTCTTTTGAACTACATCACACCAGACGTGGTACACGTCATGATGGAAGGTCGTGTTGTCCTTTCTGGTGGTCCAGAATTGGCTGCGCGTTTGGAACGTGAAGGATACGCAAAACTAGCTGAAGAACTTGGCTATGACTACAAGGAAGAATTGTAATTCCCTCGTATCTTTTAGGAGAAGTAAATGACTAAAGAAAATATTAAACTTTTTTCAGAAATGCACGCTGAACCAAGCTGGTTGGCTGACCTCCGTCAAAAAGCTTTTGATAAAATCGAGAGTTTGGAATTACCAGTCATTGAGCGTGTCAAATTCCACCGTTGGAATCTGGGAGATGGAACGATTACAGAAAGTGAGCCATCAGCAAATGTTCCAGATTTCACTGCACTAGATAACCACTTGAAGTTGGTGCAAGTAGGAACTCAAACTGTTTTTGAGCAAACTCCAGTTGAGTTGGCTGAACAGGGTGTTGTCTTTACAGACTTCCATTCAGCTTTAGAAGAAATTCCAGAGCTGATCGAAGAATTCTTCATGTCATCTGTTAAGTATGACGATGATAAGTTGGCGGCCTACCACACAGCTTACTTTAACAGTGGAGCTGTTCTCTATATTCCTGATAACGTGGAAATTGCTGAACCAATCGAAGGGATTTTCTATCAAGACAGCGATAGCGATGTGCCGTTTAACAAGCATATTATGATTATCGCTGGTAAAAATTCTAAGATTAGTTATCTGGAACGTTTAGAGTCACGCGGTGAAGGAAGTGCCAAAGCAACTGCTAATATCACAGTAGAAGTGATTGCACGTTCTGGAGCTCAAGTGAAGTTTGCTGCGATCGACCGTCTAGGTGAAAACGTCACTGCTTACATTAGCCGTCGTGGTAAATTAGGTAACGATGCAAGCATTGACTGGGCAATCGGTGTCATGAACGAAGGGAACGTCGTTGCTGACTTTGATAGTGACTTAATTGGTAACGGTAGCCATGCAGACCTTAAGGTCGTAGCTCTTTCAAGTGGCCGTCAGGTACAAGGTATTGATACTCGAGTGACTAACTATGGTTGCAACTCAATCGGAAATATCCTACAACATGGAGTTATTCTTGAAAAAGCAACCTTAACCTTCAATGGTATTGGCCACATTATCAAGGGTGCCAAGGGAGCAGATGCCCAACAAGAAAGTCGTGTTCTCATGCTTTCAGACCAAGCGCGTTCAGATGCTAACCCAATTCTTTTGATTGATGAAAATGACGTAACTGCAGGACACGCGGCTTCTATCGGTCAGGTAGACCCAGAAGATATGTACTACCTCATGAGTCGTGGTTTGGACAAGGCAACTGCAGAACGCTTGGTTGTCCGTGGTTTCCTTGGATCCGTTATCGTTGAGATTCCAGTCAAGGAAGTTCGTGATGAAATGATTGCAACTATCGAAGAAAAATTGTCAAAACGCTAAGGGGTAGCCTATGTTAGATGTAGAAGTGATTCGCAAGGATTTTCCAATTTTAGACCAGATTGTTAATGATGAACCATTGGTTTATTTGGACAATGCTGCGACGACACAAAAACCACTAGCAGTTCTGGAAACGATTAACCGCTATTATGAGCAGGACAATGCCAATGTTCATCGTGGGGTTCATACCTTGGCGGAGCGGGCGACTGCTTCCTATGAAGCTGCTCGTGAAACCATTCGTAAGTTTATCAATGCAGGGTCTACAAAGGAAGTTCTCTTTACTAGAGGAACGACAACCAGTCTTAATTGGGTAGCGCGCTTTGCAGAGGAAGTCTTGACTGAGGGAGACCAGGTTTTGATTTCCGTCATGGAACACCATTCCAATATCATTCCTTGGCAGGAAGCCTGCCGTAAGACTGGAGCGGAGCTTGTCTATGTCTATCTCAAGGATGGAGCTCTGGATATGGATGATTTGCGAGCTAAATTGACTGATAGAGTCAAGTTTGTCTCCCTAGCTCATGCATCAAATGTCCTTGGTGTGGTCAATCCGATTAAAGAAATCACTAAAATGGCCCACCAAGTTGGAGCTATCATGGTGGTGGATGGTGCTCAATCTACGCCTCATATGAAGATTGATGTTCAGGACTTGGGTGTGGACTTCTTTGCCTTTTCAGGTCACAAGATGGCTGGTCCAACTGGTATCGGTGTTCTTTACGGCAAAGAAAAGTATCTGGAGCAAATGTCACCCCTTGAATTTGGTGGTGAGATGATTGATTTCGTTTATGAACAATCTGCTAGTTGGAAGGAATTGCCTTGGAAATTCGAGGCTGGAACTCCTAACATGGCTGGTGCAATCGGACTTGCTGCCGCAGTGGATTATCTGGAAAAGATTGGTATGGATGTCATTGAAGCCCATGAACAGGAATTGATCGCCTACGTATTTCCAAAATTGCAGGCAATTGAAGGACTGACCATTTATGGTTCACAGGACTTGGCTCAACGTTCAGGTGTCATTGCTTTTAACCTAGGCGACCTTCATCCTCACGACCTTGCAACGGCTTTGGATTATGAAGGTGTGGCAGTTCGTGCGGGTCACCACTGTGCGCAACCCTTGCTCCAGTATTTGGATGTTCCAGCAACAGCTCGTGCAAGTTTTTATATCTACAATACCAAGGAAGATTGCGACAAGCTAGTCGATGCCTTACAAAAGACAAAGGAGTTTTTCAATGGCACTTTCTAAACTAGATAGCCTTTATATGGCAGTGGTAGCGGACCATTCGAAAAATCCACATCATCAAGGAAAGTTGGAAGATGCTGAACAAATCAGTCTCAACAATCCGACCTGTGGCGATGTCATCAATCTCTCTGTCAAGTTTGATGCAGATGACTGTTTGGAAAATATCGCTTTTCTAAACTCAGGTTGTACCATCTCAACTGCCTCTGCAAGCATGATGACAGATGCTGTTTTGGGCAAGACCAAGCAAGAAATTTTAGAACTTGCGACTATTTTTTCTGAAATGGTTCAAGGACAAAAAGATGAACGCCAAGACCAACTAGGCGATGCAGCTTTTTTGTCAGGTGTTGCCAAATTTCCGCAACGAATCAAATGTGCAACCCTAGCTTGGAACGCCCTTAAGAAAACAATCGAAAATCAAGAAAACAACTAAGACAAGTTTCTTTTGTCTTATGAATTAGTAGAAATGAAGAATGAAAGAAAGGATATTATGGCTGAAGAAAGAGTAGAACCAAAACCAATTGACCTTGGTGAATATAAATTTGGTTTCCATGATGATGTAGAGCCTGTCCTATCGACAGGAAAAGGATTGAATGAAGATGTCATTCGTGAACTATCAGCTGCTAAGGGAGAACCTGAGTGGATGTTAGAATTCCGTTTGAAGTCTTATGAAACCTTCAAAAAAATGCCTATGCAAACTTGGGGAGCAGACTTGTCAGAGATTGACTTTGATGACTTGATCTACTACCAAAAACCATCTGATAAGCCAGCCCGTTCTTGGGATGACGTTCCTGAAAAAATCAAAGAAACCTTTGAACGTATTGGGATTCCGGAAGCTGAGCGTGCCTATCTAGCAGGTGCCTCTGCCCAGTATGAGTCAGAAGTGGTTTACCACAACATGAAGGAAGAGTTCCAGAAATTGGGGATTATCTTTACAGATACAGATTCTGCCCTCAAGGAATACCCAGACTTGTTTAAACAATACTTTGCCAAGTTGGTACCGCCAACAGATAACAAATTAGCTGCCCTCAACTCAGCAGTATGGTCTGGTGGAACCTTTATCTACGTACCAAAAGGTGTCAAGGTAGATATTCCACTTCAAACTTACTTCCGTATCAACAACGAAAATACTGGTCAGTTTGAACGTACCTTGATTATCGTTGATGAGGGAGCAAGTGTCCATTACGTAGAAGGATGTACAGCGCCAACTTATTCAAGTAACAGCTTGCATGCGGCCATCGTAGAAATCTTTGCCTTGGATGGAGCTTATATGCGTTATACGACTATCCAAAACTGGTCTGATAACGTCTATAACTTGGTAACCAAACGTGCTAAAGCTCAAAAGGATGCCACTGTTGAGTGGATTGATGGTAACTTGGGTGCTAAAACAACCATGAAATATCCATCTGTTTACCTTGATGGAGAAGGGGCGCGTGGTACCATGCTTTCGATTGCCTTTGCCAATGCTGGGCAACACCAAGATACGGGTGCTAAGATGATCCACAATGCTCCACATACTAGCTCGTCTATTGTGTCTAAATCCATCGCTAAAGGCGGAGGAAAGGTTGACTACCGTGGACAGGTAACCTTTAACAAAAACTCTAAGAAGTCTGTTTCTCACATCGAGTGTGATACCATTATCATGGATGACTTGTCAGCATCAGATACCATTCCGTTTAATGAAATTCACAACTCGCAAGTAGCTTTGGAACACGAAGCTAAGGTATCTAAGATTTCTGAAGAACAACTCTATTATCTCATGAGCCGTGGATTGTCAGAATCTGAGGCAACTGAGATGATTGTTATGGGATTTGTAGAACCCTTCACAAAAGAGCTTCCAATGGAATATGCTGTTGAGCTAAACCGCTTGATTAGCTATGAGATGGAAGGATCAGTTGGGTAAAATTTGATTTTAGATATACTCAAAATCAAGGACTTTGAAGATGAATTTGTAATAAAAAAATCGCGATTTTAAACCGCGATTTTTTTATAATTTCTCATTAACAAATCGGATAAACTGATTCCACCAAACTTTTAAGAAGAAGGCTTTTTCAACATTCTTTTCTGCTACCATTTCGAAACTAGGGCGCTCTGTGGTGATGTAACCTTGACCGATCAAGTCCTTGTCTTCGTAAGTCAGATGGCCAACCACTGTTCCAGCTTCAAGTGGTGCTGGGATTGTTTTAGAATCGGGAGTGAATTGAACAGATTGGGAAGATTGGTTCCCAACACGTTCAATTAGATAGATATCCTCTGGGGCCACTGCAGTGACCGTATCTTCTTTTCCATCTTGTACAGGGGCTTTGCTATCTTGATAGGCATCGCCTTGCTGAACGATTTTGCGAAGTGTAAATGTAGAAGAAATATAATCCATTAGTGAAGATGTAGCTGTAAATCGAGCGTAAGGATTATTGTCTTGATGATCTGCATTTAAAACAACTGTGATGACTCTCATGCCTTTTTCGACAGTAGTACCAACAAAAGACTCTCCAGCCTTATCTGTTGTTCCTGTTTTTAGCCCATCAAAACCACCACGGTAAGCAGGCATACCTTCTAACATGTAGTTGGTTGAAGTGATTGTCATCCCAGCAAAAGTAGAAGAAGGTTTTTTGGTGATTTCTAAGACTTGTGGGTATTTTTTGATGAGGTTGCGGGCAACGATGGCAACATCATAAGCACTGAGCTTATTTTCATCATCTTTATTAGATTCTGGGTAAATGTTATCCCCTAGAGTCTCATTGTTAAGACCAGTTGTATTGACAACCGTGGCATCATTGATTCCCCATTCCAGGAGTTTGGCACGCATCATATCGACGAAGTCTTTCTCTGAGCCAGCAATTTTCTCAGCTAGGGCAATAGCGGCACTGTTGGCACTAGATACCAGAGTTGCTTCAAGCAACTCTTCGACAGTATAATTACGGGCCTCCATAGGAACATTACTGGCTTCAGAATTTGTCGTCAATTGATAAGGATAATCAGAAATATCTACTGGGGTGGATAGTGTGATACTTCCATTTTCCAGAGCTTCATAGACTAGATAAACAGTAATCAATTTTGTTATGGAAGCAATTTCGACAGGTTGCGTTGCATCCTTCTCATAGAGAATTTTACCAGTATTTGCCTCAACAGCAATGGCATGTTTTGCAGCAATATTAAAATCTTGAGCAGCAACAGTAGAAGCACCTCCTAAAAGGGAGACAGTTAATAAAGTTAAAAATATTTTTTTCATAGTAGTCTTATTCTATCATAAAGAAAAAAAATATTCTTGCTTTAATAATTCATCCGTTAAGCTTTTTGAAAATATGGTAAAATAGAGTGAGGGAGGTAACTCATGTTTCGTAGAAATAAATTATTTTTTTGGACCACAGAAATTTTACTCTTAACAATCATCTTTTACCTATGGAGACAGATGGGGTCTTTGATTAACCCTTTTGTTAGCGTGCTTAATACAATTATGATTCCATTTTTATTAGGGGGCTTTCTTTATTATTTGACAAACCCTATTGTTACTTTCTTAAATAAAGTCTGTAAACTCAATCGTTTGCTTGGTATTTTAATTACCTTGTGTGCTTTGGTCTGGGGAATGGTCATAGGTGTTGTCTATCTCTTACCTATTTTGATTAATCAGTTATCTAGCTTGATTATATCTAGTCAAACTATTTATAGTCGAGTACAAGACTTAATCATAGACTTATCTAATTATCCTGCGCTCCAGAATTTGGATGTAGAAGCTACAATTCAGCAGTTAAACTTATCCTATGTTGATATTCTTCAGAATATCCTAAATAGCGTATCAAATAGTGTGGGGAGCGTCTTGTCAGCTCTTATCAGTACTGTTTTGATTTTGATTATGACTCCGGTTTTTTTGGTTTATTTCCTATTAGATGGACATAAATTCTTGCCCATGCTTGAAAGAACGATTCTAAAGAGGGATCGCTTGCATATTGCAGGTCTCTTAAAGAATTTAAATGCGACGATTGCTCGCTATATTAGTGGAGTTTCGATTGACGCAATCATTATAGGTTGTTTGGCTTATATTGGCTATAGTATTATTGGTTTAAAATATGCTTTAGTTTTTGCTATTTTTTCTGGTGTAGCCAATTTAATTCCTTATGTGGGGCCAAGTATTGGTTTGATTCCTATGATCATCGCAAATATATTCACTGATCCCCATAGAATGCTGATTGCAGTGATTTATATGCTTGTTGTTCAGCAGGTAGATGGTAATATCTTATATCCTCGAATCGTAGGAAGTGTTATGAAGGTTCATCCAATCACGATTTTGGTTTTACTTTTGTTGTCAAGCAATATCTATGGTGTAGTTGGAATGATTGTCGCAGTGCCGACCTATTCTATCTTAAAAGAAATTTCTAAGTTCTTATCCCGTTTGTATGAAAATCATAAAATAATGAAAGAACGAGAAAGAGAATTAGCTAAGTAAAACTCAGGAGAACCCTGATTTTTCTTTACTGGAAGTGGCCTTTAGATTAGAAGATTGAAAATAAGTTAAAGTCCTAAACTAATTTTCACAGCTAAGAATAGTAGAAGTTAATCTGATAAAAATCGAAAAACCAGTGGAATTCCGTGTCAGGATAAGTTCCACTGGTTTTCATAGTCTATTAAAGTTTGAATGGAACCTATTTATTTTAGTTTAATAAGTGAAAATTATTCCGAATAATATAAGGATTTATTTTATAGTTTTTAAACTCAAATGAATTGAAACAAAGAGAGTAGGAAAATTCTCATCTGAAAGTATTTTAGAATAATTTTCTTAGTGAATTTCTTCAAAACAGATAGCTTTATCTTAGGTATGTGTTAATTGGATTTTGTAAACTCTATTCACAATCGTAAAGTTATGCACTGAGAAAGTTGTAGTTAGTCTCCCAGTTTGCTAAATTTCTCGAATAGTATCTTTTTTAGGTACGTGATTTCCTTTTTGCATTTTTGTGTTAGATAAGGTATAATGGTTTTATTGTCTTTTGGGGTCGTTACGGATTCGACAGGCATTATGAGGCATATTTTGCGACTCGTGTGGCGACGTAAACGCTCAGTTAAATATAACTGCAAAAAATAACACTTCTTACGCTCTAGCTGCCTAAAAACCAGCAGGCGTGACCCGATTTGGATTGCTCGTGTTCAATGACAGGTCTTATTATTAGCGAGATACGATCAAGTCTCGTCTAGCGGCTTGATAAGAGATTGATAGACTCGCAGTTTCTAGGCTTGAGTTATGTGTCGAGGGACTGTTAAACTAATACATAACCTATGGTTGTAGACAAATATGTTGGCAGGTGTTTGGACGTGGGTTCGACTCCCACCGGCTCCATTGATAATTTACATTGTTTTGTAAATCTTTCTAAAACGTTGTTTTTACAACGTTTTTTATTTTATTCTTTGGTATTCTTTTGCAAAAAAAGAATACAACATTTTGTTGTATCCTAAATATTAAATCAAGTCCTGAATTTTCTTAAGTTTTTATCATATTTTCTGTTATAATTAAGGTGCCTTAAGAAAAATAATGAAAAAACTAAATGTTTTTCATATAGTTTTCATTTTTTGTGTTATAATTAAGGTGCCTTAAGAAAAATATTAATGTGCCTTAAGAAAAATATTAATGTGCCTTAAGAAAAATAATGAAAAAACTAAATGTTTTTCATATAGTTTTCATTGTTTTAATAGTTTAAAGTCAATCTTATTTTTCTCTAATAGAAAATAATGAAAAAGTAGGTTTAGAAAGAGGTAAGTATCTATGTCTTCTCATAAAAAAGTGTCACTCTCTGAGATTAATCAATCTATCGATACTCCAAATAACAATCATTTCTGGCAAAATTTAAAGGCCTTTTTAGGTCCGGGTGCTCTTGTCGCAGTTGGTTATATGGATCCAGGAAACTGGATTACCAGTGTAGTCGGTGGTGCTTCCTATAAGTATAGTCTCTTGTTTGTTATCTTGATTTCATCTCTCATTGCCATGCAACTTCAGCAGATGGCAGGAAAGCTTGGTATTGTAACCCAGATGGACCTGGCTCAAGCAACGGCTCATCATTCACCTAAATGGCTTCGTTATAGTCTATGGGTGATTTTAGAATTAGCCTTGATGGCGACAGATCTGGCAGAAGTTCTAGGTTCAGCGATTGCTCTCAATCTTCTCTTTAAGATTCCGATTATGATAGCCATCCTCTTGACCGTGTTGGATGTTTTTCTCTTATTGCTTCTGATGAAATTTGGCTTTAAGAAGATTGAAGCTATTGTGACAACACTGATTTTAACCATTCTAGCAATTTTTACCTATCTTGTAGCCTTGTCACATCCAAGCTTCCAAGGAATCGTTGAGGGTTATCTACCGAATGCAACCTTATTTGAAAGTCCTTTGCCAGGGCATGAAAGTCAATTAACCTTGGCACTAGGGATCGTGGGAGCAACTGTTATGCCTCATAACCTCTATTTGCATTCATCCTTGTCACAGACTCGTAAAATCAATCACAAGGACAAAAATGATGTTCGAAAAGCCGTACGCTTTATGACCTGGGATTCTAATCTCGAGTTATCCTTGGCCTTTGTCGTTAACTCCCTTCTTTTGATCTTAGGAGCGGCTCTCTTTTTCGGCCATGCATCCGAGATTTCTGCCTTCTCTCAAATGTATAATGCC
Source organism: Streptococcus sp. Marseille-Q6488 (assembly GCF_946902925.1). Taxonomy (NCBI): domain Bacteria; kingdom Bacillati; phylum Bacillota; class Bacilli; order Lactobacillales; family Streptococcaceae; genus Streptococcus; species Streptococcus sp. Marseille-Q6488. The sequence continues at coordinate 15,690 of NZ_CAMPPZ010000018.1, read as the reverse complement.
TTGCAGGATTCTACTATTGCAGGAGCTATAGCTAGCTCGACCTTATCAACCTTGTTTGCCTTGGCTTTATTAGCCAGTGGTCAGAATTCGACAATTACGGGTACCTTGACTGGACAAATCGTTATGGAAGGTTTCTTGCATATGAGATTGCCTCAATGGTTCATTCGTTTGGCGACTCGCCTCTTTGCCTTGCTACCTGTCATGATAGTTGCAGTTCTGTTTGGTCATCAGGAAAAAACCTTGGATCAGTTATTGGTCTATTCACAGGTCTTTCTTTCAATCGCTCTTCCGTTTTCAATCTTCCCTTTGATTTATTTAACTTCTAAGAAATCACTGATGGGCGAATTTACCAATGCTAAATGGAATACCATCCTTGGTTATATTGTTTCCATTATCTTAACAATTCTCAATGTGAAATTGTTATTTGATATTTTCTAAGAAATTCACCCGAGTTATAAAACAAGCATATAAGAAAAAAGATACCCAAGATTTCTTGGGTATCTTTTTTAAAATAAACGGAAGACATGGGATTCGAACCCACGCACGCTGTTACACGCCTACCGCGTTTCCAACACGGCCTCTTAAGCCTCTTGAGTAATCTTCCAATACTTACTCCAATAGTCTACCATAAAGGCTCTTATCTTGCAATAAAAATTCTGGAAATAAGAAAAATGATAGAATTTGAAAGAAAATGATAAAAAATGCTTGACTTTGAAATAAAGTATGATAGAATGAATAGTGTAAACAATAACAGGAGGTGATTCGGTGTTAAAAACAGAGCGGAAGCAACTGATTTTAGAGGAGTTAAATCAACATCGTGTAGTTTCTCTAGAAAAATTAGTTAGTTTGCTAGAAACGTCAGAATCAACGGTTCGAAGAGACTTGGATGAGTTGGAGGTAGAAAACAAGCTTCGTCGCGTGCATGGTGGAGCAGAATTGCCCCACTCCTTGCAGGAAGAAGAAACCATTCAAGAAAAATCTGTCAAAAACCTTCAAGAGAAGAAGTTGCTGGCTCAGAAAGCAGCCTCTCTTATCAAGGAACAAGATGTCATCTTTATCGATGCTGGAACAACGACAGCCTTTTTAATTCATGAATTGGTCAATAAAAATGTCACAGTCGTGACCAACTCGATTCACCATGCTGCTCAGTTGGTTGAAAAGCAGATTCCAACTGTCATGGTTGGAGGAAGTGTCAAGATGGCGACAGATGCTAGCATTGGGGGCGTTGCTCTTAACCAGATTAACCAATTGCACTTTGACCGTGCCTTTATCGGGATGAATGGTGTGGACGATGGCTATTATACGACTCCTGATATGGAGGAGGGGGCTGTGAAGCGTGCTATTTTAGAGAATGCCAAACAGACCTATGTCTTGGTGGATTCGTCTAAAATTGGACAAACTTGCTTTGCCAAGGTAGCACCACTCAAACGAGCTATTGTTATCACAAGTCAAGGGCATGATCTCTTGCAGGCTATTAAGGAGAAAACGGAGGTAATAGAAGTATGATTTATACAGTCACACTCAATCCATCCATTGATTATATCGTGCGTTTGGACCAAGTCCAAGTCGGTAGTGTCAATCGTATGGACAGTGATGATAAGTTTGCTGGTGGGAAAGGAATCAATGTCAGTCGTGTCTTGAAACGCTTGGATATATCAAATACAGCGACGGGATTTATTGGTGGCTTTACTGGTAAATTTATCACAGATACTTTGGCTGATGAAGCAATCGAGACACGATTTGTCCAAGTGGCAGAAGATACTCGTATCAATGTCAAGATTAAAGCGGACCAAGAAACAGAAATCAACGGGACTGGTCCAAATGTTGAACCAGCTCAGCTAGAAGAATTGAAAGCTATCTTATCGAGTCTGACAGTAGAAGATACGGTTGTGTTTGCGGGTTCGAGTGCTAAAAACTTAGGAAATGTTATCTACAAGGATTTGATTGCCTTGACACGCAAGACTGGTGCGCAAGTCGTTTGTGATTTTGAAGGACAGACCTTGATTGATAGTTTGGACTACCAGCCACTTTTGGTCAAACCAAACAATCATGAACTTGGAGCGATTTTTGGAGTGAAACTCGAAAGTTTAGATGAAATTGAGAAATACGCTCGTGAGTTACTGGCTAAAGGTGCTCAAAACGTCATTATTTCTATGGCTGGTGACGGTGCTCTTCTTGTCACATCTGAGGGAGCTTACTTCGCAAAACCTATCAAGGGAACAGTCAAAAATTCAGTTGGAGCTGGTGATTCTATGGTTGCCGGGTTCACAGGTGAATTTGTCAAATCAAAAGACGCAGTAGAAGCCTTCAAATGGGGAGTGGCTTGTGGAACAGCAACGACATTCTCAGATGACTTGGCAACGGCAGAATTTATTAAAGAAACATATGAAAAAGTTGAGGTAGAAAAACGATGAAAATTCAAGACCTATTGAGAAAAGATGTTATGTTGCTGGATTTGCAGGCAACTGAAAAAACTGCTGTCATTGAAGAGATGATTAAAAGTTTGACAGACCACGGTTATGTGACAGATTTTGAAACATTTAAAGAAGGTATTTTGGCGCGTGAAGCCTTGACTTCTACTGGTTTAGGAGACGGTATCGCAATGCCTCACAGCAAAAACGCTGCTGTCAAAGAAGCGACAGTTCTCTTTGCTAAGTCAAACAAGGGTGTTGACTATGAGAGTTTGGATGGACAAGCAACTGATCTATTCTTCATGATTGCAGCTCCAGAAGGTGCCAATGATACTCACCTAGCAGCCTTGGCAGAATTGTCTCAATACTTGATGAAAGACGGATTTGCAGACAAACTTCGTCAAGCAACATCAGCTGACCAAGTCATCGAACTTTTTGACCAAGCTTCAGAAAAAACTGAGGAACCTGTTCAAGTACCTGCCAATAACTCTGGTGACTTTATCGTGGCTGTTACAGCTTGTACGACAGGTATTGCCCACACTTACATGGCCCAAGAAGCCCTTCAAAAAGTGGCTGCTGAAATGGGTGTTGGCATTAAGGTCGAAACCAACGGTGCTAGCGGTGTTGGAAACCAACTAACTGCGGAAGACATCCGTAAGGCTAAAGCTGTTATCATCGCAGCAGATAAGGCCGTTGAAATGGATCGTTTCGATGGAAAACCATTGATCAATCGTCCAGTTGCAGACGGTATTCGTAAGACGGAAGAATTGATTAACTTGGCTCTTTCAGGAGATGCTGAAGTCTACCGTGCCGCTAATGGTGCAAAAGCTGCAACAGCCTCTAACGAAAAACAAAACCTTGGTGGTGCCTTCTACAAACACTTGATGAGTGGTGTATCCCAAATGTTGCCATTTGTTATTGGCGGTGGTATCATGATTGCCCTTGCCTTCTTGATTGACGGTGCTTTGGGAGTTCCAAATGAAAATCTTGGTAATCTTGGTTCCTACCATGAGCTAGCTTCTATGTTCATGAAAATTGGTGGAGCTGCCTTTGGTTTGATGCTTCCAGTCTTTGCAGGTTATGTTGCCTACTCTATCGCTGAAAAACCAGGTTTGGTAGCAGGTTTCGTGGCTGGTGCTATTGCCAAAGAAGGTTTTGCCTTTGGTAAAATCCCTTATGCAGCAGGTGGTGAAGCAACATCAACTCTTGCAGGTGTCTCATCTGGTTTCCTAGGTGCCCTTGTGGGTGGATTTATCGCAGGTGCTTTGGTTCTTGCTATCAAGAAATACGTTAAAGTTCCTCGTTCACTTGAAGGTGCTAAATCAATTCTTCTCTTGCCACTTCTTGGAACAATCTTGACTGGATTTGTCATGCTAGCTGTGAACATCCTAATGGCAGCAATCAACACTGCTATGAATGACTTCCTAGGTGGTCTTGGAGGAGGTTCGGCTGTCTTTCTTGGTATCGTCCTTGGTGGAATGATGGCTGTTGACATGGGTGGACCAGTTAACAAAGCAGCTTATGTCTTTGGTACAGGTACGCTTGCAGCGTCTGTTTCTTCAGGTGGTTCTGTAGCCATGGCAGCAGTTATGGCTGGAGGAATGGTGCCACCACTTGCAATCTTTGTCGCAACTCTTCTTTTCAAAGATAAATTTACTAAAGAAGAACGCAACTCTGGTTTGACAAACATCATCATGGGCTTGTCATTCATCACTGAGGGAGCAATTCCATTTGGTGCCGCTGACCCAGCTCGTGCAATCCCAAGCTTCATTCTTGGTTCAGCAGTAGCAGGCGGACTCGTTGGTCTTGCTGGGATCAAACTCATGGCACCACACGGAGGAATTTTCGTTATCGCCCTTACTTCAAATGCTCTCCTTTACCTTGTTGCTGTCTTGGTAGGAGCAATCGTAAGTGGTGTGGTCTATGGTTACCTACGCAAACCACAAGCATGAAACTTAGATAGAAAATGAAAAGATTGGACCGTTTGGTGCAGTCTTTTTCTCTTTCCGAAATGCCTGTGAAATATGGTATAATAGAAGAATGGCAAACAAGAATACAAGTAAAACAAGACGGAGACCGTCTAAAGCAGAACTCGAAAGAAAAGAAGCGATTCAACGAATGTTGATTTCGTTGGGAATCGCCCTTTTATTGATTTTCGCAGCCTTCAAATTAGGGGCTGCAGGTATCACTCTTTACAATTTAATTCGCTTGCTGGTGGGTAGCCTAGCTTATCTAGCAATATTTGGTATTCTGCTCTACCTCTTCTTTTTCAAGTGGATACGAAAACAGGAAGGACTCTTATCAGGATTTTTTACCATATTTGCAGGTTTGCTCTTGATTTTTGAAACCTATTTAGTTTGGAAATATGGTTTGGACAAGTCGGTCCTAAAAGGAACCATGGCGCAGGTTGTGACGGATTTAACTGGTTTTCGAACGACCAGTTTTGCTGGAGGGGGCTTGATTGGTGTCGCTCTTTATATTCCAACCTCCTTTCTCTTTTCAAATATCGGCACTTACTTTATTGGTTCTATCTTGATTTTAGTGGGTGCCCTCCTAGTCAGTCCTTGGTCTGTTTACGATATTGCTGAATTTTTCAGTAGAGGCTTTGCTAAATGGTGGGAAGGACATGAGCGTCGAAAAGAGGAACGCTTTGTCAAACAAGAAGAAAAAGCTCGCCAAAAGGCTGAGGAAGAGGCTAGATTAGAACAAGAAGAGACCGAAAAGGCCTTACTCGATTTGCCTCCTATTGATATGGAAACGGGTGAAATTCTGACAGCAGATGTTGTGCTTGACGTTCCTCCTGTTCCAGAAGAAGACTGGGTGGAACCAGAAATCATCCTGCCTCAAGCCGAACTTGAATTCCCTGAGCAGGAAGATGGCTCTGATGACGAAGATGTTCAGGTCGATTTTTCAGCCAAGGAAGCCCTCGAATACAAACTTCCAAGCTTACAACTCTTTGCCCCAGATAAACCCAAGGATCAGTCTAAAGAGAAGAAAATCGTCCGGGAAAATATCAAAATCCTAGAAGAAACCTTTGCTAGCTTTGGTATCAAGGTAACAGTTGAACGGGCTGAAATTGGGCCATCAGTGACCAAGTATGAAGTCAAGCCAGCAGTTGGAGTACGGGTCAACCGCATTTCCAATCTAGCAGATGACCTCGCTCTAGCCTTGGCGGCCAAGGATGTCCGAATCGAAGCACCTATCCCAGGGAAATCTCTAGTCGGAATCGAAGTACCCAACTCTGAAATTGCGACAGTTTCTTTCCGCGAACTATGGGAACAATCTCAAACGAAAGCAGAAAATCTCTTGGAAATTCCTCTAGGAAAGGCGGTTAATGGCACTGCAAGAGCTTTTGACCTTTCTAAAATGCCCCACTTGCTAGTTGCAGGTTCAACGGGTTCAGGGAAGTCAGTAGCTGTTAACGGCATTATCGCTAGCATCCTCATGAAGGCGAGACCTGACCAAGTTAAATTTATGATGGTCGATCCCAAGATGGTTGAGTTGTCTGTTTACAATGATATTCCCCACCTCTTGATTCCAGTCGTGACCAATCCACGTAAGGCCAGCAAGGCTTTGCAAAAGGTCGTGGATGAAATGGAAAATCGTTATGAACTCTTTGCCAAGGTGGGAGTTCGGAATATTGCAGGTTTTAATGCCAAGGTAGAAGAGTTCAATGTCCAGTCTGAGTACAAGCAAATTCCGCTACCGCTCATTGTCGTGATTGTGGATGAGTTGGCTGACCTCATGATGGTTGCCAGCAAGGAAGTGGAAGATGCCATCATTCGTCTTGGGCAGAAGGCGCGGGCTGCAGGTATCCACATGATTCTTGCAACCCAGCGTCCATCAGTTGATGTCATCTCTGGTCTGATCAAGGCTAATGTCCCATCTCGAGTGGCTTTTGCGGTATCATCAGGTACAGACTCGCGCACCATCTTGGATGAAAATGGAGCGGAAAAACTGCTTGGACGTGGAGATATGCTTTTTAAACCAATTGATGAAAATCATCCAGTTCGTCTCCAAGGCTCCTTTATCTCGGATGATGATGTCGAGCGCATCGTAAACTTCATTAAGGCTCAAGCAGATGCGGACTACGATGAGAGTTTTGATCCCGGTGAGGTTTCTGAAAATGAAGGAGAATTTTCAGATGGTGAATCTGGTGGTGATCCGCTCTTTGAAGAAGCCAAGGCTTTGGTGATCGAAACCCAGAAAGCTAGCGCATCTATGATTCAGCGTCGTTTATCAGTTGGATTTAACCGTGCGACCCGCCTCATGGAAGAGCTTGAGATGGCAGGTGTCATCGGTCCAGCTGAAGGTACCAAACCAAGAAAAGTATTGCAACAATAAAAAATAGCTTCTTTCCAAGTTTGGAGGGAAGCTATTTTAGTGATTATTGATTAGTTTTATTTTCCGAAGTTGGTGTATTATTGGACTGTTTTTCATTTTCAGTAGCAGGTTTACTTGGAGCAGGAGCAGAAGAATCCTGAGTTGCTGCTTTCTGCTCTTCTTTTTTCTCTTCCTTGACGCTGGCTTTTGGTGTTTCCTCTTGCTGTGTTTTTTCTTGAGTGGTGTTAGTTTCTTTATTGGGACTAGTGTTTTCCTTAGGGGATTCTTTTTGAATTTCTTTGACAATGGTTGTCGTCTGGGTTGTCGTAGGTTCTTTTTTAGTATTTTTGTTATTATCCAAGGCGTTCATGATAGTGATACTTGCGGTAATTAAGCCAAGGATACTAGCGATAGTCGCAACGATTTTTTGAAAGACTGTAAAGCCTTTTTTGATGTGTTCTGTTTTTGGTTTTGAAGTTCTACGATAATTAGACATGCATTCTCTCCTTTAATTAAAATTTATTATACCGCATTTCTTTAAAAAAATCTTAAAAAAAGAGGAATTGCCCTTTCTTGTCGCAGGCTCCGTTTCATGATACAATAGAAGGAGTTATTTTAGAAAGCGTGAGAAAACATGATTTACTTTGATAATTCGGCGACGACCAAGCCCTATCCTGAAGCACTTGAAACCTATATGCAGGTCGCTTCAAAAATTTTAGGAAATCCATCTAGTCTCCATCGTTTGGGAGACCAGGCAACACGAATCTTAGATGCTTCTCGGCAACAGATTGCAGATTTAATCGGTAAGAAAAGCGATGAAATCTTCTTTACTTCTGGTGGGACAGAAGGAGATAACTGGGTCATCAAGGGTGTGGCCTTTGAAAAGGCTCAGTTTGGAAAGCACATCATTGTATCAGCCATTGAACATCCGGCAGTCAAGGAATCAGCTCTTTGGTTGAAAAGTCAAGAATTTGAAGTGGATTTTGCTCCGGTAGATGAGAAAGGATTTGTGGATGTTGAGGCGCTGGCAGATTTGATACGACCTGATACGACCCTTGTTTCTATCATGGCTGTGAACAATGAAATTGGCTCGATTCAACCTATTCAAGCTATTTCAGAACTGTTAGCAGACAAGCCGACTATTTCCTTCCACGTTGATGCGGTTCAGGCGCTTGCCAAGATTCCGACTGAAAAGTATCTGACAGAACGAGTGGATTTTGCGACTTTCTCTAGTCACAAGTTCCACGGGGTTCGTGGTGTTGGTTTTGTCTATATCAAGTCTGGCAAGAAGATTACGCCTCTTTTAACAGGTGGTGGTCAGGAGCGTGATTATCGTTCGACAACTGAAAATGTGGCAGGAATTGCAGCGACAGCCAAGGCCCTTCGTTTGTCTATGGAGAAGCTAGATTTCTTTACAAGCAAGACTGGACAGATGAAGGCAGTGATTCGTCAAGCACTTCTGGACTATCCGGATATTTTTGTCTTTTCAGATGAGGAAGACTTTGCCCCTCATATCCTGACTTTTGGAATCAAGGGTGTTCGTGGTGAAGTCATCGTTCACGCTTTTGAAGACTATGATATTTTCATCTCAACGACCTCGGCTTGTTCGTCCAAGGCTGGGAAACCTGCAGGAACCCTGATTGCCATGGGAGTGGACAAAGATAAGGCCCAGTCAGCTGTGCGTCTTAGCCTAGACCTTGAAAATGATATGAGTCAGATCGAGCAGTTTTTGACCAAGTTAAAATTAATTTACAACCAAACTAGAAAAGTAAGATAGGAGCATTCATGCAGTATTCAGAAATTATGATTCGCTACGGTGAGCTGTCAACCAAGGGCAAAAACCGTATGCGTTTCATCAATAAACTTCGCAATAATATTTCAGACGTTTTGTCCATCTATCCTCAAGTTAAGGTAACGGCAGATCGTGACCGTGCCCACGCTTACCTCAATGGAGCAGATTATACAGCCGTAGCAGAATCACTCAAGCAAGTCTTCGGGATTCAAAATTTTTCTCCAGTATATAAGGTTGAAAAATCTGTAGAAGTTCTGAAGTCTGCTGTGCAAGAGATTATGCAGGATATCTACAAGGAAGGCATGACCTTTAAGATTTCTAGCAAGCGTAGCGACCACAACTTTGAGTTGGATAGTCGTGAACTCAACCAAACACTTGGAGGAGCTGTTTTTGAAGCCATTCCAAATGTGCAAGCTCAAATGAAAAGTCCTGACATCAATCTTCAGGTGGAGATCCGTGAAGAAGCTGCCTATCTTTCTTATGAAACCATTCGTGGGGCTGGTGGTTTGCCAGTTGGAACTTCAGGTAAAGGCATGCTCATGTTGTCGGGAGGGATTGACTCACCTGTAGCAGGTTATCTTGCTTTGAAACGTGGGGTGGATATCGAGGCAGTTCACTTTGCTAGTCCACCATATACTAGTCCCGGTGCCCTCAAGAAAGCGCAGGACTTGACTCGTAAATTGACCAAGTTTGGGGGAAATATCCAGTTTATCGAGGTGCCTTTCACAGAGATTCAAGAGGAAATCAAGGCCAAGGCGCCAGAAGCCTATCTCATGACCTTGACTCGTCGCTTTATGATGCGGATTACCGACCGTATTCGTGAGGTACGAAATGGTTTGGTTATTATCAATGGGGAAAGTCTTGGTCAAGTAGCTAGCCAGACCTTGGAAAGCATGCAGGCTATTAACGCTGTGACCAACACTCCCATCATCCGTCCAGTTGTGACCATGGATAAGTTGGAAATCATTGACATCGCCCAAGAAATCGATACCTTTGACATTTCAATCCAACCGTTTGAAGACTGTTGTACCATTTTTGCACCAGATCGTCCAAAGACCAATCCTAAGATTAAGAATGCAGAGCAGTATGAAGCACGTATGGATGTTGAAGGTTTAGTTGAGCGAGCAGTGGCTGGAATTATGATTACTGAGATTACACCGCAGGTTGAAAAAGATGAAGTTGATGACTTGATTGACAATCTGCTCTAATCAGAAAATCCAAAAGAATTTAGAAAATTAAATGAAAAAGTTAGTTTTTAATTCCAAAAATGGAAGCAAAACTAACTTTTTTTCTATAATTGTGATATAATAAAATAAAATTTTGAATATAGAGAGTTTTCTGACAATGAATCAATCCTACTTTTATCTAAAAATGAAAGAACACAAACTCAAGGTTCCTTATACAGGTAAGGAGCGCCGTGTGCGTGTTCTTCTACCTAAAGATTATGAGAAAGACACGGACCGCTCCTATCCTGTTGTATACTTTCATGACGGGCAAAATGTTTTTTATAGCAAAGAGTCTTTCATTGGACACTCATGGAAGATTATCCCAGCCATCAAACGAAATCCGGATATCAGTCGCATGATTGTCGTTGCTATTGACAATGATGGTATGGGGCGGATGAATGAGTATGCGGCTTGGAAGTTCCAAGAATCTCCTATCCCAGGCCAGCAGTTTGGTGGTAAGGGTGTGGAGTATGCTGAGTTTGTCATGGAGGTGGTCAAGCCTTTTATCGATGAGACCTATCGTACAAAAGCAGACCGCCAGCATACGGCTATGATTGGGTCCTCACTAGGAGGCAATATTACCCAGTTTATCGGTTTGGAATACCAAGACCGAATTGGTTGTCTAGGGGTCTTTTCTTCTGCAAACTGGCTCCACCAAGAAGCCTTTAATCGCTACATCGAGCGTCAGCAACTATCGCCTGACCAGCGCATCTTCATCTATGTGGGAACGGAAGAAGCGGATGATACAGACAAGACCCTGATGGCTGGTAATATCAAACAAGCCTATATCGACTCGTCGCTTCGCTATTACCATGATTTGATAGCAGGGGGAGTACACTTGGGCAATCTTGTTTTGAAAGTTCAGTCTGGTGCCATCCATAGTGAAATCCCTTGGTCGGAGAATTTGCCAGACTGTCTGAGATTTTTTGCAGAAAACTGGTAAAGTAAGAAAGGAGAAAATATGCATATTGAACATCTTAGCCACTGGAGTGGCCATCTCAACCGTGAAATGTACCTCAACCGTTATGGACATGCTGGTATTCCAGTTGTGGTCTTTGCTTCATCAGGTGGTAGTCACAATGAATACTATGATTTTGGCATGATTGATGCCTGTGCCTCTTTTATCGAGGAAGGCCGTGTTCAGTTCTTTACCCTATCCAGTGTAGACAGTGAGAGCTGGTTGGCCACTTGGAAAAACGGTCACGACCAAGCAGAGATGCACCGTGCCTACGAACGTTATGTGATTGAGGAGGCCATTCCTTTTATCAAGCACAAGACAGGTTGGTTTGATGGAATGATGACGACAGGTTGCTCAATGGGCGCCTACCATGCTGTCAATTTCTTCCTCCAGCATCCAGATGTCTTTACAAAAGTGATTGCTCTCAGTGGTGTTTACGATGCACGTTTCTTTGTCGGTGATTACTACAACGATGATGCTATTTACCAAAACTCGCCAGTAGATTATATCTGGAATCAGAACGACGGCTGGTTTATTGACCGTTATCGTCAGGCAGAGATTGTGCTTTGTACGGGTCTTGGTGCCTGGGAACAAGACGGTCTACCGTCTTTCTACAAGCTCAAAGAAGCCTTTGACCAGAAACAAATTCCAGCCTGGTTTGCTGAATGGGGACACGATGTCGCCCACGATTGGGAATGGTGGCGCAAACAAATGCCTTATTTCCTTGGCAATCTCTATTTATAAAAGGAGTTACCTATGAATTACCTTGTTATTTCTCCCTACTATCCACAAAACTTTCAACAGTTTACCATAGAACTAGCCAATAAAGGCATAACCGTCTTGGGAATTGGTCAAGAGCCTTACGAGCAATTGGATGAGCCCTTGCGCAATAGCTTGACCGAGTATTTTCGTGTTGATAATCTTGAGAACATAGACGAAGTCAAACGTGCAGTTGCTTTTCTCTTTTATAAACATGGTCCAATTGACCGCATCGAGTCTCACAATGAATACTGGCTTGAGCTAGACGCAGCACTCAGAGAGCAATTCAATGTTTTTGGTGCCAAACCAGAGGATCTCAAAAAGACGAAATTTAAGTCTGAAATGAAGAAACTTTTCAAAAAAGCAGGTGTTCCTGTGGTCCCTGGAGCTGTTATCAAGACGGAAGCAGATGTTGATCAAGCAGTGAAAGAAATCGGTCTTCCAATGATTGCCAAACCTGATAATGGAGTGGGAGCAGCCGCAACCTTTAAACTTGAGACAGAAGACGATATAAATCACTTCAAGCAAGAATGGGACCATTTGACCGTTTATTTCTTTGAAAAATTTGTCACCTCTAGCGAAATTTGCACCTTTGATGGTCTAGTGGATAAGGATGGAAAGATTGTCTTTTCAACGACCTTCGACTACGCCTATACACCGCTGGATCTCATGATTTACAAGATGGACAATTCCTACTATGTTCTTAAGGACATGGATCCTAAACTTCGCAAGTATGGTGAAGCGATTGTCAAGGAATTTGGTATGAAAGAACGGTTCTTCCATATTGAGTTCTTCCGTGAAGGGGACGACTACATTGCCATTGAGTACAATAACCGTCCTGCAGGTGGTTTCACTATTGATGTTTATAACTTTGCTCACTCTTTGGATCTCTATCGTGGATATGCAGCCATTGTCGCAGGAGAAGAGTTCCCAGTGTCAGAGTTTGAGCCGCAGTATTGTTTGGCTACATCTCGCCGTGCAAATGCTCATTATGTCTATTCTGAGGAGGACTTGCTTGCCAAATATAGCCAGCGGTTCAAGGTTAAAAAAATCATGCCAGCAGCCTTTGCGGAACTTCAAGGAGATTACCTTTATATGCTGACAACTCCGAGTCGACAAGAAATGGAGCAGATGATTGCTGATTTCGGAAAACGTCAAGAATAAGAACTATCGGATTAAGGAAATTCACTCCCTTAATCCTTTTGTTTTGTCTGATAAAAAATAAGAGCATCCTAACAAGATAGCTATCATAAAACTTGTTTGATAACTATTTGAAGCAGGATTAGGTGGTCAGAAATTGAATTTTAACATTTCAATTGAGTCATAGTATTGTGTTTTCGTATCCTTAAATCAGCTAAAAGGATCCATGACGACACCTATACGATATAGTTTTCAAGATACTAAACAAGTCTATTAAAATATTCAGGTGACGCATAGATATAGTTAATTGAAGCTTTGTTTGAAATCTGATAAAATAATGATATTACTAAGTTTTAAAAACTAAAGAAAAGGGAAGATATGATTACAGGCGAATTAAAAAATAAAATCGATCAGCTGTGGGAAATTCTTTGGACAGAAGGAAATGCAAATCCTTTAACAAATATTGAACAGTTGACTTATCTCTTATTTATGAAAGATTTGGATAGTGTCGAGCTTGGACGTGAAAGTGATGCTGAATTTTTAGGGATTCCTTATGAGGGAGTTTTTCCAAAAGATAAACCTGAATACCGTTGGTCAACTTTTAAAAATATAGGAGATGCTCAGGAAGTTTATCGTTTAATGACTCAGGAGATTTTTCCGTTTATTAAAAATCTCAAGGGGGATACAGATGATACAGCCTTTTCACGATATATGCGAGAAGCTATTTTTCAAATAAATAAACCTGCTACGCTTCAAAAGGCAATTTCTATCTTAGATGTTTTTCCAACTAGGGGATTAGATGTAGATTTTGATAATGACAAACAAAGTATTACTGATATCGGAGATATCTATGAATATCTGTTATCAAAATTGTCGACCGCAGGTAAAAATGGACAGTTCCGTACACCTCGTCACATCATCGATATGATGGTTGAGTTGATGCAACCGACCATCAAAGATATCATCTCAGATCCCGCTATGGGTTCTGCTGGCTTCTTAGTATCTGCTAGCCGTTACTTAAAGCGTAAGAAAGATGAATGGGAAACCAATACAGATAATATCAATCATTTTCATAATCAGATGTTTCATGGAAATGATACGGATACGACTATGTTGAGACTTGGGGCGATGAACATGATGCTACATGGAGTAGAAAATCCACAAATCAGTTACCTTGACTCGCTGTCTCAAGATAATGAAGAAGCCGATAAATATACTTTGGTTTTAGCAAATCCTCCTTTTAAAGGCTCACTTGACTACAATTCAACCTCTAATGACCTTCTTGCAACCGTAAAAACCAAAAAAACAGAATTACTCTTTCTTTCTCTTTTCTTGCGAACTTTAAAACCAGGTGGACGAGCAGCAGTTATCGTACCTGATGGTGTCCTTTTTGGTTCGTCGAAAGCTCATAAAGGAATTCGTCAGGAAATTGTAGAGAACCATAAGCTTGATGCTGTAATCTCAATGCCTAGTGGTGTTTTCAAGCCTTATGCTGGAGTTTCAACTGCCATTCTCATCTTTACAAAAACTGGCAATGGTGGTACTGACAAGGTCTGGTTTTACGATATGAAAGCGGATGGTTTAAGTTTGGATGATAAGCGACAACCGATTAGCGACAATGATATTCCAGATATTATCGAACGCTTTCATCATCTTGAAAAAGAAGCAGAACGTCAGAGAACGGATCAATCTTTCTTTGTTCCAGTTGATGAGATAAAGGAAAATGATTATGATTTGTCTATCAATAAATATAAAGAGATTGAGTATGAAAAAGTTGAGTATGAACCAACAGAGGTCATCTTGAAGAAAATCAATGATTTAGAAAAAGAAATTCAAGCTGGCTTGGCTGAATTAGAAAAATTACTCAAGTAGGGAGGTGGCTGTATGCAAAAAGTGAAGTTGGGGGAAGTCTTATCTCTAAAAAAAGGCAAGAAAGCCACTGTACTTGCTGAACAAACAACCCTAAGCCAACGTTATATTCAAATAGATGATTTAAGAAATAATAATAATTTAAAATTCACTGAAAGTTTAAATATGACTGAAGCACTTCCAGATGATATTCTGATAGCATGGGATGGTGCTAATGCAGGAACAGTTGGCTATGGGTTATCGGGAGCTGTTGGTAGTACAATTACGGTCTTAAAAAAGAATGAGCGATACAAAGAAAAAATTATATCAGATTACTTGGGAGTCTTTTTGGAAAGTAAATCGCAGTATTTACGAGATCATTCAACAGGTGCAACAATTCCTCATTTAAACAAGAATATATTACTTGATTTACAATTAGAATTGCTAGGTATCGAAGAACAAGAGAACATTATTTGTATTCTTAATACGATTAAAAGGCTTACTACTAAAAGAAAATTGCAGTTAGATGAACTAAACTTGTTCGTCAAATCCCGATATTCCGAGGAGGTGGTTGCATGAAGAAAGTGAAATTAGGGGAAATTTGTGAAATAGTTACAGGTTCAACTCCAAAGAGTAGTAATCCAAATTATTGGAATGGAGAATACAAATGGATTACTCCTGCAGAAATTAGTGATGATGATTTTATCGTTTTTGACACACAACGGAAAATTACTAAGTTAGGAATTGAAGAAACGGGCTTGAAATCATTTCCTACGGGAACAGTTTTGTTATCATCTCGTGCTCCGATTGGTAAAGTTGCAATTTCAGGATGTGAGATGTATTGTAATCAAGGTTTTAAAAATTTTATCTGCTCAAATAAAATCAATAATGAGTATTTATATTATTTTTTTAAAGCAAGAAAAAATTATTTGAATATTTTGGGGCGAGGAGCAACATTCAAGGAAATATCTAAAAGTATAGTATCTGATATTGAGATTTTTTTGCCAACGTATGATATACAGAGGAAACAAGTTAAAGTTCTAAAAAAAATTGATAAACTTATTTATACTAGAAAAGAACAATTGATTGAGTTTGAATATCTCGTAAAATCCCGATATTCCGAGGAGGTGGTTGCATGACAATCATTTTTTTACAGAATATATTTGAAAAATCTATAAATGGTGAATGGGGTAATGAAGATAGTGGCAAAGGAGAGGCGACAGCAGTAATTAG
>NZ_CAMPPZ010000017.1:0-1377 GCF_946902925.1 Streptococcus sp. Marseille-Q6488 | reverse complement strand
CTGGGTTAACTTCTTTAACGTTTTCTTCGATTGCTTTCTTAGTAGCTTCATCTATTCCTTTAGCTGGGTCTACTAATACTTTATCTGCTGGTTTGTTTACGTTGTTTCCTGCTCCTGCTTGGCTTGCGTTATTAACTAACTCAGCTTTCGCTTCGTCTAACTTGCGTTGTGCTTCTGTAACCTTCGCTTGTGCTTCTGATACTTCTGTTGCTGTTGCATTATCACCTTTCTCTGCTACTGCTTGCGCCGCTGCTTTCGCTTGCGTTATATCATTTTGCGCTTCAGCTACTTTATTATTGTATGCTGTAACACTGTTTGGTGTTTTGTTTGTTGTATCTGCTCTATTGTCTAATGCCGCTGCTTCTTTTGATAATTTGTCCTTAGCTGGCGTTGTTGCTGCATTGTTCAACGCTGTTGTTGCGTTTTCTAATTTCGTTTTAGCTGCTTCTACTTTATTTAATGCAGTTCTTACTTGTTCTGCTGTCGCATTGCCATCTCCAATTACAGTTTCTGCGTCTTGCTTAGCTGTTTCTGCGTCTTGCTTAGCTGTTTCGTACGCTGTTACTTTGCTTTGTGGTTTGTCCACTTTGTCTGCATTTGCTGCTATCGCTGCTGCTAATTCATCTTTAGCTGTTGTTAAGCCTGATTTGTTTTCTACAGCTACTAACAGTTTCTTAGCTTCGTCTAATTTCTCTTGTGCTGCGGTTACCTTCGCTTGTGCATCTGATACTTCTGTTGCTGTTGCATTATCACCTTTCTCTGCTACTGCTTGCGCCGCTGCTTTCGCTTGCGTTATATCATTTTGCGCTTCAGCTACTTTATTATTGTATGCTGTAACACTGTTTGGTGTTTTGTTTGTTGTATCTGCTCTATTGTCTAATGCCGCTGCTTCTTTTGATAATTTGTCCTTAGCTGGCGTTGTTGCTGCATTGTTCAACGCTGTTGTTGCGTTTTCTAATTTCGTTTTAGCTGCTTCTACTTTATTTAATGCAGTTCTTACTTGTTCTGCTGTCGCATTGCCATCTCCAATTACAGTTTCTGCGTCTTGCTTAGCTGTTTCTGCGTCTTGCTTAGCTGTTTCGTACGCTGTTACTTTGCTTTGTGGTTTGTCCACTTTGTCTGCATTTGCTGCTATCGCTGCTGCTAATTCATCTTTAGCTGTTGTTAAGCCTGATTTGTTTTCTACAGCTACTAACAGTTTCTTAGCTTCGTCTAATTTCTCTTGTGCTGCGGTTACCTTCGCTTGTGCATCTGATACTTCTGTTGCTGTTGCATTATCACCTTTATCTGCTACTGCTTGCGCCGCTGCTTGCGCTTGCGTTATATCATTTTGCGCTTCATTTACTTTATTATTGTATGCTGTAACACTGTCTGGTG
>NZ_CAMPPZ010000016.1:0-107905 GCF_946902925.1 Streptococcus sp. Marseille-Q6488 | reverse complement strand
CTGTTTCTGCTTTTTGCTTAGCTGTTTCGTATGCTTCTACTTTACTTTGTGGTTTATCCGCTTTATCTGCATTTGCTGCTATCGCTTCTGCTAATTCTTCTTTAGCTGTTTCTAATCCTGATTTGTCTTCTTTAGCTACTAATAGTTTCTTAGCTTCGTCTAATTTCGCTTGTGCTGCGGTTACCTTCGCTTGTGCTTCTGATACTTCTGTTGCTGTTGCATTATCACCTTTATCTGCTACTGCTTGCGCCGCTGCTTGCGCTTGCGTTATATCATTTTGCGCTTCATTTACTTTATTATTGTATGCTGTAACACTGTCTGGTGTTTTATTTGTTGTATCTGCTTTATTTGTTAATGCCGCTGCTTCTCTTGATAATTTTTCCTTAGCTGGCGTTGTTGCTACATTGTTCAATGCTGTTGTTGCTTCTTCTAATGTAGTTTTAGCTTCGGTTACTTTTCTTAGTGCTTCTCTTACTTGATCCGCTGTCGCATTGTCATTTCCAATTACTGTTTCCGCATCTCGCTTAGCTGTTTCTGCTTTTTGCTTAGCTGTTTCGTATGCTTCTACTTTACTTTGTGGTTTATCCGCTTTATCTGCATTTGCTGCTATCGCTTCTGCTAATTCTTCTTTAGCTGTTTCTAATCCTGATTTGTCAACTGCTGTTACTTCATAAGGTACTTTAACTATCTCAGTACTTCTATCTGCATAAGTTACTACAACGTCAAGAGTATGAGTTCCTACAGTTGTTGGATATCGCGTTCCTTCTTTCAATACAGCTGAAGCTTTTTTATCTACATTTACCGCAGCAAGTAACTCTTCATTTGTCGTTGATTCTCCAGGTTTTTTCGTGATTTTCGTCACTTCAAGGTCATGTGTAGGAATTGAGACAGACGTTGGTGTTTCTTGACTCTTAAGTTCTCCTTCACCTTTAGTAGCTATTGCTGTTACTTGACGGTTTCCATCAACAGAGTTAGAATTTAGGACTAAGTAATCACCCTCTCTCTTTATTCCCGAGTTAGATGGTAGTTCCCAATTATTTTCTGAAGTAAGAGTATATTCTTCGATTCTATTTCCTTTTGGAATTGTTAACCTTACTTTATCCGCATCTGTCGGTAACTTAATACGAGTTGTTCCATTGTCTTTATTCTCGTAAGTCAACTCTTCAGGTTTTTTATTTGTTACTATAATTGTCACATCATACTCACCAGGTATACTTGTATCCGTTTTTTCTTTTTCTGTTACTTGAACTTTATATGTTTTTCTACCCACTGTATCGATATCTGGAGTTTGTTTCCATGTTGCCTCAAAATCACTTGGGAATGCTTGTTCTACATCTCTCTCAGTGTACTTAATCCCTTTTTTAGCATCTGCTTTTAAAGCTTTTAATTCTTCACTTCCTTTTGGTTGCGTGATTGTTCTACCTTCGAAGTTTCTATGTTTTGCTACATAGATAGTTTCTTTATCACTAACTGCATCAAAGACTGTCTGTGTTACTGATAATGGAACTGACGATGAACCTATAACTGTTGTGTCTTCAGTCTGGCGAAGATAACGATCTTGTGGTAAGTTATAGCTCCATTTCCCATTAACCGGTGTCACATCTTGACTTCCTCTTTGACCACGACCATCTTGGAAATGAATAGTTACCTTCGTTGCACTTAGAAGTGCTGTTCCACTAATTACACGATCTGTATCACTTAATTTTGCACCTTCTCCTTGTCCTTCAGTTGGGTTGAATGTAGGCTTCGTTGGTTTTGCTACTAGTGTATGAGAAATATCAATAGTAGAACCATCCGGGAAGTTAATCACAGCTACTTTCGCCTTATCGTCAGTAGTTCCTACTGTATATCTTGTTGATGCCGGAAGTACTGTGCGATTTAATTCTTCAATTTTATCTTTAAACCTTGTTTTCGCTGCTGTTGTAAAATTACCATTAGTAAGATCTGTATCATTATATGTTAATTTTTCCTCATTTGTTGGATACTTAACAATATCACGATAGTAATCTGCATGGCTCTTAATTACAACATTTCTTTCAAGAAGATTAGATTCTGCTCCTGCGGCATCTATTGTTGATAAGACAAGAGTATAGTTACCTGGAGCGATTCGACCATTAGATTGTGCACTAACAGAGGTTCCTTCAACATTATTAGCAATATTTCGACCAGTGAATACACGAACACGTAATTTACCTCTATTAGAGGCTGCGTATCCTACAGTCAAACTTGCATCATCTTCCGCATCCGCTCCCTTAAACAAGTCTTTTAACTCGTCTACCTTAGGCGATGGAAGACTTTGTCCATCTTGAACTTCTTTACCTGTTTCCCAAGAAGCTACCGGATTTGTATTAGTTGGCATTGCAGATAAAATCCAATCTTGATCAGAAGTACGACCACTCGGAACTGGTCCATTGATATTTCCACCATTATAATAGTGAGCTCTGAACTTGACATTTCCTCTATCAGAACCAATAGTAAACGGTGACTTATATAATGCTTCATTCGTATCTTTAACCTTAAGTGTAACCTTAGTCATAGCTGGATTGTCAGAATCCGTTTCATTTACAAGTTCTAGTTTGCTTGCCTTATCTGCATCTGTTGCTAAAGTCCAGGTATCTCCGACTTTCTTCAAACCAATATCTACTCCACCTCCATTGGTTGTTCCTCCAATACGGATATATCCAGAAGTCGTATCATGTGGAATATGAAGAGTAATATTACGTCCAGCTTGGAGTGGTGTATCTACAATCGTGCGTCCCATCACAACACCGACTCTATTTGGTTCAGATTCTATACCATCTTTCACTTGAACAACACTAATTTGATCACTGCTGTATTTGGCATTAAATCGTGATGTTGTTTGTGTAAGGAATTCATTCGCGGCAAGTGTATAAGACCAACGTCCATCAGCTTCAGGAGTTATCTCTTTAACTTCACCGTTTTGTAAAGTTAATTTAACTTTTTCAGCTCCTGCCATAGCTTGACCAGAAATCTGGCGGGCTGTTGATAAAAGTCCTGGCTCTGTTGCATTAGGACGACTTTCTAAATCATTAACCGTTGGCGCTGTTGGTTTTGATTTGACAGTTACAGTAATGTCTTCGGTAGATTCATCGTTATAAGTCAAGGTTGCTGGAATATTTCTTGTTGTTCCAGCTGGAACAGCTGTTTGTGTTGACTTCGCAGTAATAGAACGCTTTTCAAACGTTACAGCACGTTCTAAATCATCATTCGTAGGTATCGCACCTGCAGCGATAACAACATCTTGAATAACTGGTGATCTGTGGTCTACTACGATGTCTTGAGTTGCCCCTTGAGAACGAACATCTCCCTGCCCTCGTGTTGAAACCGTTCTCACAGCTTCATCACCTTTAATAGTCTTGTACGCGATCTCAAGCTCACTATCTATCAATGTTACACCAGTCGGCAAGTTTCCACCACTTGTCCATTGGTTTCCTGCTCCTTTAGTTAAAGTCACTGACTTAGCTATATTTTGTGCATCTTTATAAGTAACAGTCACAGTATCAGCATTATTTGGAAGAGTGATTCTCGTATCGCCGTTCTCACGTTGATTACTTATTGTTGCATTCGGTTGTTCAAACTTCGCTTTACTTATTATATTAGTAGTTGTTTTACTATTGTTTGATGCAATAACCGAAACTGTAGTACCATCCTCTACTGCAGCTTTTGGAATGGATATTCTTCCCGCATCAGAATAAGTACCTATTCCATTATGAGACGTCCATGTTCTACCATTTTTCGTGTATTCTAATGTTGTTGATGTAGAATGCCCTGTCGGTGTATAAGTTAAACTCATACGCGTAGCATCTTCCGGAACATTGATTTCCACAGAACCATCAGCTTGAGCTGTATTTGTTAACCCCGTTAATCTTCCTAAAGCTTTAGTAGTAGCTGGGGTACTAAATTCTGATGTATCTGTTTTTTGTTTAACAGTAACTTCAGAACCTGCTTGTGCTGTATCTTGTTGAAGTTGAAGTTGAATTTCACCTAGACCATCAGTATCATTTGTAATTGATACTGTAGCATCAGCATTCACATTATCTTTATCCCAGTTTCCATTGTTTTTCGTAAATCCTACTGTTTTAGTAATTCCATTTGCATTAATATAAGTAAGTGTCACTTTTGTAGCCCCATCTTGCCCTACTTTCGCTTTCACTACTAAATCTTCTGGACTTTGAGAGATACTTGGTTTCGACGGTGCCTGCGTCGTGCTACTTACACTCCTGCTATATCCTGAGTCTATTTGATCAGGTGTGTATATTGTTTTTGCACGAATATTTTTAGAAAGTGGTAATGTACCGTTTACTGTTACCTCAACATTATTTTTAACAGCTGTATAAGACTCATTATCACCTTTCCTTACATCTACTGAACCAATCTCAGTATCGCCATTGTATAATTTAACTGTTGTTCCTGGTGTAACATTATTAACTATTACTGTTTGATTTATCTTATTCGCTTTTCCAGCTAGTGACGCTGCATCGACAGACGGAATACGTGGTTTAGAAATAAACGTAATCTCATGGTCTTCTGAACGTTTATCTTGATAATCCTGCCTATCTTGAGAATTTGGATAGAAAACTCGAATTGTATCCGAACGTTTCCCTAGATAATCTGCTGTTTGATTACGTGTATCTCCTCCATATCCGCTGTGATATCCATTTTCTGTATTCGATTTCCAATAATATTTAGTGTTAGTGTTAAAGTTAGAAGTTAAATACCCCCCAGTTGCACTAGTAGAAGCTGAGAAATTAGTCCCTACTGTTGTTTCATAAATACCGGTATCTCTCACAGTTGCGTGATAGACTGGTGTTTTAATTGTTACAAGTTTAACTTCATCTCTAGATTGACCATTCTCGTCTGTTACATGGTAGGTAACTTTTACTACTCCTGTTTTATCAAGACCTGCTTCTTCTGTACTTGGTCTTCTTTCCCAAGTTACATCTGCTACTGATGGCTTAGTAACATTTTGATTATTATTTTTAAATTGAATATAAGTTTCTGGATTGTTTCCATCTTGTAATTCTTTACTTTTAACTTGAGGAAACTTATCTTGCTTAGCCTCTACTTTTGGAAGAACCTCATAACGCAAGTAGTAAGTAGCCGTATTATTTGATGCGTCTTTTACAGTGATTTGAGCTGTCTGTTGTCCTATTGCTTGTGTATCTGCAACATTACCACTAAATGTCGAACCACTATATTTATTATTTTCCTTAGCGTTAGTTTGACTTTGGAAATCAGTTCCAAACTTCTGTTTAGTAATGCCAGCAGGGGTATTTGTTATATCCAACTCCTTGACACTACCTATATTATCCCAAACCTTAAGTTTTGGATTAAACACATCCCCTTGTACCACTTTATATACCGGTGTTGTTGCTTGGTTGGCATCAGTTGATAAAACTGTATCTCCTAAACTCACCTTCGGTGCTGTTGTATCTCCTTTTACTATTACATTATTATTTTCCGACTCTGTACTTTGACCTTCTTCATATTGACTAGCTGCAACTGGAAGGTTGTTTGCACTCGTCCCGTATGGAATATGGATTGTCGCTGTTCCATCCGAATTATTCGAAATAGTTATATTGTTATTGTTTTGTGAATCTTTGACCCATTTATTTCCTACTTTAGTGAATGTTTCGTTAGCAGGAACGAGAACGCCTGGCTGAGGGAAATAGACAAGCTTCGCTTTATTAGCCGTACCTTGTCCAACTTTGGCAGTAACCTCTAAAGTATTTGGATCTTGGCTTACTTCCGGTTTTATTGGGTAGTGTGTTATTGGATTGGTTGCTTGTATGCTATCAGTACTCAACGTAGAAACCAAGTTTTCATCTATTTTTCCACTTTTCTTATCTATCAACGCAACAATAGCTCTAATTGGTTGAGTTCCTAATTTATCCACCTTATAGTCAGTATACGCGAATTGGGCGATACCACCTTCTTTCGGTAGTGCTTCTCCTATAATTTCATAGTCTTCTGCTTTAGGAACTAGATTATTATTATTATTATATCCACCTCTAACCAAAAAGACTTTCCATTGTTTGCCATCCTGCACTTTATTATTACTAACGCTCACATTTTTTACTTTTATAATAGTTGGTGGTGGTGTTTTTAAATTCTCTTGAGCTTTTCTTTCCAACTCTTTTGAGGTTGTTTCGAAAGATGGGGCAGCTGGCGGATAATTAATAACCGTGGTAAATGTTTTAATTGCGCCACTATTAGATGTTGCTGTAAATACAAGTCTATAACTACCCTGAAGATTTGCCGCCGGCGCATGGACATTTATCACTTTTCTCGTTGCACTAGTTCCACCGGATGGGGTGTTTGTAGTTAAGTTAGGTAGATTATCTGGATTTTCTACTGTTACACTTCTAATTCCATCTGGAGATTCAGCTATAAAGGCGTGGATTAATTCAGCATCTCTTTGATTGTCTTTTGTTGAATAGTGGGTTATTGGCTTTCTATCTATTCTATCACCATTAGTGAACTTACCAGTAGTTCCCACTACTAGCCCATCTACTTTTTTATCAGATGAGGGATCAGAATAAACTCCTTCAACTTTATTATTTGAACGATTTAACCAACTTCCTGCCACTTTTTGTTTCACATAATAAATCCCGGCTTTAAGGTTAACGTTTGAAAACGTAACTTCATTTCCTTGACTACCAGCTGTAGTTTTAGATATAAGTAAATCACCTTGATTATTTTCTCCTTTTTTATATAATTCTACCTCGCTATTTGGTTCTATATTTCTCGCCGTAACATTAAGTGTTTGTCCTAGTTTTGTTTCTATATCTGTTGTTATTTCAGGCTTTTTAGGTTTTGTTACAAAATTAATTGTACCATCATTATAAGAACCATCTCTATATGAAACTTTATATTTATAAGTATGAACACCAGCTGTAGAGATAGCATCTAAAGTTACTTCTTCTCTAGTAAGTTCTCTATCTCCTTTGTACCATGTAATGCTTTGTCCATTTTCCTGTGCTTGCTGTTTGACTGTCTCTTTATCTAGCTTCTGATCCCCTTCGTTATAATAGTCCCCATAAGACTGACCATCTATATCGAAAGCTCGGTCAGAACCAAAGTTACCTCCTTCCGTTAAAACTCCTTTAACATTAGGATTTAACGGATTATCTTGATATCTTTCATAAGCATAAGCGACACTGCCATTTTTCTCTTTAACTTTTCTTCCTTCTCCAGGGAATCTAGTCGTATAATACGCCGTGTTTCGTTCAACTTCATAGTACCCATTACCTTTAAGACGATAGATGTTTTTATCAGCGAATCCCTTCTCACTATCTGTTCTAGCGTGCACTATACTTCCTAAATAAGTTTTTTCTCCATTTTTAATACCTTTTAATACAGATAAATAATCTAATTTATTTAAATCGTTATTACCTTGCGTTTCGAAAGTAATTGTATAACTCGTATTCCCTGCTATTCTACCGTAATAAGTTACTCCTCTAGAATCTTTAATTCTCTGTAGTTTCTGATTTCCTAACTCTCTTTCTGCTCTTGATTGTAATTCTGAGTTAGCTGGTACAGTTTCGCTATCCCCTCTACTGTGGAATGCATCTGGTTGTCTATTTTGGATTGCTAATCCGCTTCTATAAAAATCATCTACATTTCCTACTAAATAGTGATTAGGGCTTCCTGGAGTTCCTACTCTAGCAGCATTCGTATTTTCTGGAGTTCCCTTCGCTACATTTGTTGCTCCAGCAGCACTCAATGATCCAGTAACCATATCTTGATTATTACCTCTACCCTGGGTTGAATTCGAAGTTGTTCCAGCGTTATCGGTTTTAGTTACTGTTACTGTATCTTGTTTAATATTTTGGCCGTTAGGCACCGTAAACATGAAACTAAGCCCACCTAAATCATTCCTTCCAGGATTAATCTCAATATTCCATCTAAAACCTTCTGTTGTTGGGGTTACTGTTTCTTTCAAATATCCTTGTAGTCTACTAATTCTATCTGGATTTCCACTACCTCTGACAGCACGCTCATTAAAAAACGCATAAGTGTATCGGCTATACGGGCTAGCGGGGTCTTGTCCTCTATCAAAGTAGTACCTATTTTTATTATTATATATTCCAACACTATCAACTGAGCGAGGTGTCCTGTTCGAACGAGGTTGGATAGTTGTTGGTTCTGTATCTGAAGATTGCTCATGTTCGATGTCATCTTCATCATCATCAAGTGAATAACCAGACTCATTCCTCTTAGAAACCCGTGGTTCAAGGGGATTTGAAACAACCGCTCCATTAGCCTCTTTTTCAGCAAGAACTCCTTCGATAAGTTCACGTGATTTTTTCAGATCTGCTAAGGCCGCATCAAAATCTGATTGACTGATAGTGTCTCCTTTAGAGAAGGCTTCATTGAACTTATCAACGGCTGCCTTGGCTGCTTGGATTTTATCTTCCGACGCATTGTTAGCTCGGAGTTGATTAGTGATAAACTCTAACTCTTTTTTTAGGTCATAAACACCATTTTTACCTTCTGTGTTGGTGTAGGTTGGGAGTGCCTGTGGAGTAGCTTGAGAGCTAGAGCTAGCTCCAGGAGTAGTTGCGTTCCCTCCAGCAGATGAAGCGTCTTGGGTTGCAGCTGGTGCTGTCGCGCTCAAGCCTCCTCCTCTACGACGCTTCCCTCCGGTTGGTTGCTCGGTCACAGCTCCGTCTGGAGTAGCGAGTCCGGTAGAAGTTATACCTGTAGATGTGAGGTCTGTAGATGCTAGACCTGCTTTTTCCAAGATTGTTGGATTTTCTAGGGCAGGCGTCAAGGCTTGGTTGACACGGCTGATTAGGGCTTCCATAGCCCTTGTTTGCTCGTCAACTTGCGCTTGTGTCGCTTTAGGGTCGCTCAAAACTGCATTAGCTGCTGCTAGACCCGCTTCCACTTCATCGTGGAGAGCCTTCATAGAGTCTAGGGTTAGGTTTGCCAACAAAGCTTGCAGATTCCCTTGAGTCGATTTGGCTGCCTCTGTATTAGCAACAGCAGCTGGCTGTTCTTGCTCTTTTTCTCCCTCTGCTTGAGGCTTCTCTTGAGCAGACTCTGGCTGGCTAGAGTTAGAGTCTACCTCAGCAGGCTTAGACACAGCTTTCCCTTGTTCAGCTTCTTCAGCCGGCGCCTCTTGTGCTTTTAGCTCATCAGCTGGTTTAAGTTCAGCTGGCTGGTCAGTCAGAGCTTGCTTGGAGTCTTCCTCATCCGAGGTTCCTGGAACCCCATCTGCATTGCCATCAGAACCTGCCGTAACGACATCACTTGCCGTAACTGGAGTAATTGTCTCACTCGCTGCCACAGCTCCGTTGGCAAAAAACATCAGAGCCGCTACCGCAACACTGGCAGCACCAAAGTGGTACTTACGAATGGAATAACGGAAGACCTTTTCCCCGTTATCATCACGATATGATTTTTTCATGATTGAATTACCTCTCGTTTTTTCCTTTCTGGAGGTACTAAAAAATACCCCCCCCCCTTAAATATTTTAGTATTTAAGGAAAGGATATGTTTTTTTCTTTTTGTTCCCAGGCTTGTCAAAAGACAAGTTTTGAGACAGTATTATTATATACTATTTTCGCAAATTTGAACAGCAAAACGCTAAATTTTTATTTGAAAAAAGACAGTAAAAAATCACTTCCTGTGCTATACTGTAATTGAATTTTTTTAGTTTTAGCGTTAGAACTGTTTCCTCAGTCCTATCGCCTTTTCTTTTTGATAAGTCTGTTTGGTGGAGAGTAGTTTGTAAATGATTCTGAGAATCTTATGAGCACAAGCAATAATCGCCTTCATCTTGCTTCCTCTTTGGGAAATTCGATTGTAAAAAGAAGAAAAAGCTGGATCCTTAGAATGTGCTACAATTAATCCCGACATGGTCAGAGCCTGTTTGATATATCGATTTCCTTGCGTAATGTGTGAGGATTTTTTAATGCCAGCACTCTCATAAGATCCTGGGCATAGTCCAGCCCAGGATGCTAAGTGTGCATCGGATGGAAAGGCTGTAACAGTTAGTCCAATCTCAGCTAGAATAGTGGCAGCACAGTTTTCATTCACACCAGGAATGGTTTGAAGTATCCTATTTTCCTCAGGGAAACTCCTTTTCGATGTAGTGTTGAATCTCATCGGTCAATTTTTCAATGAGTTCCTGATACATCTGATATTCCTCTAAGCTCTGGTCTAAGAGGAAGCGATCTTCTAGTGACAACTTTCCTTCCATCGCTTCAACAAGTTCTTCTGGACTTGCTTTCACTCGCTTTTGGATACAAGGGATAACAGATTCTACAGTAATGCTTTCTCCGTTAATAAATAATTTTAAAAGTGATCGCCCTGTCTTAGAAAAAATATCAGAAAGATAACTTGTTAGCTTGATATTAGCCCGTTGTAAGAGATTGTGAATTTCATTTTTGACTTGAGTTTGACGCTGCTTGTAAGAACGCATGCGACGTGTCAGTAAACGAAGCTGTACTACTTCAGGAGCAGGGATATAGGAAGGTTCAATTAGTCCGCAACGGCCGAGTTGAGCAATCCATTCGGCATCTTTCATGTCTGTTTTTCGACCAGGCACATTCTTGATATGTTGAGGATTAGCAAGTACCAAGACGAGATTAGAATCTGAAAAGATATTAAAGAGAGGGAGCCAATATTGCCCAGTACTTTCAAAAAAGACATGTGTGACATGGTTTTCCACCAACCAATCTAAGGCATTGTGAAGAGCTACAGTAGTTGTCCCAAATTTCTTCTGAATTTTCTTTGGCTTATTAGTATCTAGTGGATCATCTAGAATACAACAAACAATAGATTTTTGGTGGACATCAATACCACAACACGTTTCAATCATGACTTCCATTATAAAAACCTCCTGTTAACTATTTGAACAATAGAACAAGAGGCTACTAGTAAGATATTTTTATGCTCAAGGCATATTCGAGTTATCTCATGACTCTTGTTCATCCAGTTTTTTTAACAGGCTAGGAAAAGCCCTATTAGACACCACGGATTTGTATTGTTCATCTTCATTATAAGCTAAACTTCTTTTTCTGTCATGAGTTAGCAGGCTCTGCCTGCTTAGAGTTTTTTTAGTCCTTATTTGTGATGGTCTTTCAATAGCGCCTCAAACTCAGCCACAGTCATACCCAACTGCTGACTGGCAACCTCAGATAGCAGCAGACCTTGGCGAACGAGATTTACTAGACCTACTTTTAATCCCTCTTCAATGCCTTCCGCTCTAGCTGTTTCCAAGGCATAGTCCTGCGCTAACAAGGCCTGTTCTTCTCGCATACGTAGTTGGCTAAACATCTTCCTGTCCTCCTCGGACCAGCTCTTGTAGTCTAGCAGTTGGTCTGCTTGGCTGATGGCTCGCTCGGGTTGCTGGGTAAAGGGCTTATTCCCGAAAAACTCCAACCATGGTTTACGAACCTTGTCTTTGCTGGTTTCTCTGTATTTTTTTAGTTCCAAGAATGCCATCTTGACTAGATGGTTTTCTTGTCCATTGTTTGTGATGGTTAAGACCTCACCTGTCGTGTCCTCTCGCATGCTGAAACTGTGGAAGGCCAAATCATCTGAAAAGTAATTGCTGTCCACGATTGCGATAGCGTATACTGGTGCGATATGTTTGTAACTCTGGTGGGTATCATCTTCTCGTTGGCGAATTTTTTCTAGGTTTTGATTAACCTGACTACATAGGTAAGCCCATAGGCGATTGATGAAAAAATTCTGATGATGAACCTGAATCTCAATAATAACTTGCGTACCATTATCCAACTCCGCCAAGACATCTATGCTAGTGTAGAAATCTTGGGCTGAATAAGGCAGGGAAGGTAGTACATGAATATTGCTCCCCTCCAAAATGGTTACATTTTTGGCAGGCAAGTCCAACATATCGCGGATAAACTGACAAGTGATTTCTGGGTTGCTAAAGATTTTCTTAGCAACCAAATCATTGGTCGGGCTAATGCCCGGATGTCTTAAAGTCATCCATTTCCTCCTTCTATTATACCATATTTTTAAATCTAATTTTGCTAGATTCGATGGTTCTATCTATTTATTCGAAAAGGAAATGAATTGTGAAGATATTTTATCTCGTTTCAACTAAAATATGAGCTTGATCAATCAGTTGTCCATCAACAGTCAGATTTAGATAGAAATCTAAAGTCTTATCGGCAGCAAAATACAGGGTTGGTAGGCACAAATCTTTTTTTCTTTCCCCTGCTTGGAATTGAAGGACTTGAATCTCATCCTGATAGGCGACACCATGCACACCTGTCCCCGGTTGAATCGAAATCTTAGCCTCTAAAGAGGAGCCACTTTCGCTACGTTCAATCCTAAAATGAAGAGCCTCTCCCTTTGTCACAGTTAAACTTTTTTCTGCAAATGCTAGTTCCTGAACAACTTCTTTTTTTGATAATCCAGGAGTTTTATAGAGGGAAATCTTGGTCAATACAGGTAAATCCTGTGACTCTGTAATCATCACGCGCACCTTCTGTGCCTCTACTAGTGGACCTCGCAAGAGGCGCTTATGACCAACTGTGAAGCCCCTGGCAAACTCTTGCCAGACGCCGTCCACCTCTACTTGCACATGAAAAGCAGCGATTCGTTGCCCTAACTTCAAATCTTCTCTTAACTCAATTACATCAAAAGTTTTAGGTGACCCTAACTCAAGTTCTAACTGGATTGGCAAGCCTACGTCGCTTGCCCAAGAGCTGGTCCTAAGGCCATCTGTCAAATGGTGACAGGCAAAGTCTGTGGAAAGAGCTGGACCAGATACCTCAGATCCCAGAGCCAAATCTTCTTTATAGAGCTCATTGCGATAGGCCGCAAATTCATAGAGACGTTCAATATCCTTTGCATCAAAGAGCCCATCTTGATTCGGCGGAATATTAAGCAAGAGTGGAGTTCCCCGACCCACCGAGTGAAAGTAGATTTCGACCAACTCCTCAAGTGACTTAGGATCCTGCTCTTCATGGTAAAACCAGCCCGGTCGAATGGAAACATCTGCCTCACCAATTGAAAAAATCGTGCCCGAGGGATCTCCGTGCTGAAGATAGTCCAGCTCTGCTTCTGTTCCTAGTTTATTAGGATTCACCTTTTGCCACAGGGGATCACCTGCATACCCTCGTTCATTGCCAATCCAGCGTATACTGGTATCTTCTGTTGAAAAAATTAAGCAATCTCCCTGCAGTTCACGAATGGTTTCAAACCATTTTTCAAATTCATAATTGACCTTTTGAGCGCCCTCTCCTCTAGCTCCATCCATCCAGACCTCAGCAAATTTTCCTGCATTACCATAAGCAGGATTTGATAAGATTTCCTGCAGCTGAGCCAGATAATAGGCATTATAGTCTGCTTCTCGGTCCACATGATAGAGGGGACTATGAGCATCCCACGGCGATAGGTAGACCCCCATATCCATATCAAACTCTGTGGCAGCTTGGGATACTTCAAGGAGCAAGTCCCCCTCTCCATTCCTCCAAGGGCTGGCCTTGACCGAATAATCTGTGTGAGCTGTCGGATAAAGGACAAAGCCATCATGGTGCTTGACCACCAAAATCAACTTTTTGAAGCCCGTTTCCTTGAGCACGCGAACCCACTCACGTGCGTCTAACCTTGTCGGGTTAAAGCGTGCAGGATTCTCCTGACCTGTCCCCCATTCCTGGTCATAAAAGGTATTGGGACCAAAATGGATAAAGGCTGCTAGTTCATCCTCTAAATAAGCTAGCTGGGTCGAACTAGGCAAGGGCCCATGCGGTTTTATTTCTCTTACCATACTACTTCCTATCTACATTTTTCTTAACTTTTTTGGCATGCACTTGCAATTCTGTTAACGCTAGTGGATTTACCAAGTTTTCAAATCGAAGACGAAGGGCATAGGTTTCTACCTTGTCAAATTCAAAACGAAGCTCTTCAGCCTTGTCGCTTGAAACTTTTCGGATAGCTGATACAGGTCGCCAATTCTCCTCTTGTTTGAGCAGGGAATCCTTATCCAAATGATTGGGAGTCCGAGGCAAGCTAGGCTCATTCCCTACATAATAATCAATAAAAGTAGGCTCCATCGCCACGTATTCTTGATTCTCAACATAATACAAGGTCACATTATCCACAAATCGCGGTTTTAAAATCCCTGCATCTCCAAAAAGAATGCCCACGCTAGCTTGATCTGACTTAGCAATCCAAGTATTGGCTGTCGATTTCTTCCGAGAAATGACCTTGTCATTGAGGTAAGAGACTGGGTGATTCAGCTCTGAGTGGGAAGCAAAGACCAGAGGCAGATTGGACCCTGTCCATTGATTGGAAATGACTTCCCCATCTACACTGGCATCTGTCACATGAATAGTGACTGTTGCCGGCCACTCACAGCCCGCTACTTGTCCTGTGAGCACACATTCTCCTACCTGATCATAGATTTGAGGATTGAGTTCATCCCAAGTCACCTTGGCCGTATCTCGTCTACCATCTGATAAGACTAGCTTGACTCGGTCTGGTAAGTGTGGAGCTTCCTTGACAAGCGTCCAGACCCTTTCAGGCTCAATAGCGTAAATCCCTTGAACACAAACCTGAGCCGAAGCCTTTAAATCCAGACCTTCTAGCTGGCCAGATACCGTAAATTCATGAAAGCTTTCCAAAGCTTCTTTAGGAATTTTCTCCCAGACAACCTTGACTCGTTTTACACCGCCTGACTCATAGTCCACCAAGACCGAGGACGGAAGCTGTGGATAAGTCCCCTTAGCTGTATACAAGCGAAGTGGTCGTACAGACACTGCCTGCCCTAGCGAGGTATTTTCTGCTACCTGCAAATGCAGTTGATAGGTTTTCCCTTGATACATGGCTCGGATAACCAAGTCCCCTGCAGACAAGCAATGAAGCACTCCCTGCTTGATAATGGCGTGGGCACTGCCACTCATCTCCCAAATCACTTCACTATTCCCCACCTTGTTCACAGGGTTATCCACAGTTTGTGGATAAAGTCCAATGGCTGGGGAATCCCCTTCTTGTAATTCTGCCTGCTTGTTCACTCGAATCTCAAACAAGCGCTTATTTTTCACTGGTTGGGTAGCCAAAGCCTCTCCCACTAAGAGATCAAAACTTGCTGGCTCTAGCCCTCTGGCACTGGCCTTTACTCTGACTAGACCTGCCTGCTCCAAGCTCTGAACTAAGAGGACACCTCTGCCATGAAAGGCTTTCCGCTTAAACCGACCATTTTTCTGAGCCTTGTAACGTTCATGACTGGCCTGCCTTCCATTATCCACACCCACAATACGAGCAGGGCCTTCAATTTTAAAATGAAGCTGATTGGAAGCAGTCGGAACCCAATTTCCATTCTTGTCCAATACATCAAAATAGAGATAGAGGAGGTCTTGCCCATCTGGCTCCAGTTGTGATTTCTCGGCATGTAACCCAATCTTAGCAGGCTTACCTGCAGTCACCACCCTATCTTCTGCCACAAGCTGACCTTGACGGTCATAAGCTACAGCACGCAATTCTCCCGGTTGATAAGCCAAACGCCATTCAAGATAGAGTTGGCCAGAACCTTCTCCCTCTTGGTATTTTCTACCGCCTGAAGTCCATTTTTCCTGAAAAGTCTTTCTGCCTTGGGATTTCCCATTGAGAAATAGCTCTACTGAACCAGCATTTGAATAGACTCGAACAGGGATATCCCCATACTTATCCACAACTTGTTGATAACTCTTGTGGATTTCCCAATTCCAGTGAGGTAAGATATGAACCATAGGCTGCTGATCTAGGTCCACCCACTGACTTTGGTAAAGATAATAGTCATTTTTAGGAATCCCTGCCGTATCCACGATCCCAAAATAGGAACTCTTTACAGGCGTGTCATTTTGATTGTGCCAAGGAGTCGGCTCACCTATATAGTCCACTCCTGTCCAGATAAACTGACCCGCATAGTCTAGCCGATTTCTATCTGCTATCCAAGAAGCCGTCGCCGTCTTCCCCCAAGGAACCCGATCATTGCCATAGTCTGACTGTTCAAAATTCCGCACGTGGCGATTATCCCCAACCCATTCCTTAGCTGGGCGAAAATAGCTATCACGCGTTCGGGTAGCCGATGAGGTTTCAGACCCGTAAAGTCGCCACTTGGGATGTCTTTTACGAATCCTATCAATATTATCTTCCGAGTAATTCAAGCCTACCACATCCAGCAAATCAGCAATCTTTTCATGACCTCCAGAACCATCTCCAAAGCGGAACTGGTCCATTCCCATGGTCACAAAACGGCTATCATCAATCTCATTGACCCTTTCCAGCAAGCGTTTAATAGTTTTCAATGAATGGGCATCGCCATTTGCTTCGCTGACTTCATTTCCCAAGGACCACATAAAAATCGCTGGATTGTTCTTGCCACGCTCAATCATAGTGCGCAAGTCGTAATCTGACCAGAAATCGCCTGCTTTCGCTTCTGGATGAGTCGCTTCTTCCTCAAAAAAGCGACCATAGTCATATTCTTTCTTGCCTCCATACCAGGTATCAAATGCTTCTTCTTGAATAAGTAGCCCCATTTTAGCAGCCACATCTAGCAAGATACTACTAGCTGGATTATGGGTGATTCGAATCGCATTGACGCCCATTTCCTTCATCTGGCGCAATCGTCTCTCGGCAGCTGACCTGTTTTCCACAGCTCCCAGAGATCCATAGTCATGGTGCAGACAAACTCCATGAATCTTCAACCAGCGACCATTTAGAAAGAAGCCCTTATCCGCTTGCCAATCTATATAGCGGTAACCAAAGCTCTCCTCTTCTTCATCAACCAAAATGCCATTTTTATAAAGGCGAGTCTTCAACTGATAGAGATGAGGATGGTCAATATCCCAAAGCAAAGGTTGGAAAATTGATATGGCTTGTTGGAAAGAATATTTGTCCCCAGACTCAATCACTAGAGAGTCTGTCGCCTGCCAGTCTGACAGCTGTTGTCCATCATACCAGATACTCTGTTCTAAATATACCGACACAGACTGAGGCCCATCATTTGAAACTTTACTTTCAAGCTGAGTTTCCACCCATCCATCTCTTTGCTCCTTGAGCTTGGGACTTTCTATCTTAATCCCATATAAATCCAGATGCACCAAATCTCTAATCAATAATTTTACTTCTCGGTAAACACCACTGCCCGAATACCAACGACTGCTAGGTTGCTTATTTTCCACAAAAACCGCAAGCTGGTTGGCTGTCCCATCGTTTCTTAGATAAGAGGTGATATCATAAGAAAAGGGTGTATAGCCATTGGGATAATAGCCCAGCACTTGCCCGTTAATATAGACTTGGGCATTCATGTAAACCCCGTCAAACAACAAACGCACCGATACAAGACTGGCATCTTCTTCCAAGTAAAACTGCGTCCGGTACCAAGCCTGACCCCCATTTAACTGACCACCCTCATTTTGCGCTGGCGAATAATGGTCAAAATCATTGTAAATACTCCAGTCATGTGGCACTTGAATGGCCTGCCAATTTCCCCTCTGAAAATCCGGTGCCAAGGCCTCTTCCTTCCCCATCTCTTGGCTAAAAAACCAGTGATTTCGTAAAACTTCTTCTCTTCTCATACAAGCATTCCTCTTTAAACGACTCGATTTACTTGACTATAGCACAAAACAAAAGCGCTTTCAAGACTTCCTCTATCACTCCCTAAATACTCAGAAAAGATTCTATAATTTGTGGAAAAGTCTGAAAATCACTCCATATTCAAGCAAACTAATAAAGTCAAACCTTACAAGAGCGCAAAAAAACACCTCTCTGAATGTTCATTCCAGAGAGATGTCCCTTTTGTCTTAACTATTGTAAATCGACTGTCTAAAGTCATCTGAATCTTTGAGATAAGCTTTATAAATCGCTTTTTTCAGTTTTTGAACTGGGGTTTCGATAAACTCAAACTTTTTAGCCGTGGTATTGCCTGCTTTTATCTGGGCTAGTTCAGCTAAAACAGCTTTATTCATAAGCTCTTGTAATTTTTCTTTACTATCAATCACTTCTTCTTTTCCATTGTAATTTATAGTAATTAGTTTTAACTTACCTAATTTCTCAACACGCTCAGTTATTTGCTCTTTTTTGAAAGCTGCGTAAGATTTTCCTAGAATTTTTTCAAAAATATACTTATCGGATAATGGTTTTCCTGCCGCTTCTGCTTCTACTTTAAACTGATTCGATACATAAGGTACGAATCCCTCATAATATCCTAGAGCACCCATAAGTTCAAAGGCTTGTTTTCTAAAGGTGATATCCCCACTCATACCAGAGTCATTTTGACTAACACCATAAATGGTATCAAACATATCCACTAAATAATACCCATTAGCTTGAATAGTACCTTTATCAGTAAATCCTTTTATAATGTAACGGTTCACTAAAATATTATTATCAATCAAGCTATTGATATCCGTTAGTTTTTCCGCTTCTGCCAGTGTGATTTCTGAGATTTTTTCACTCTTGTGCGTAGCTTGAACTGCTGGATTTGTGTATGTTACGGGTGTTCTAGTCCCAGTTGAAGTAATCGGAGTTATTTTCTTGAAGTATTTAGTTTTATCTGCCGCTAAAAGTTGTTTTGTTGCTTCCGCTTCTAAATAATCTAAACTATATAACACATCAAAACTTCCATGCATATAAGATTTCAAGTCTGCATCTGTTTTGAATCTATCTGGCGTTTTGTTGTAGAAGCCATTTTTCTTACTTTCGTCAAAAACAAAGTTTAGGTTAAAATACGTATCTTTTTCTGGTGTGTAAGAATTTTCAAAAATTCCTCTAGCATAAAACTCTGCCGCTGTACCATCTCGACGACCATGATTATTAAACAGTACTGTTCTGTCTAATAAATGCGTCATTTCATGAGAATAAGTAGCTGAACCTCTATCATCCAGAACTCTATCTATGAAGTAACGGACACCCACTCCATTGGCTTCTGCACCTACATTTTGCGATGGTGAATACAATCCTAGAGGTGTCATAAAGTCTTTAACCCCTTTATCTGCTGTTGGTCCTGATTCTTTAGACCATGTAGTATTTATTCTAGCATTTACGTCTGCAGTATATTGTTTCATCGTATCGACAATTACTCTATTTGTAATTAGTTTCGGACGATTTTCTTCTTTTGTTATTCTATATAAAGTATCAACATAATTAGCCTGCCTTGTAGCTGTTAATTCTATCAATTCTTTAACCTTATTAAGCTCTTCGGTATACTTAGCTTTATTGGTTTTCTCTAAAGAAGTATCCATATACGTTCCGATGTTTCCGTAGGTTACCGTCGCTATGTTAGTTATAGCATACACGCTTGGTTCTTTAATATTCACTAAACCTAATAATGTAGCTATATTGTGTTGTCTTCTATTTTTTATTTGAAGTTCTTCTGCTCCATATTTCTCAGGAAGAGTAGTTAATTTTGTATATAAGTCTACTTTTTCATCAGGTTTTTCTTTCGAAGCTTTTTCAACTACGATAGCTTTAGTCGCTTTCTTCAACCACGTATCGCCATCCATATTAGTGAATGTAGTTCTGTTGTAATCTAGGAACTCTAATAATGTTGGTTTATCTGTAATTTTACCAAAGTATTTCTCAAATGTTTTTGGACTATTGGTTAATCTTAATTCATCATAACTCATAGACCCAAGGTGGGTTAACCAATCTAAAGCAGTAACCTCTTTCTTACCAAATGAGCTTGGATTATAAGCTAGAATATCGCGGATATTAGTATCTCCAAAATCAATATTATAAAAACGATTGATATAGGATAACCCTAGTAATATTTTCTCTTTATTAGCTTCAATATCACCTTTTACTTTTTCTCTATTTTGTTGATTGTCACCTAAAATACTCAAGGTATGCGCCGCAACTTTTTTCAAACTAGCTTCTAAATCGGTTTTAGTCGCATCGAGTGTTTCTTTAATCGATAATTTTTCAAGATATTCTTTTCGTAGAATTTCTCTTACTTCATCATCCCTTATCTGCGGCTGCGTTTTTTTCAACTCACTGCGTTTTTTATAAAAATCACGCTCTATTTCTAAAGCAGACGGAGTTAGTTGCGCTTTTATTTTTTCATCTGTTAAGAAGTCTACAGACTTCATTTCTCTACTAGCTTCCATCACATCCACTGCATTTTCTAACTCGCTATTTTCTGGCAATAGATGTGGTTTGTCTTCTTTAGTACCAACCAAGATTACTTTTTGGCGCATAGCTTTAGTTGTTTCAGTCTTCTCTACTGGATTTGATAACTCTCCTGTCTCCGGATTAACTTCATAAGTTTTAGTGACGGTTTTTTCCCCTTGCTCTCCTGCATATTCAACTACTTCTTTTCCTTTTGGAAGTTCAAGGTTATCTTTTCTCAACTCAGTGATTTCTATAGGTGACACTATCTTTTCCACATTTCCAACTTTTACTACTTTGTCTTTAACTGGAATATTTTCAGTTGTAGTTTCTTCTGAGATAGCCCCTGTTTCAGGATTTAATGTGTATTTTGTAGTTGATACTGTACGACCGTTTTCCCCTGGTGTTTCTTCTTCTTGCACATTGTAACTTAAATCTGGCGATGCTTTATAAACTGTCTTAAAAGGAATTTCTTGTGATTGAACTGTTGGTTTTGTTCCTACTGCCGTTATTTTCGCTTGCATTGGCTTAGCGACTTTTGTTGTTACAGCTGGCTCCGTCAAGTCTCCTGTTTGTTCATTTACTTTGTAAACTTTTATTGTTGTCGTTTCTTCATCTTGACCTTGATTTCTGACTTCTTTGACACCTTTATCAAGTGACTCATCCGCGATAAACTGTTCACCTCTTTTGGTTGTTGAGGTTGTTTCTTCTACATTTCCAACCTTAATAACTCTATCTACTGGATGTTTTTCTATCTTTGTTGAAGTGTTTTCTACTATTTTCCCAGTACTTTCATCAAAACTGTAAGAAGTAGTTGTCACTTCCTTACCATTTTCGCCTGCTACTTCTACTCGTTGCTCTTTGTAATTTAAAGCTGGCGATGCTTTATATATTGTTTTATACTCTAATACTTTTTCTTTCGTTACTGGATTTGGGACAGTTGGTTGCACTTGGGGAGCTAAGGGTTCAGGCTGAACAGCTGGTTCTGGTTCGTTTACTGGACTTGGGTTGACCTCTGGAGATGGAGCCGTTTGTTCTGGTTGTTTTTGGGTTTCTTGTGGGGCAGATTCACCAACATCTTTGACCCCCTCAACTGGATTCTCCAGCTGGTTCTCCTCACCCTTTTGTTCCGAAGGGGATTGGTCTTCTTCTCGCCCTGATTCCACAACTGGGCTTTCTGGCTCAGAATCTTTTGTCTCAGCAGCTACTTTAGATGGTTGATTAGACTCAGTACCTTGTGGGGCAAGAGTTTGATTCTCCTCGCCCCCTGATTCCACAGCTGGGGTTGCTGGATCTGGTTGCTTCGGCTCGGCTTCGGGTTTGTCAGGTGTTTGTTTCTCGTCGGGTGTTGCTTCTGTACCCGGCGTTTCTTCTGCTCCTGGTCTTGGTTGTCCTATTCCATCAGCTGGTTTTGTCTCTGTTTCATTCTCTACTATTGGAGTTTTTTCAGGTTGAACTGGTTTAACTTCCTCTGGCTCTGGAGTTACAGGTTGTGTTGGTTTTGGTGCAACTTCTTCCTTAGTCCCAACTGCAATCACCTTATCCACCGGCTCTTTTGTGATTATATTTTCTATAACTTTGCTAGATTTTTCCCCGTTAACGATAGTGACTTCCGTATAGATGGTGCGTTCACCAACAACACCTTCTTGAACAACTTTAGTTTGCCCTTTAGCTAAGGTTGCATCTTCTTGTTCTATCGTTTGGAAAGCAATCTCCTCTGTAGTGACTAGCAATTCTGGTTTCTCTACTGTGGCATTTAACACGCCTTCCTCAGGACTTGT
Organism: Streptococcus sp. Marseille-Q6488; assembly: GCF_946902925.1. Lineage (NCBI taxonomy): Bacteria > Bacillati > Bacillota > Bacilli > Lactobacillales > Streptococcaceae > Streptococcus > Streptococcus sp. Marseille-Q6488. Next base: position 86,027 of record NZ_CAMPPZ010000016.1, on the reverse strand, counting down.
TTTATAATCACTATTATCTTCTGCTTTCGGTTGTTCTCCTTGGGGATTTCCTGCAACTTCCTCCTTAGTCCCTATGGGCACAATTTCATCAGGAGCTTGTTTGCTTACAGGAGCTTCAACAATTTTCTCAACTGCGTAGGATGGTTGAGGAGATTGCACAAGGTCTTCAGTCGAGCTAAAATGAGATGCAGTCTGTGGTACAATCTTCTTAAATTGAGGTTCTGAACTTTCCTCCTTTTGAGATAATGCTGGCGACTCTATCTTATCAACAGAAAGTTCCTTGCTAGCACTATCTCTTACCAAATAATATCCCGTAAATTCATATCCTTGGACTCTTTCAGGACTTGGTAAAAACTGACCTTCTACTCTCTTAACAAGGGCTGGTTGCAATTCTAACAGATTTTCTAAAGCAGAGATGGATGCTCCCCATCCACCAACAGCAAAGACTGCCACAAGGAAGTAAGACGCTCTCCTTTTTCTCTTGATTAAAGTGAAGGAAAGCAATAATAATCCTGCTCCCAAGATAAACATCCCATCATTAGAAAACAGACCTGTTTCTGGTAATCTTGTAGCCAATTTTCGATAGATAAAGTAGTATTCTTTTCCCTCTTTTACCTCAATCTTATTTTCCTCAAACCATTGCAACTCAGATTTTAGCTTTTTAGGTAAATCCTGCTCATCCAAATAATGACTTGAAATTAGTGTTGAAGTCGTTTCGGTAGCCTGTACAGGTTGAGCACCCATACCAGCAAAAAATAAACTCGTTCCTAGCAAGACCGAACAAGCTCCTATTGCATATTTCCTCAAAGAAAAACGCTGCTTTCTCTCAAATTGAAATTCTTTCATCCCATCTCCCATCATTCATTATTACTGTATATTTAGTATATCAGAAATAGTCTGTATTCACAAATCTTTCTAGTTATTCCCTTATCATTCCTAATTAAAGTAGACAATATACAATAATTTTTAGTTAAATGTATATCAATGTTCTTTGTTTTTCTTAACAAACGTAATACAAAAAGAGCCTGTTGCCAAGCTCTTTAGTCTATTATTTCTTCTCAGCGCGAAGGGCTGACAAGATTTGTGTACGGATATCATCTACACCATTTGGAGTATTTGGTAAAAAGATAGTCTGATTTCCTTTAGAGGCAAAGGTATTCAAGGTATCCAAATACTGGTTGGTCAAAAGAATGGACATGATTTGCTCTTCTGTCATGCCAACATTGGCTTCCTTGAGTTCAGTGATAGACTCTGCCAATCCATCCACAATCGCCTTACGTTGTTGGGCAATCCCCACACCATGAAGGCGGTCTTTTTCTGCTTCGGCTTCAGCTGCAGTGACGATTTTAATCTTGTCAGCTTCCGCCAATTCTTGCGCTGCGACCCGTTTGCGTTGCGCCGCATTGATTTCATTCATGGATTGCTTAACTTCTGCATCTGGCTCCACCTTAGTAATCAAGGTTTTCACGATAATATAACCATAAGTAGTCATTTCTTCCGCCACTTGGTGTTGAACTTCAAGGGCAATCTCATCTTTTTTCTCAAACAATTCATCCAAGGTTAATTTTGGAACAGAAGAGCGAAGAGCGTCTTCGATATAAGATTTAATCTGAGATTCTGGACGCATAAGTTTATAGTAGGCATCTGTCACGCTCTGTTCATTGACACGGTACTGAGTCGCTACATTCATCATAACGAACACATTGTCCTTGGTCTTGGTCTCAACCACAATATCACTTTGCAGCAAACGCAACTGAATCCGCGCTGCAATCGAGTCAATCCCAAAAGGCAAGCGAATATGAATACCGCTATTGGCAACCTTTTGGTATTTCCCAAAGCGTTCAATAATCGCCACCGACTGCTGACGAACCACATAAACCGTACTCAGTGTGACTATCACCAATAGGAGCACACAAACAATCAGAAAAATCATGAAAAATATTGCCATAATGGAACCTCCACAAGTATTTTTCTAGTATTATAGCACATTTAAAGAAGGCTGTACCGTTTTTACTGCGATTTTTCCTGAAATGTCAATAATTAGAGATGAATTGTCCTATTGTCGTCTAATTTCTATCAATTTAAGTTACATATATTAGAAACCTTGCTCAGAATATTTCTAGCTCCGTTATTTATCCAAGTACTATCTGAACTTTTCAAGCTATGGCTAACTAAACAAAACAAATAACAGCTAACCCTTTAATAGGATAACAAAAACATCATTACAGTGAACCGCACTCCAATAGTTCAAGCATTAAGCAATGTTGATGATCTAAATTTATTGTGGTATACTATTTTTGTCATCGGTTACCGATTACGTTCCTATGGGTTCGTGAGAGGAGGTGAAACTAATGAGCCTTATCATAGAGCTCGCTCTTACTATTATAGCGGATGTTATAGCTGGAATTATCTTGTATTTCGTCTGCAGATGGCTAGATAGTAAGGAGTAGACCGACTGACTAGCCTATCAACACCCGTTAAATCGCTAAGATACGTCAAAAAAGCCCTTAACTACGGCAATAGTTAAGGGCTTTGGTGTTCTAATGAACCTTATCAATTAACTATATTCTAGCATATAATCTACAATAGTTCAAGCATTAAGTGAGGTTGATGATCTAAATTTAGTGTGGTATAATACTTTTGTCATCGGTTACCGATTACGTTCCTATGGGGTCGTGAGAGGAGGTGAAACTAATGAGCCTTATCATAGAGCTCGCTCTTACTATTATAGCGGATGTTATAGCTGGAATTATCTTGTATTTCGTCTGCAGATGGCTAGATAGTAAAGAGTAAACCGAGTGACTAGCCTATCAACACGCGTTAAATCGCTAAGATACGTCAAAAAAGCCCTTAACTATCGCACTAGTTAGGGGCTTTGGTGTTCTAATGAACCTTATCAATTAACTATATTCTAGCATATAATCTACAATAGTTCAAGCATTAAGTGACCTTGATGATCTAAATTTAGTGTGGTATACTATTTTGGTCATCGGTTACCGATTACGTTCCTATGGGGTCGTGAGAGGAGGTGAAACTAATGAGCCTTATGCCTGAGCTTGCTCTTACTATTATAGCGGATGTTATAGCAGGAATTATCTTGTATTTCGTCTGCAAATGGCTAGATGGTAAGAAGTAGACCGACTGACTAGCCTATCAACACCCGTTAAATCGCTAAGATACGTCAAAAAAGCCCTTAACTATGGCAGTAGTTAGGGGCTTTGGTGTTCTAATGAACCTTATACACTAACTACATTCTAGCATATAAGCCCAGATATTTCAAGAGTTTTATTTATTATTTAAAGTTCCTTAGTTCTGAAAGGTATTTGATTTTTCATCAATTCATTTAAAAATACTATACAAATTTCTTTACATTTTCCATAAGTGTGATATAATGAACTCAATAAGATAACTTGTGAAGGATAAACGCTGGGTCCCAGAATGGGGTAGACTGAAAGGTTGAGCATTCCTATGTGCCTGGGGTTATCTTTTTATTTTGATTTTTTAAGGCTCTCTACAAAATTTAGAGGGTCTTTTTCTATTACTATAGAATATACCAAAAAATCCCTTAACTACTGCAATAGTTAAGGGATTTGGTGTTCTAATGAACCTTACCCGATAAAATTATTCTAACACACAAGCGCTAAGATTTCAAGAGTTTTATTTATTGTTTAAAGTTCTGAAAGATCTATAATGAAGTTAGCCATCTAGTACCCAAAAACCGACTAGCTCCTATGAACTAGTCGATTTCTCATCAATGCGCCAACATTTCTTGGGCGATTTCTTGTCCAGATAGGTTATCTGGGTAGTAGGTTGGCCAGTTATCCATTTCTTCAAAGAGGGCTTCTTGGCTTGTGCCTCCAAAGAAGATATGGAAATGTTCTGCCTTAACTGGGGCGATATTGTGGTCACTAAACTGAACATACTTGAATTGTCCAGCGTCTGCATCTGTGGCTTCAAAGAGGAAGCGCACGCCACGATTGCCTTTCTTGTAAGTTAAGATTTTCTTACCAACATACTTGTAGGTGAATTTCTTACTTTGTCCACCTTGAACAAATTCCATAGTGTTATCAGTGATATTAATCTTAGTCACATCTGTCTGATAGCCTTTTGTATAGTAGGCCTTGTACTCAGCCTGAGTCATCTTACCAGTCAACTTAGCCTTGTAGTCAAAGATCTGATCAAAAGTTCCATCTTCAAGGAAAGGATAAACTGATTGCCAGTTACCTGCATAGTCACTCAAGGTACGATCCTTGACATCTGCATCCTCAAAGTAACCATTTTGAACTGTCTTCGTATCCTCTGCCTTTTCAGGTTCGATAGCTGGACCTTCTTGGTCTGTTGTTTGTTTTAGAGCCTTGAGGTTTTTCTCCATGATAGAGATGTAATTTTCTCCAGCCTTGGTATCTTCTTCTGTCAGACTTTCTAAAGGATTGAGGACATCTGTTTTGACACCTGCCTCTTTTGAAAGTGTGTTAGCAAGGGCTTGTGAGGCATTTTCTTCAAAGTAGATATAGGCGATTTTATTTTTCTTGACATACTCTGTCAATTCTGCCAAACGAGCAGCTGATGGCTCGGCATCTGGAGAAAGGCCTGAGATTGCGACTTGTTTGAGTCCATAGTCCAAGGCGAGATATTTAAAGGCTGCGTGTTGCGTTACAAAGCTCTTTTGTTTGGCTTTGGATAAGCCTTCTGCATAAGCCTTATCCAAGGCTTGCAATTTTTCGATATAGGCAGCCGCATTCTTCTCAAAGGTCTCTTTTTTATCAGGATAATCTGCTGACAAGCTGTCACGGATGTGCTCTACAAGTTTAATGGCACGAACTGGTGATAACCAAACATGGGGGTCAAACTCATGGTGATGGCCTTCTTCTCCATGGTCATGGTCTCCCTCTTCTTCCTCACCACCTGGCAAGAGCAACATATCGCCTGTCGCCTTGATGGTTTTGACCTTTTTCTTATCCAAGGTATCTAGCAATTTAGGAACCCAAGTTTCCATGTTTTCATTTTCATAAACGAAGGTGTCTGCGTCTTGGATTTTGGCAACTGCCTTGGCAGATGGTTCGTATTCATGGGGTTCTGTACCAGCACCGATTAGGAGTTCTACATTAGCAGTATCTCCTGCAACTTGCTTGGTAAATTCATAGACAGGGTAAAAGGTTGTCACGATATTTAGTTTGCCATCTGCCTGCTTTTGATTGGAACAAGCCACTAAAAACAAGGCACATAGACTGGCTAGTAATAAGCTAATTTTTTTCATCTTAGTCTCCTATTTGATAAAACGTCTTACTAAACTAATTAGCAAGAAAACAGTTACAAAAATAATAGTAATACTTGCACTTGCAGGTGTTTCTGCATAGTAGGAAATGTAGAGTCCTGCCACCATTCCCAAAAAGCCAATAGCACTAGCAAGTAGCATAACCGATTTAAAATTTTTCCCCAGACGCAGGGCAATACTAGCTGGTAAGACCATAATGGTCGATACCAGAAGAGCTCCCGCAGCTGGAATCATAAGGGCAATGGCCACCCCCGTCACCATGTTAAAAAGAATGGACATGGTACGAACGGGCAAGCCATCCACAAAGGCCGTATCCTCATCAAAGGTCAGGATATACATTGGACGAAGGAAGAGGAAGGTCAAAATCAAAACAACCGCCGCAATGACAAAGAGGGAAATAACCTGCTCTTCGCTGATAGTCACGATTGAACCAAAAAGGTACTGGTCCAAACTCATAGAACTAGAACTTTTTCCCTTGCTCATGACAATCAGAGAAACAGCCAGACCTGTTGACATAAGGATAGCCGTCCCGATTTCCATAAAGCTCTTGTAAACCGTACGGAGATACTCCAGAAAGACCGCCGCAATCAAGACAATGGCAATCGTAGAAACTGTCGGAGAAATCCCCAAAACCAACCCAAAGGCTACACCTGAAAGCGAGACGTGGCTAAGAGTATCACTCATCAAACTCTGACGGCGCAAGATAAGGAAGGTTCCAAGAACTGGCGAGAAAAGACTCATGGCAATAACAGCCAGAAAGGCACGTTGCATAAAGTCATAAGATAACAAACTAAGCATGGCCCACCTCCTGATCATTCTCATGAACGTTGAAACAACGCCATGGCGAGTCTTGGTTACGGACTAGATGAATATTGCGGTCCGCATAATCCTTAACTTCTTCAGGGTCATGGGTAATCATCAAAACAGCCTTGCCATGATGATGGGCGCTGTGGTGCATAAGTTCGTAAAATTCATTTTTACTTCCTGCATCCATCCCCGTTGTCGGCTCATCTAGGATAAACACATCTGGGTCCGAAGCAAACATACGAGCGATCACCGCTCGCTGCTTTTGTCCCCCAGAGAGAGACCCCAAGCGTTTGTCTCGGTGTTCCCACATACCAACTGAGTCCAAACTAGCCTTGATATGCTCCTCATCATGAGCATTCAAACGACGGAACCAGCCTTTTCGCGGATAGCGACCCGACTTGACAAATTCATAAACCGTACTTGGAAAACCAGCGTTAAAACTGGCAATCTGTTGAGGAAGGTAAGCTATTCTCAATTTCTTACCCTGCGTATTTGTCTTTGAAATGGTCACCTTTCCAATGCGTGGCTGGAGGATTCCAAGACTGGCCTTGATGAGTGTCGTCTTAGCCGCCCCATTTTCCCCTGTCAAGGTAACAAATTCCCCACTATCAACACTATAATTGATATGTTCAAGAACGGGCTCCTTATCATAATAGAAGGATAAATCCTCTACCGTAATATATCTCATTATTTGATTTCTCCTACTAAAGCAGTCAAAAACCGCTGGATCACTTTTTGTTCATTTGGAGTAAACTGAGTCGCCACTTGTTCATAGGTTAAAAGTGTATGCTCATGGTGATGATGGTGCTCCTCAGCGATTGGACGAGCCAAATCAGTCAACTGATAAAAAATCACACGCGCATCCTTAGGATCTTTAGATGTTTCCAACATCCCTTCCTTGACCAAAGACTTAATGGCCTTGGTAACTGCCGCCTGACTGACATTGAGACGACGAGCCAACTCTGAATTTGTTAAAGATTCCTCCGACAAGAGCATGAGGATATGCTCCTGGGTATTGGTCAGAGCTACCTCGCTAGTACAATGACCTATTAGGATTTCATGTTGGTTTTCTGCCTGTAAAATCACCTCATTCAAAAAAGCATCGATATCCTTCGCTAGCTGTCTCATATCTGACTCCTTTCCTTTTAGACTTCTCTTTTTTAAAAGAAAAATACTATTCTTTGAAAAATTATTTACTGGTTAATTATATCACAACCAAAAAAAGAGTCAAGAAAAAACGTGAAAACTAGTTTCATCCTTGAACTCTTCTATACTATTATCTATTGAAATGCCTTGACATCTCCATCATAAGTCGCCCAGTCTTTACTGAAAAAGCGCTCATTCAGATGGTACGTCGGAGCTGGGGTGGGATTGGATAGGAAGGGATCAACGGCCTTATCAAATGCCAACCAACCTAACCAACCAAGGTGAATGGTGTCCTTCATAAAGAAAGGCTCCCCGCCGTCCTTAGAAAAATCTGCTATATTGGTAAAACCTTGACTTTCTAATTGGTAGCGAATCTTCTGCACCGTTTGTTGGTACATATCCTCTCGTAAACCAGCGTAGTCCATCCATTTTTTATTAACAGGTGGAATGATAAAAATCGGGTTTACCCTAGATTTAGAAAACTGTGTTAAAACCAACTGCAAGTCATTATACTCTGGCGACTTGAGATAGGTAAAGCTTTTCTGAGAGTCCTTTAATTTCTTCAGATCCTTCTTAATCTGCGTATTATAGAAATAATTTTCCATTCCCAGATCATTATTGGAAGTATTCTTTTCAGCATCTGCTTTAACGACATCTTCTATAGCTTGATAAGAAAACTGGTCTGGCAAGGTCTTTAAATACTTAACTACATGCTTATCATAATTGACATAGCCTCTAACTGAAAACTGCCCAAAAAAGGAAGCTTGGCGTTCATTAAACCGAGCCAATAATTCAATCATTTCATTGTCTGCCGTCGACAATTCTTCTTTACTTGCCAACTTCTGAACCAAATCCTTCATAGCTACGTTAGGAAACTGCTGTAGTAAGCGAGTCGCCGCATATTGGCTAGCCTGATCTCCAGATTGATGTTCCAGAAAACTGGTCAACTGGTCTCCATTAAAATACTGCTGAAAAGCTGCTGGCTCATAACCATATTTACTGAACCACTGGGGTGAGATAACATACACAACTTGTTTATTCTCTAGCTGTGGCAACATCTGTTGCATTCCAAAATACTGGTTAAGCGATGCAGCTCCCCTCTGTCCTAAAAGATACGGACGGTAGGAGCGATTATACTTCTCAGCCAAGACTGCAGGATGAGCACCGTCAAAACGAAGCCATTCACTAGAGCCAAAGAAGGGAACAAAACGTATGTTCGGATCAGATAGTGCTCTGACCTTTTGACTTCGCTCCTTAAAACTATCGATAGTAGTAGCCACTGCTGAACGCTTTTCAGGTCCTAGATTATGACGCATCTCAGTAGGATAAAAGAAAATGAGCAGAAAAACCAACAAACCAGCTATCAAGACCGGTCCGAAGATCATCCATAAGCGTTTAAGCATTTTGTAGCTCCACAATACCAGCTATGATTTTATTAGCTGTATTCCAGTCGTCGCGACCAAACTCTGTTACAGGGACACGAATGTCAAAACGGTTTTCAATCTCCACAATCAACTCAACCGTTCCCATACTATCCAAGACACCTGCGTCAAAAAGATCTTCATCCATCATGTCAGAAACATCTTCCATAAACAACTCATCAATAATTTTGATAACTTCTGATTTGATATCCATATTTTATTTCCTTTATTTTTTAAACCATAGATCATTCAAAAATCCAGAAAAGATTAAGAATGACAGCATGACGACATGGAAGGTGACAACCATGCCAAGCAACTGAATCCAGCGATTCTCAGGCAGAGCAGCTTTCCCTGCTTTTTTCCTCTCCTTATTGAGCGTTTTTTTCTTGCGAACCCAAGCGTCATTGATGACCAAGCCTAATCCATGAAAGAGTCCATAGGCGATATAGTACCAGGTCACTCCATGCCAAAATCCCATAATCAGCATATTTACAATGTAGGCCACACTTGAGGTTACATTGCGATTTTTAAAGACCTTCTTTCTGGTCAACACCATGACCATTCGCATAAAGACAAAGTCACGGAACCAGAAAGAAAGGCTCATGTGCCAGCGATTCCAAAACTCCTTCAAATCCCTTGATAAAAAGGGCTTGTTAAAGTTGATAGGGCTACGGATTCCCATCAAATTTGAAATGGCTAAGGCAAACATAGAATAACCTGCAAAGTCAAAGAAAAGTTCCAGACCAAAGGTATACATGACTGCCAAGGCATAGGGGTTAAAGAAGCCACCTGACTGCAAGGCTAAATTCTTCAAAGGAGAGAGTAAGGTCTCTCCTAAAACATGAGCTAGGATAAACTTGTACAAAAAGCCCCACATGATATAGCGAACAGATTCATCCAGCATATCCATCAACTCATCTCGCTCAGGAATGGTCTGATAATTTTCATTAAATCGCTTAAAGCGATCGATTGGACCACTTGAAAAGGTCGGCATGAAGAGAAGGAAACGAAGGAATTCCCAGAGGGTAAAATCCTTAATCACTCCATCTCTCAGCTCGATGATAATCCCAACCGAACGAAATGTCAGGTAAGAAATTCCCAAAAATCCAAGCAAAGACTGCGTTCCATTGATAGCTGGCTGCACCTTGACAAAGATAATCGGAAGGAGGGACAGAAAACTAACTAAGTAGAAGACCCACTTGCCATCCTTGCTTTTTCGATAATGCTTGTAGAAAAGCAGGAGCAATATTTCCCAGCAAAGGTAAATACCCAAGGCAGCCAACTGATTGGTCTTCCCACCTACCAACATGGTGACAATAAAGAAGAGACTTACCAGCACTTCGTACCAGGCAAAGCGTTTCTTGAAAAAGAGACCGATAAAGATGGGCAAGGTTGCAGCAATCACATAGACAAAATACTGAGGATTGCCGTATGGCTCTAAATGAGGAAGCTGTTGAAAGAACTCCATCATCTCTTATTCACCTCGTTAATCAATCCTTTAATGTCAATCTTTCCATTTGGAGTCAGTGGCAAACTGTCTTGATAAAGGAATTTAGACGGCATCATGTAGGACATCATGATGTCTGTCAAATCTTCCTTAATGGCCTTGGTAATATCGATATCACGCTCAAACTGCTCACGCACACCATCTTTTAAAATGACATAGGCCAATAGATTTTGCACCTTGTGGTCTTTATTATAACGTGGGACAGCGACAGCAGAATCGATAAAGCGAGACTTGTTGAGGTTTTGAGAGACATCTTCTAACTCAATGCGGTAACCGTTGAACTTAATCTGGAAGTCCATTCGTCCGCCGTAGAGAAGCAAGCCCTCATCTGTCATGGTTCCCACATCGCCTGTATGGTAGGCTGGCAGACCTTCAAACTCAAAGAAGGCTTCTGCCGTTTTTTCAGGATTGTTCATATAACCTTTTGAAACAGCTGGTCCTGACACAATGATTTCTCCCTGTTCGCCATTTGGCAGTTTATTTCCTTCCTCGTCAATGATAAAGGTTGGAGAATCAGCCTTGGTATAGCCGATTGGTAGGCGTTTGAGAGTCGCCAACATCTCGTCTGTCACAGCAACAGCTGACAAGGCTACTGTCGCTTCTGTTGGACCGTAAGCATTGATAATACGGGCATTCGGGAAACGCTCACGCAGTTTTTGAGCCGTTTTGACCGTCAATTCTTCACCATCAAAGTAGAAATGCGTGATTCCAGGCATTTTCTCACTGTTGAAGGCTTCAGACAACATGGCCATATCTGCAAAAGAAGGGGTTGATGTCCAGATAGCGATTGGCAATGAAAAGATAGTCGCAAAGAGTTGCTTAAAGTCCTGAGTAATGGCAGATGGAAGAGCAAAAAGCGTCCCACCAAGTGCCAAGGTCGGTGCCCAGTACATGACAGACAGGTCAAATGAATAAGGTGGTTGAGCCAGCATTTGCGGACGACTTGGCGTCGCAAATTCCTTATCCGTAATCATCCAGTTGGTAAAGCTGAGGAGGTTATCATGGGAAATCTGCACTCCCTTTGGCTTACCAGTCGTACCAGAAGTAAAGATAATGTAGTAATTATCATCGCCCTTGACTGGATGCGTGATCTCATAGCTAGTCCCTTGAGCAAAGGCTTCTTGAACCTGAGCTAGAGTCATCATCGGTGTAGAAACCTGCTCCAAAGGAAAGTCTGAAATGGCAATAATCAAACTTGGCTCCGCTACTTCTAAAATAGCCGAAACTCGCTCCAAGGCCGAATGGCTATCAATGGGAATGTAGGCATGACCTGACTTAGTCAGCGCTACAAAAGTTGCCAACATTTCATATTCTTGGCCACCAAAAACAACCACAGGAGACTTTTCAAGCAAGCCTAGTTGGTCAATGGCTGTAGCCAAACTATCCGAATCAGCCTTTAAATCGCCATAAGTGTGTTCCTGCCCCAAAACATTATAAACAGGATAGCTAGGCTGTATCTGAGCAAAATGCTCAATGGTTTCAATCATATCTACTATTGGTTTATTTGACACAATAGGAATTCTCCTTCAAGTTAAAATTCATTATAGATAAAGCTTCCTTGACCCTGACCAAGATAGCTAAAGAAGTAAAGCAGCCCTAGAAAGATAAGAAAATACAAGGCTGTCCGACCAAGAAAAAGGTACAATTCTTTTCTCTGTTTCATCAAGAAAAACCATTCATTTCTGTAATTTTTCGCTAAAATAAGAGTGATTCTTACTAGCTTATTTTTCTACCATTGTACCACTTTATATAGTATTTTTTCAATTGTTTACCGTATGTTTTCAATAGATTTCAGCTTATTTTAAGGATTATGCGGTTTTCTATGTATATTTTAAAAGAAAAAAGCCTGAGATTTCCATCTCAAGCTCTATCAACATAGTTGTTTTCCAGATTAGAAAAGTGAGAATACGAGAACGGCCAAGGCTGCACCGATAACAGGTCCCACAACAGGAATCCAAGCGTAAGACCAGTCTCCGTCTCCCTTGTTTGAAATTGGAAGGATACTGTGCATGATACGAGGTCCAAGGTCACGTGCAGGGTTCAAGGCATAGCCTGTTGTCCCACCTAGTGATAGACCAATACCGACAATCAAGGTTCCAACTGCGAAGGTTCCGATACCTGCCTGAAAATCATAAAGCCCCAAAGCAAAGATTGTCAACACCAAAACAAAGGTTCCAAGGATTTCGCTAATCAAGTTTGATACAGTATCCTTGATGGCTGGTCCAGTACTGAAGGTTGCCAGGATATTTCCTGCATTTTCTTCTGCCTCATAGTGAGGTTTGAATTGCAACCAAACCAAAATCTGACCAAGCATAGCCCCTGCGAACTGAGCTAGGATGTATGGAAAAACGGAAGCCCAAGGCAAACCACCTTTTAAGGCCACACCAATGGTCACAGCTGGGTTTAAATGAGCTGGACTGAGCTTGCCAGATACAAAAACTGCAACTGCAACCGCAATCCCCCAACCCATAGTAATCACAATCCAACCTGAGCTATTGCTCTTGGTTTTAGGAAGAACTACACCTGCTACAACACCATTTCCTAGAAGAATCAGGATTAAAGTCCCCAAAAATTCTCCAAATAATTCATTCGTCATCTTTCTGTCTCCATTAAAAAGAAGGGGCGGGCGACAAGGAGTCCTACCCTCCACCTCTTTTATTTTTTTTATTTTTTTTATTTTTTCTTAATTTTTTAATTCTGCTAAATCGTTATTAGCGAGAGCTGCTTCGACATCAGCACGGTAAGTTGCTTTTTCTTCTTCTGTCCAGTCATAGAATCGTCCCATTTCATTCAAAACTGGCTCAACGATGCTATCCAAACTATCACGCATAAAGAGCATATGGTTGGTACGACGAAGAAGGAAGTCAACTGGGCTAAGAGCCAACTCATTGCGCATTGCATAGTGAAGTGATAAAGTATCTGCCAAGCTGAGTCCTGGTGCTTGTTCCAAACTATGAGCAAGAGCAAAGACCTTCGGTGCATTTGAACCGTAAAGATTTGCTAGGTAATGGGCTTCCTTACTATCCAATCCACGTGACACTCCAAGTTGCGCAAAAGCTTCGATTTCTGAGTCTACATTTGCTGGGTTCAATTCTCCACCTGAAACAGGGTAAGTCTTAGAGTTGATCAGTTTAAAACTACGGTCAAATTCTGCTTTGAGGATGTCAACCACGCGCTCCATAGCTCCTTCAGCCATCTTACGGTAGTCTGTGATTTTACCACCAGCAAGGGTCAAGAGACCATTATCATCTCGGTCCAAGCTAGAGCCACGAGAAACAGCAGATGGGTCCAAATGTTTCTCAGAGGTACTGCTTTCAAGCTTGCTGACAGCAGACTCAACATCTTCACGCGTTTTTTCTTTAGAGAGATAAGATTCAACAGTAGCAATCAAGTTGTTAAAGCTTTCATCACTGATGGTTCCGTTATTTCCTCCATTGTAGTCAGAAGCGCTATTACCTGCGATCAATGGACGAAGACCTGCCCAGCTACTTTCAATGTCAGCAACTGTAATATTCGCTTCTGGGAAGCGGTTGTTGACAATACCAAGTAGATAATCTACATCTTCCTGCGTCACTTTTGGATGTTCCAAATCACCTGTGTAGTCTGTATCAGTTGTACCAAAGTAAGTCTTGTTTTCACGTGGGAGAACAAAGACCATACGGCCATCACCCAAACCTGTATCAAAGTAAACTGGCTGTGACACCTTGATCTTGCTTGAATCCACTACCAGGTGAACTCCCTTAGTTGGACGCATTTGTGAGAATTGGGTTCCCATATTAGACAAATTGCGCACCTTATCGCTCCAAGGACCTGTTGTGTTAATCACCAGACGGGCCTTGATTTCAAAGGCTTGGTCTGTCAAGAGATCACGGGCTACAACACCTGTAATCTTGCCGTTTTCGTCAAAGAGGAAGCCTTCTGCCTTAACGTGGCTGGCAATGAGGGCACCGTCTTGGTTGGCACGTTTGATGTTTTCAATCACGAGACGCGCATCGTTGTTACGGAAGTCAAGGTAAACCCCACCTCCTACCAAACCTTCTTTCTTCAAGTTTGGCTGGCGTTCCAAGACTTGATCCTTGCTCAAAACCTTGTTGGCAGCTGGTGTGTTGTTAACTCCTGCCAAAAGGTCGTACAAGTCCATGGCTACTTTGAGACGGAAGAGACTAAAGGTTGCTCCATCTTCATCGTAAACTGGCAAGAGCATTGGGTCCGGTTTTGGAATGTGTGGTGCGATTTGTTGAACCACTGCACGTTCAGAAACTGTATCTGAGACCACTTCTACGTCAAATTGCTTAAGGTAACGAAGTCCTCCGTGAACCAATTTAGTTGAACGGCTAGATGTTCCTTCTGCGAAGTCTTGCATTTCAATCAAACCAGTATCTAGACCACTGGCTGCCGCCTGCAAAGCTACACCAGCACCGGTGATTCCTCCACCGATAATCAAGAGGTCCAAGGTACGTTCCTGCATTTTTTGAATTGATAATTCACGTGTTTTCTTTGAAAATTCCATATTTACACACTTTCTAACTGAGTCGCTTTATTCTTCCAGTATTAGTCGTCTACTTCCGCAAAGACTTGCGTTGCTTTCACAGCCTTCTTCCAGCCCTTGTAGAGTTGTTCCTTGCGAGATTCGTTCATAGATGGCTCAAAGAGTTCTCCTGTCTCGTTCAAGAGTTTCAACTCATCCAAGTCTTTCCAGTAACCTACTGATAAACCTGCTAAGAAGGCTGCCCCTAGAGCTGTTGTTTCCAAGTTTTTGGCACGTGCGATGTCGATTCCCAAGATGTCCGCTTGGAACTGCATGAGGAAATTGTTCATAGTTGCACCACCGTCTACTTTCAAGACTTGGATAGCTGTCTGCGCATCCACTTGCATGGTATCGATGATGTCACGCACTTGATAAGCGATAGATTGTAAAGTCGCCTTGATAAAGTCTTCTTTACTTGTTCCACGAGTCAAACCAAAGACGGAACCACGAGCATTTTGGTTCCAGTATGGAGCGCCTAGACCTGTAAAGGCTGGAACGACATAAACTTCATCGTTGTTGTGAGAATCACGAGCGTATTTTTCAGATTCTGGTGAATTTTCGACCATGCGAAGACCGTCACGAAGCCACTGAATGGCACTACCTGCTATGAAGATAGAACCTTCCAATGCATAGTAAACCTTGCCATTAATTCCGTAACCAATGGTTGTCAAGAGGTTGTTTTCAGATAACTGCATTTCTTCACCAGTATTCATGATGATGAAAGAACCTGTTCCATAAGTATTTTTAACCATACCAGGTTCAAAGGCCAACTGCCCAAAGAGGGCTGCTTGTTGGTCCCCAGCCATACCTGAGATTGGCACTTCTCCACCGTAGAAATGGAATGGGGCTGTCTTACCGTAGATTTCAGAGTTAGAACGAACTTCTGGAAGCATAGCCTTAGGAATGTTGAGGATTTCCAAAATCTCATCATCCCATTTGAGTTCTTTAATGTTATAAAGCATGGTACGAGCTGCATTTGAGTAGTCAGTCACGTGAGCCGCACCATCAGTCAATTTCCAAACCAACCAAGTATCAATGGTACCAAAGAGCAATTCCCCTTTTTCTGCTCGCTCTTGAGCGCCCTCTACATGGTCCAAAATCCAACGAACCTTGGTCGCAGAGAAGTAAGCATCGATAATCAAACCAGTCTTTTCATGGAATTTTTCCACATAACCTTGACTTTTTAGTTGCTCAGCCAAAGGTGCTGTCTGACGTGATTGCCAAACGATAGCATTGTAAATAGGGAGCCCTGTTTTCTTATCCCAGACAACCGTTGTTTCACGTTGGTTGGTAATTCCGATTGCTTCGATTTGATTTGGCTTGACACCACTTTCGATGAAAGCACCCGCAATAACTGACTGGACGGAGTTCCAAATTTCATTGGCATTGTGCTCAACCCAACCTGCCTGAGGGAAAATCTGAGTAAACTCTTTTTGACTCGAGCTAACTTTTTCTCCTTTTTTGTTGAAAATAATGGCACGAGAACTTGTAGTTCCCTGGTCAATGGCCATGATATATTTTTCTTGTGACATGTGCTGTCCTCCTGATAAAGATCTTGAGGATGTTTCCTCTTTACACTTACTAGTATACAAAATAAAGCGCTTTCTTGTTCATCAACTTTTTTTAATTTTTTAAAAAATGTGAGGAGATTGTGTGAATTTCACAAAAAAGACCTGGAACAACCAAGCCTTTTAGGTAAATAATAACTGACGAATAGCCGCCAAATCTTCCATATCCAAGTCATTTTTTAAATAATAGACTGGTGTTTGTTCCTTCTTATGAATCGGGTTGTTGGTAACCAGCAAATCATAATGTCGAGTTCGGTCATAGGCTTCAATGGTAATAAAACGATTGTATTCCAAATACCGTTTCAAAATGGCTGCCATCCTTGAAAAGACAAGAAAACCTGATGTCAAATCCAGACCAATCCGCATATGCTGGCCACCATTTTCAGCCATATATTCGATTAACTGGAGCCATTCCCAGAGAATTTTCTTATCCAAATCCGTCCCCTGCTGAAAAGTGGGCAAGGTATGAAAAACCTCCTCTGCTATCCCCCTAAAATCATGTTCCATCAACAAATAAGGATGGCGATTCTCTAACTGGTACTTGTAGCGGTCCTGTAAAATATAGCCCTTGTATAGATAGACTTGAGCACAAAGCTGACTAAGTTCATAGGTGACATGGTCCTCTGTATAATCACCCAGCAACTCCTCTTTCTTCATTTCTTGAATCAACTGCGTCAGCAAACCTGCCAACTGCCCTCCAAAACCAAGGATATATTCCATAGTATGAAGAGGAAGGATGCGATGAGATAGGAGGAAAGAGAAGAAAATCATCATCTCCCCATCCTCAGTTCCGAGAGGGAGGTGTTGTCCAGCAAAAAAGGACGGAGCCTTTCTCAACAAACGAAGGTAGAAAATATTGTCAAAATACCCTCGCATTTTCTCTTCTATGACTTGAAACTGACAGGCATTGACCCGGAGACGCTGTTGACTGATGTGAGACCATAGAACCAAGTCTAACTTCTGCCCCGAAGACAAACTCGCACCGCAGATTTCTTCTAGTGTAGCAATTTCCTGCTTTCTCTCTGGTTTCTGCATGTGACCTTCCCACTCCTGACTCGACCAGACCTTGCGGAAAAGACAAAAATAAAAGTAACGAATCTGATGCTCTGGACCTCGCCAACGTCCATTTTGGATGGATAAGTCAAATTCTGACAAAATCTGATTTAAACTAGCTAAGTGGCGACCAAGCGTAGCCTCACTAATCATCAATTCTTGAGCTAGCTGATGGGCTAAAAACTGTTGGTGGTAGAGAAGATAGACCAAAATCTGGTATTTAACAGCATTCTCCAAAAACAAGCTCCGAATATCTCTCCCCTTGGTAGCTGCACCGATTGACAGACGCAAATTTTCATCTTCTAAGTGAATAGTCAGCTCTAAGCCACTATCCAAAGCCTTGTCATTGAGCAGGGTGACATATTTGGTTAGGGTTGCTTTTGAAAATCCTGTTTCCTCCATTACAGCCTTGACAGTCGTCTGAGACTCTTGTAATAGAAAGGAAAGGATTGAAAATTGGCCAGATTCAGCCTTTTCCATCAAATCTCCTAAATACATTTGTTACCCCTTTCATTTTCTACCTTAAGCATAGCATAAATCTTACAAATGCTGAAATAATCTGTTTCTCTTTTTATTTACCTGCTGATTTCCTTATCCATTCTCCTGAAAATCAACAAACACACGGCTCCCCCTTTGGGCATTTTTATGCTAAAATAGTAGCTATGGATAAAATTATTAAAACAATATCAGAAAGTGGCGCCTTTCGTGCTTTTGTCCTTGATAGCACTGAAACCGTCCGCACTGCTCAAGAAAAACACCAAACCCAAGCTAGCTCAACTGTAGCGCTTGGTCGAACTCTTATCGCTAGCCAGATTCTCGCAGCCAATGAAAAAGGAAATACCAAACTAACAGTGAAGGTACTGGGCTCTAGCTCTCTAGGTGCTATCATCACCGTCGCTGATACCAAGGGGAATGTCAAAGGTTACGTTCAAAATCCTGGTGTTGACATCAAAAAGACTGCAACTGGTGAAGTTTTAGTTGGACCTTTTGTCGGCAATGGTCAATTCCTCGTTATCACAGACTACGGTACTGGAAATCCTTACAACTCTATGACTCCCCTCATTTCTGGGGAAATCGGTGAAGACCTTGCCTTTTACCTGACTGAAAGCCAACAAACCCCTTCTGCAGTCGGCCTCAATGTCCTTTTGGACGAAGAAGACAAGGTCAAGGTTGCTGGTGGTTTCCTAGTTCAAGTCTTGCCGGGAGCCAAGGAAGAAGAGATTGCCCGTTTTGAGAAACGCATCCAAGAAATGCCAGCTATCTCGACCCTTCTGGAAAGTGAAGACCATATCGAAGCCCTCCTCAAAGCTATCTACGGTGACGAGGCCTACAAGCGTCTTTCTGAAGAAGAAATCCGTTTCCAATGTGACTGTAGCCATGAACGCTTTATGAACGCTCTTGCCAGCCTTCCAAGCTCAGACCTACAGGAAATGAAAGAGGAAGACCACGGGGCAGAAATCACTTGTCAATTCTGCCAAACAACTTACAACTTTGATGAAAACGACCTGGAGGAACTCATTCGTGACAAATCTTAATACACCTTTTATGATTGGCAATGTTGAGATTCCCAATCGTACCGTTTTAGCGCCCATGGCTGGCGTGACCAACTCAGCCTTTCGTACCATCGCAAAAGAGCTCGGAGCTGGACTCGTTGTCATGGAAATGGTCTCTGACAAGGGAATCCAATACAACAATGAAAAAACCTTGCACATGCTTCATATCGACGAAGGCGAAAACCCTGTTTCTATCCAACTTTTTGGTAGTGATGAAGACAGCCTAGCACGCGCAGCAGAATTCATCCAAGAAAACACCAAAACCGATATCGTGGATATCAACATGGGCTGCCCTGTTAACAAAATCGTGAAGAACGAAGCTGGCGCTATGTGGCTCAAGGATCCAGATAAGATTTACTCTATCATCAACAAGGTCCAGTCTGTCCTTGATATTCCACTTACTGTCAAAATGCGTACCGGCTGGGCTGACCCGTCTCTTGCAGTAGAAAATGCCCTCGCTGCTGAAGCAGCAGGTGTTTCTGCCCTCGCCATGCATGGCCGTACCCGTGAGCAAATGTATACAGGTCACGCAGACCTTGAGACCCTGCACAAGGTTGCTCAAGCTCTGACCAAGATTCCATTTATCGCTAATGGTGACATCCGTACTGTCCAAGAAGCCAAACAACGCATCGAAGAAGTCGGTGCTGACGCAGTCATGATTGGTCGCGCTGCCATGGGAAATCCTTACCTCTTCAACCAAATCAACCATTACTTTGAAACAGGAGAAATCCTCCCTGATTTGACTTTTGAGGACAAGATGAAAATTGCCTATGAACACTTAACACGCTTGATTGCACTTAAAGGAGAAAACGTTGCAGTCCGTGAATTCCGTGGACTAGCCCCTCACTACCTCCGTGGAACATCTGGCGCTGCCAAACTCCGTGGAGCCATTTCA
This sequence comes from Streptococcus sp. Marseille-Q6488, assembly GCF_946902925.1. Classification (NCBI taxonomy): domain Bacteria; kingdom Bacillati; phylum Bacillota; class Bacilli; order Lactobacillales; family Streptococcaceae; genus Streptococcus; species Streptococcus sp. Marseille-Q6488. The sequence goes on along the minus strand of NZ_CAMPPZ010000016.1, from coordinate 66,274 downwards.
CAAGCCAACACCCTAGCAGAGATTGAAGCCCTCTTGCAGTTGGATAAGGCTTAATAGTTTAAAACCCGTAACTCTCTTAAATGTTACGGGTTTTTGATTTATATAGGCAAGCAATATCTATATGAAATTAGTCATTCTCCGTCTCTTTTCCTTTTAATAGATAAACACCTACTAGAGATATCAGACCTAAGAATTCCATAAGCAACGTTGACATTGTTCCAGTTGATGGGAGTGCTTGCTTATCTTTTTTATCTGAATTTGAACGATTTTCACTCATTTGATTTGCTTTATCAGCAAGAAGAACCATTTCCTTATCATCAGATTGAGTTTTTCCTTCCCTATTTGCCTCTGGCTCGGCAACCATTTGTTTTTTAGGAAGTGTTTTAATCGCAAATAAGCTGAAATGACTCGTTTTGAAAACGACTTGTCCATTTTCAACTGTTGATGGGAGCAACTCCAACTCTCCGTTTTCTTTCACATGGTAAACTTGAATCTCAGAATCAATATTACCAATTGCAAGACGAACTACTCTCTCTCCCTTCACATGGGTTTCTTTCCCATCTTTTGAAAGGGAAATATCAAATACGCGCACTGTTCCTTGCCCTGTTTGACGGGTAATATTATCAATCATTTCTTTTGTTGTTACCTCTTTAAGATTGACAGAATCTGCTTCTGTAGCAGTTTCAAACATAACAGTAATCTTGGTATTTCCATTTTGAGTTGTAAATACCTTTTGAACAGTAGATGTCGGTTGAGATGAGAGAGTAGGAGAAATACTGTTAGATCTGGTAGGAGATGAAGAATTTGTCTCGTTTCCTGATGGTTTACTTGGAGTAGGTTCCTCTGGTTTTTCTGGAGATTTTGGTTTAGTGGAAGCACTAGAACTTCCTGAAGAGCTGGTGGAACCGGAGTGACTTCCTGCAGTGGATCCTGATGGGTTCTGCTCTTTTTCCGCAGGTTTGCTTGGAGCAGGTCGCTCTGGTTTTTCTGGAGATTTTGGTTTAGTGGAAGCACTAGAACTTCCTGAAGAGCTGGTGGAACCGGAGTGACTTCCTGTGGTTGAACCTGATGGGTTCTGCTCCTTTTCCGCAGGCTTGCTTGGAGTAGGTTGCTCTGGTTTTTCTGGAGTTTCTGGTTTAGTGGAAGATCCTGAATTTGACGAAGAAGATAAGCCCTTTTTAAAGTTAGACAAAGCTTCATCTAGTTTTGATTGACTTTCTGTAACCAGATTCTGTAGTTGGGCTTTTTGGGTTGAGTCATCTAATTTATGCAAATACGTTTTTTCAATATCTTTTAGCTTTTTAATTAGCTCTACAGTATTGATATGTTGCTCTTTTTCTAAATTTTTCTTGATGTCATCCAATAAGCCTGTTAGATGTTTAGTAACTGCAGCCTTTGCCTTATCTCGCTCTAAGCTGATTTCTCTATTTTGATGAGTAGCTATCAGTTCATCAATTGCCTGTTTAGATTTTTCTATCAGAGCTTCCACTTCTTCTTTACTCGAAGCACTCTCAAATTGCGTACTATATTCGGATAAAGTCTTTTGAGACGCCAACAAGAGGTCTCCAAACCAAAAAGCAGCTGGATTTAATTTTGTTAAACGACTTTTTCTATAATTATCCAAAGTTGTTTTAGCTGTTTCTTTAGCTTCTTTAAGATTTGTCTCCGTAGTTTTTTCAGTAGAAACTATATTTCCTCCTTGATTTTCTACTTTTGGTGGAGTTGGATTATTATGTTCTTTTCCAGAAGGTGAATCAGAATCTAATCCTTGATTCGCAGGCTTAGTCGTATCACCTCTACCATTAGAAGAATTAGAATTTCCTGATGGTTCACTTTGTTGATTTGATAAACTATTCTTAAAGTCCTCTACCAACTTATCTAGCTCACTTTGTCCTTTTTGTCTCATCTGTTCCACTTCTGCCTCATCATAAGCTTCATCAAACATACTTTGATACTTTCGGACAATACTTTTAACACCCTCTACTATCTCCCCGATTTTAGAATTATCTTGTTTTTCCAATTTTGTAAGTTCGTCTAAGCGATGTTCCATATATTTAGATAGAAGTAACTTAGCTTGAACAACTGCCTCATTACGTTTAGTCTCACGTATTGTCCGAGCCTCATCATAAAATTGATTTTGTACGCTCGCTAATGTTGAATAGTCCTTCCCATCTTCAATTTGTTTTCTATAGTCAGCTTTTCTATCACTAGATAAATCCGTATCTTCCAACTCTTTTATCAACTGCTGCTTGTATTCCTTCAACCTATCTTGCCCACTAGATGTAACCATGGGGTTATTCCCACCACCAACCACTTCTGCATGGACTACTCCTCCTAAGAACAGACTAGCAACTACTACACTAGCTACTCCAATACTAAATTTACGAATTGAATAACGTACTTTTCTTTCACTTTTTGATGCAAACATAATTATTTCCTCCAATATTTTTCTTAACACTACTATATCATTTCAATATGAACTGTATATGAATTGAATCTTGTATTTATCTCTTTATGCTTCCATTTGGGATTATAACTTCATGTAATAACTTTTCCTCTTCAGCTATTCGTCGATACAAAATAACTGCATAAACTGGAAAAACTAAAACAAAAGTCATATAGGCATGACTCAGCAAGGTTAAGCCAATCAACTCAGGAAGGATATTTAAAAAGTAATTGGGATGTTTTACTGTCCTAAATAAGACATGATCCACAAACTTATGATTTGGTGCCAACATCAACTTGACTGTCCAAATATCCCCAAGCAGATGAATAACAAGTAGCAACATCAACATAGAAAATATCAGGAGCACCAAACCCACAACACTCATCATATTGAAAGACGGTCGATAGACTAGGGCTTCCATAAAACAAGCCATATAAAAAACAATATGAACCAAGGTAAGACGTTTGGTATTTTTAATGCCAAATTCTCGCCCACCATCCCTACGAAGCCGTTTTTCATTTGCAATTGATTTCTTTAGGAACAACAAGCGAATTAAAAATACACAGATAATGATTATTGCTATCATCACGATCCCCTTTCTTTACCACTACTGTAACATCTCTATGTTAACCCAATATGAATTGAAAAAGAAAAAGAACGAAAACTGATTCCGTTCTTTGATTTACTCTATCACTACCATTCAAACTATGCTTCCTTAAATTATCCTCAAGTAAGAAAAGAGTATCACTAAAAGCTAACTATCTGGTAACAAGCAGATTTTAAATTCCATCCCTTGTTCATAAGGCAAGAAACTATAGGACATACGATGACTTTCTAAGATATTCTTCACAATATAAAGACCCAATCCTGATCCTGTTTCTCTGTCTGTTACAATTTGTGAATGGTAAAAAATATCAAATAAATGTTCTAACTCTTCCTGATTCAACGGAGCACATGTATTCCTAATAGAAAGATAACCATCTTGCTCAGAAATAGTCACAATGCCAGATTGATCTGAGTATTTGATAGCATTACTGATAAGATTTGTCAAGACTTTATCCAAAGCCTTCAAACTCATCCTTACTTTTGTATCAGTAGTCAACTGATTATCAATCACAAGATTTTTAGAAAATGCCAATTCCTGATATCGAGACAAAACATCTGTCAAAACGGTATTTACTATTAAAATCTCACTACACTCTGTCCATTCTTGAAATTTAGAAGATTCCAACACTTCCTCTAGCAAGAAACTCATCTGATCAATTTTCTCAATACTCTTTTCAAGATATTTAGGATGATCCTTATAATCCCCCACATTGTATTGCATATTTTCTAAGATAATCCTGAGAGTAGCTAGAGGTGTCTTTAATTCATGTGATGCTCCACGGACAAAGGAAACCTTTTGATTTTGCAATTTTACAATTTGCTCATTGCGATTTTCCAACTCATGAATAACCTTCAACAAGTGCTCGTACACACCATTAATCTGCTTTCCAACTTCACCAACTTCATCTTTTCTGCTTTCATCAAAACGAATATTATCATCCAAATCTTGCATCTTACTAGTCACTTCTGAAATGTAAAAAAGAGGATTGAGCAAGCGTTTCGTATAAAAATAAGAAAAAACAAAGGAAAAAGCAATTGTAACCAAGAATGTATAGGGGAGATACAAAAGCAAAATATTCTTTGCTTCTTTGTAGATATCCACTCCCTGCACAAACTGCACCGTTACCTGTTTACCATCTGCTGTACTAACAGGCATATCTAACATCACGATATAATTTGATAGCTCTCCATCTTTAATATCTAAGTCATGCACAAGAGGGAGCCGCTTATCTAAGATATCTCTTTTAAGGTGAGCAGATATAGTCAAGGACTTTGAATAAGACTGGAGTAAGCTTGGAATTTCATCAGCTGTCTTAGTCTTTAAATACTCCGTAAACACTCTTGCACTCTCATTAAACTTTTCCCCTTCCAACTGAATATAATAAAAAGGAAAGGTCAAATAAATAGCTATATGAATGACTAGACCAACACCACCTAGAATTGCAAAACTTCTTAAAAAAGACTTGGTTAATAATTTAGGATTTTTTATCATAAGCTAATCTTATACCCAACATTTTTCACAGTCACGATACAATCTAAAGCCAATTTTTTACGAAGAGTACGAATATAGACATCAACGACCCTATCACAAGGTAAATCAGCTACATCTTTTGAAATTTCTTCCAATATCTGCTCTCTACTTAAAACTTGATTTTTATGTTGAATCAAACACTTTAGTACCAATAATTCCTTTGGTTTGAGATCAATTTCTTCATTTTTATAATGTGCTTTGTAAGAGGTAAAATCCACTGTTACATCCTGATATTGCCAAAGATCCTCTATGACGTAGTAACGTCTGATAAGCGCTTTAATACGCTTGGCAAGCAGTACCAAAGAAAAAGGCTTTGTCACATGATCATCAGCATAGAGATCAAATACCTGTGACTGAGTAGTTTCATCTCCCAGAGCACTCAAGACGATGATAGGAATATCGTGCTCTTGATTGATTTCTTTTAACACTTCAAAACCACTCTTCCTAGGCATCATTAAATCCAGTACCATGAGATGGATAGGAAGATCTTGAAATTTTTCCAAGGCCTCTTGTCCATCCTTAGCCATAATAACATGATAACCCTCTTCTGTCAGAAATGCTGCAATTCCTTCTCTAATCATTTCCTCGTCATCTGCAACTAAAATGTTCATCTTTCTCCCTTTCTACTACCGGAACTTCACACATCTATTTCCTGTATGTTATTTGAAAATTTCCTACCAGCCTATCATCTATGATAATGGAATGGATTTCATTTATCCGCTACTTGTTGTCAACAACAACGTAAATACAAGAAAATCATTCATCTTGCAACTTAGTTTGATTTTTCAAATACAAGCTAGAACGGGGTTGACAGGCAAAAAAGAAACAGGTCTCTTTTGAAAGAATAAAAATTTCAGATAAGACTGCTCTTTTTCTACTACACACGCTCTAAGACAAATACGATGGAGGGTAATAAACATATGAATTTTGGGTTGAATAGTGAAAACCACGGATCCTTTAGAAGCTATAGGTTTTAGTTTCATACTCTTCGAAAATCTCTTCAAACCACGTCATCTCTATCTGCAACCTCAAAACAGTGTTTTGAGCAACCTGCGGCTAGCTTCCTAGTTTGCTTTTTGATTTTCATTGAGTTTCACTCCACTGTGACTTATGGTCAGATGCTGATACTTTTATTCTTTTATGCAATATCAAATTTTAACTGGCCTGCTTTAACACCAATCTTAAGTGTGCTACCTGCCTCTAATTCTCCCTTGAGAAGAAGTTCTGCCAACTTGTCTTCCACTTCTGTTTGCAATGTTCTGCGAAGTGGACGAGCTCCCATCTCTGGGTCATATCCTTGATTTGCCAATAATTTCAGTGCGGAAGCTTGTAATTTCAAGTCAATGCCTTTTTCAGCCAAACTTTCCACTAAAGGTTTGACCATAATCTTCACCACTTCCTGCATATGGTCGCTAGACAGGCTATGGAAGACCACCTTTTCATCAATACGGTTAATAAACTCAGGTCTATAAGCTTTTTTCAGCTCTTCAAACATGCGTTTTTCCATATTCTCCTGATCAAAACGAATGTCCTTTGCCCCAAAACCAACTGTCTTGTCATCACGAAGGGCAGTTGCACCAAGGTTTGACGTCATGATGATAATGGTATTTGAAAAGTCAACCTTGCGTCCTTTACTATCTGTCAAGACACCATCATCCAAGACCTGCAAGAGAACATTAAAGATGTCTGGATGGGCCTTCTCTACCTCGTCAAAGAGGAGAACGGAATAGGGTTTGTTGCGAACCTTCTCTGTCAACTCCCCACCTTCTTCGTAACCCACATAGCCTGGAGGAGCTCCGTTGAGACGGCTGGCTGCAAATTTCTCCATATACTCACTCATATCAAAGCGGATAAGGGCTGATTCGTCGTCAAAAAGAACTTCTGCCAGAGCTTTGGCCAATTCGGTCTTACCGACACCTGTCGGTCCTAGGAACATAAAGGAACCAATCGGGCGCTTATGACTACGAATCCCTGACTGATTGCGGCGAATGGCACGACTAATACTTGAAACTGCTTGATCTTGACCGATGACACGTTTGTGTAGTTCTGCTTCCAAGTTCAGGTATTTCTTAGCATCAGTCTGAGTCAGTTTTTGAACGGGGATACCTGACAAGCGACTCAAGGTGGTCAAAATGTCAGACTCTGTCACCAAGTCTTTGTAAACAGGCACTTCCTCTTCTTTTGCGATTAGCTGAGCTGCTTGTTTCCACTTGCCATCCATCAAGGCCTTGTCAGCTGAACTCAAGCCAGAATCGTCTGCTTTTACATGCTTTGCTTTATTTTGCACTGTTGCTGCTGCCTCATCCAAGAGATCGATAGCAGAGTCTGGCAAGTGACGACTAGTTAAGTAACGATGGGCCATCTTAACGGCTGTTTCAACCGCTTCATCTGTGATTTGTACACGGTGATGTTTCTCATAAGTCGCCTTCAACCCCTGCAAAATGGTCATGCTATCTGCAACACTTGGCTCTTCAATCGTCACTTTAGCGAAACGACGAGAAAGGGCCGCATCTTTTTCGATATGTTTTTGATATTCTTCCTGAGTAGTCGCACCAACCGTTCTCAAAGTTCCACGCGCCAAGGCTGGCTTCAAGATATTGGCCGCATCCAGAGTTGAGTCAATTCCACTACCAGAACCCATGATAGTGTGAAGTTCATCGATAAAGAGGATAACTTGACCATCTTCTTCAATATCCTTTATGATATTGTTCATGCGTTCTTCAAAGTCACCACGGAAGCGTGTCCCTGCAACAACGTTCATCAAATCAAGCTCTAACACGCGCATCTTAGCCATTTCCGCAGGTACATCACCACTAGCAATACGCTGAGCGAGCCCAAGCGCCAAGGCTGTTTTCCCGACACCAGCATCCCCAACCAAGACAGGATTGTTCTTGGTCTTTCGACTCAAGATTTGAATCATACGTGAGATTTCCTTATCCCGACCGATGACTGGTTCTAACTTGCCAGAACGCGCTTGCTCTGTCAAATCATGCGTATAGTCCTCGAGACCACCGCTTGGAGTCTGGGGCATGCCCATCATATTGGCCATAGAATTTTGCTTGTCAGCTACTGTACGATGCCGTTGGCGTAGAGCCTTGAGGTCTTCACGAGTCCATCCTGCTCGTTCTTCTAAATTTCGACGAAGGGCTGCAATCTTGACCTGATCTTTCTTGTCTTCATAAGAAAAACCAACCCTCTCCAAGATACGAGTCGCCAAGGCATTGCCATCATGCAAAATCGCATAGAGGACGTGCTCCGTCCCTAGCACCTTAGCATGGACCACTGACGCTACATACTCTGCTTCATCAAAAAGAACTTGCAAACGATGGGAGAACGGCAATTCCGTAAAGGTTTCATCCTGGCTATAGTCCGTTTCAGTCAGTTCCAAAGCCACCTCTTCTAAACGGTCCATCTCATATGGATAATCATTTAAAGTTGCCCCTGCCACACTATAACTGTGATTGGACATGGCAATCAACAAGTGCCAAGACTCTAGGTAACGAGCTTCAAAATGGCCAGCCACCATGTAGGCACTCTCGATACATTCATTCAATGCTTTTGAATAGTTCATCTTACTTCCCTTTTCTATCTACCTCTTGTATGACCTGGCGTAGCATGTTTGCACGATGGACTGGAGCTTCTTCTCCTAGAACGCGATCCAAAGCTACTGCTACCAGCAAATTCATCTCCTGCTTGGTCATCAATTCCTGCTCAACCAAAAGCTGCAGAATATCTTCATAAATTTCTTGACTGACTCGCTCACCAATCGAGTAAAGCAGCTCCCGGAGCATTTCATGATGACTAGAAAACTCAATCCGTCCTATACGAATATAGCCTCCGCCACCACGCTTACTTTCAACCAAGTAGCCTCTACTTTCAGTAAAGCGTGTCTTGATCACATAGTTAATCTGACTAGGGACAACCTGAAAGGTATCTGCCAACTGACTACGTTGCAACTCCACGATACCAGATTGATCTAAAATCGCCTTGATGTAGGCCTCAATATGATCCGATGTATTTTTAAATCTCATTACAACCCACCTCTCTCTTTAAACCTTGACTATCTTTGACTATTATACCGAAATTTTCTCATTTTTAAAAGAAAAAGGGCGCTGGTAAAGGATAATCTTCACCAACTCCCTATTTTTCTATTTATCTAAGCCTAATTCTGCCAAAATTTGACGTTTGTAGGCAATCTTTTGGACTTCCTTGTCCTCACCTTCAGACCAATCTAGTTTAATTTCTGAAACAATCTGCCCAGGGCGATTTTTCAAGATATAGATGCGGTCGCTGAGACTGAGAGCCTCCTCGATACTATGCGTGATGATCAGGGTCGTTAGCTGCAACTGCTTGTGAATCTCAAGGTACCAAGCGTGGAGTTCCATCTTGGTCATCTCATCCAAGGCGCTAAAGGCTTCATCTAAGAGAAAAAGCTTGTGCCCGAAAAGGTAGGTGCGAAGCAAGGCTACACGCTGACGCATCCCGCCACTGAGTTCATGAGGATACTTGTTCCGTACAGCTGTCAACTGGAAGGTCGCAAGAATTTCATCCGCTCGGGCAATGGCTTCCGCCTTATCCACTTTTTGAATCAAGAGGGGCAGGATGATATTACCAAGCACCGTCTTATGCTCCAAGAGCAAATCCTTTTGCAACATATAACTCACGCGCCCCTTGGGATTTTCTTCACCATCAAGGACAATTCTCCCTGACTGAACTTCTAAAATCCCAGCAATTAGATTAAAGAGGGTGGTCTTTCCTACACCACTTGGACCCAGAATAGAAACCACTTCACCTGAAGTCACCTGCAGGTTAATGTCCTCTAAAATCCTCTCCTGACCATAGGCATAACTGACGTGTTCTAGTCTAATCTCTGTCATTATTTCACAAATTCGTTGGTGAAGCCTTTGTCTGTCAAGTCTTCTTTAAGGATACCATTTTCTTTATCCCATTTGTAGAAGGCATTCCAGCGAGCTGCGTCAAATTGACCCCATTTTTCCTTGTCGCTTGCGTATTCTTTTGACAAGTATTTTTGAGATTCGATGACAAAGTCACGTTTTTCCTTGAGTTCAGGTGCATTTTTGATGAGGATGTCAGCTGCTTCTTCTGGATGCTCCATGGCATATTGGTAGCCTTTTTTGATAGCTTGGATGACTTTACGTGCTTCTTCTTTGTTATCTTTGAGGTAGTCGTTGTTAGCAATGATGACTGGTGAGTAATAGTCAAATTCTTTAACGTAGTCTTTCAAGTACATAAAGTTAGCATCTACACCTTGAGATTTGGCAAGAATTCCATCCCATCCATAGTAGATCCAAGCAGTGTCAAATACTCCATTGGCAATCGGTGTGATTGAGTTTGAATCGTTGTTTGGTACTTTTTCGACTTTATCAAAGTCCCCACCTTGTGACTCTACCAATGTTTTCAACATAGCAAGTTCAGTTGGGTCATTCCAAGTTCCGTATTTCTTACCAACCAAGTCCTTTGGACTGCTTACATTATCAGATTTACGAGAGATGATTCCTGATGTATTGTGTTCTACGATAGCTGCAACGGCAGTGATTCCTGCTCCTTTTTCCAATTTTTTAGCCATGTAGTCTTGGAAATACACTGCAAATGGTGCCTTACCATTGATAACCAAGTCAGATGAGCTTTCTTCTGGTGGCAATTTCAAATCAACATCGACTCCAGCTTCTTTGAAATAACCTTTTTCCTTGGCAACATAAAGCCCTGTGTGGTTGGTATTTGGTGTCCAGTCTAGGATAAAGTCAATCTTCTTAAGTTCTGCTTCCTTATTATCCTTAGAAGCAGTTCCTTGGCCACAGGCCACAAGCACAACAGCTACAAAAGCTGTTACAAGCGTTAAAAACACTTTCCATGTTTTTTTCATTTTGATTTCCTCTTTTCTTTTTGAAACATTCTAATTCTACGAACGTTTCCATTTAATAACATATTTTTCACTGATATCGACCAACTTCATACCCAGAAGACTGATAATCGATACCAGAATAATAATCGCGAACATGGTATCATACTGAAACAGTTTCTTGGACTGAATCATGTAGACACCTAGTCCTTCAAAGCCTCCCAACCACTCAGATACCACTGTTGTGATAAAGGCGTAGGAGACACTGACCCTCAGACCTGCATAAAAGTAAGGCAGGCTGACTGGAATTTTAAAATGCCACAGGATTTGCCAAGGCTTGGCCCGCATCAAACTAAACAAGGTCAGCATATCCTTGTCACAATGCCTAAAACCGTCCAAAATACTGACGATGATAGGAAAAGTTGTCGTCAAAATAATCAAGACAATCTTGGGCAGAATCCCATAACCTAGCCACAAGACCAAGATAGGAGCTATGGCAATGGTCGGAATGGTCTGAACAACCACCATCATAGGGTAAATCAGGTCATTGAGCCAAGTTAAACTATCCATAAGTACAGCCATGAGACAGGCAATCAAGACTCCCAAAATCAGTCCCAATAAAGCCACTCTCAAGGTCGCCCAGCTATGGTGCCAGAGAAATTCTCTGTCACGAACAAAGGACTGGAGAATTTCAAGAGGTGTCGGCAGGATAAACTTGGGGAGAAGTTTAAGAAAACCTGCTAACTGCCAGATTGACAAGACTCCCAGAAAGCCCAATAGACTAATGTGTCGTCTCAGTATACTTTTCAAGTTTCTCATCAATACTTAAAATCTCTCCTACATTTATTTTGACATTGGCAAAGACATTATCTGCCTCCTGCCCTGCCACTTCCAGCGCTTCTTTTAGAATGCGCATAAGCTCATCAAACTCCCCTTCCAAGACCGTTTCAAATGGTGTCACCACCATGGTCACTTCTTGAACTTGCAGATAAGCAATGACCTGATCGATAACAGCTATCCGATCAATCCCCTGTGCTAGGGGTAAAACTTGCAAGGCAATGCTTGCTTTCATAAAAACCTCCTCTTCTCGTTTTCCTTTGACAAAAAGAAAAACCTTTACCATATATGGAAAAGGTCAAGAATAGACTAAGTATCGTTCCCTACGCTGGCATTACCCAGATCAGGTGCGGTCGAAGTTTAACACTTCCTCTCAGACTGTACACAGACTCCCATATATTATATAGATATATGATAGCGCAAAATAAGAAAAATGTCAAGGAAACTGCTTACAGAAAAGAGCAGGAAAAATTTCCTACTCCAATTTTCTATACTCGTTCTCCATCACTGTTTACTCTGTAGCCATCCACCGTCGTATTAACAGCTAAGGCACCTGAAGAGTAAGAATAATACCACTTACCAAAAACTTGATACCAGCCTGTTTTCATTGCCCCTGAACTATCCAGATAATACCACGAGCCATTTTCCTTTAACCAGCCTGTCTGCATTTCACCAGATGATTTCAAATAATACCAGCTAGCTCCATCTTTCTGCCATCCCGTTGATTTAGAACCATTTGATTTGAAATGATACCAACTACCATTTATCTTCTTCCAACCAACAGCTGAACTACTATTGGATCCATAGCTAGAGCTATTTCCTGATTGGTTCTGATAATTCTGTGAAGAAACCACTCCCTCTAGCTGGATATAGCGACGACTTCCATTATAAGCCGTATAACTCAACCACTTGTAGCCATCTTTTTCGAGAATTTGATCATAATGAACATTCTCCCCAGGATAATAGTAATCAATCGCAGTTGCACTAGCTAATGGCTGATTTTTTATAGCAGACTTAGACTTGAAATAATGAGTTCCACCGGTTGAAGAAAGAACAGAATTACCTAGAGGATTTTTATTCACAGCCTCCAATTGAACATAACGATAGCTTCCATTATAGGCAGTATAACTCAACCACTTGTACCCATCTTTTTCAAGTACCTGATCATAATGAACACTCTCACCTGGAGAATAATATGCAATTGAAGTTGCACTAACTAAAGGTTGATTTTTTATAGCTACCTTATTCTTAAAATAATGAGTTCCTCCTGTAGAAGAAGGTTGACTATTGAATACTTTGCCACTACTTACTACATTACCCCCAGCCAAATCTTTAAAATGAATAAATCCTGTCATCATATTTGCTTTTATACTTCGTTTATTATAGGCTTCTGTATAACCATAGTTATATTCCTCGATCTCAATCTGATCTCCCATTACATTTGACACCCAGGCAACATGCCCATAAGTTCCTGCAGTAGACCAAGCAATAGAGCCAATCGTCGGTGTATTATCTACACGATAGCCTTCACGACGAGCACGATGCCCCCATTCATTCGCATTTCCATAAGCCCTTGGAATCTCAAAACCATTGACATTACTCAAGCGAAAAGCTGCAAAAGAAGTACACTGACGAGAATACATGCGCCACTGATCAATCTCCTGGCTCCCATTTTTATAATAAACAGGATAATCATCTCCACGCGCAATTGATCCATTCCCTCCGGAATAGGCATATACACTATTACCCGCTGCTAACATCAATCCTACTACTAAAAAGGGAACAACCTTTTTAGCTGATTTTCTAAAAGAAAACCTTGTCTCTGCTACTTTAAATGGTGAAATTTTCATTCTTCCTCCTTGAAATAGTATAGTACTCAATGAAAATCAAAGAGCAAACTAGGAAGCTAGGCGCAGGCTGTACTTGAGTAACGGCAAGGCGAAGCTGACGTGGTTTGAATTTGATTTTCGAAGAGTATAAATCGAAGATTGCCTTCACTTAAACTATTCGGAGAAAAAAGAAAAAGTGAGAAAATTTCTCACTTTAGTCAAGATAATGAATCAAATTCTTTTCTGTAAGGATATCTGAGTAAGTAAAGGATTCAACGTAAACATTAGCTTGTTTATCTCCTTCAACGTTCCCAAATTCAACGATAAATAGGGATGGATAAACCTCAATTAGCTTACCCAATCTATTTTTTTGGCGCTTACGACCATTCTCCAAAGTCATTTCTACGACTTGTCCCTCATGTGCCTTGATTTCTTCTTTGATTTTTTTCATCTTGACTACATCTGTAAATGCATCTGACATCTTATGCCTCCCTCTTTGAGATACTTGAAAATTTATTGTATTCTTTTTGGAAAATTAATTCCACCGTTCCACGAGCTCCACTACGGTTTTTCTCGATAATAACTTCTACCTTATTATTCGGTATGCCTTCCTCTTCTTCACCACCACGCTCATAGTAGTCGTCGCGATAAAGAAAGGCTACGATATCAGCGTCCTGCTCAATAGACCCAGATTCACGAATATCAGACAAGACCGGTCTCTTATCCTGACGTTGTTCTACACCACGAGAAAGCTGACTTAGAGCGATTACTGGAACCTTCAGTTCCTTAGCTAAAATTTTCAACTGACGTGAAATTTCTGAAACCTCTTGTTGACGATTTTCCCGACCAGTTCCCGTGATAAGCTGCAAATAGTCTATTAAAATCAAACCAAGATTTCCAGTTTCTTGAGCCAGTTTACGAGAACGAGAACGAATCTCTGTAATCCGAATCCCTGGCGTATCATCGATATAGATACTTGCGTTGGCTAGATTCCCTTGAGCAATGGTATATTTTTGCCATTCCTCATCAGTCAATTGACCCGTACGAATAGAGTGAGACTCCACCAAACCTTCTGCCGCCAACATACGATCCACTAAACTTTCCGCACCCATTTCGAGCGAAAAGATAGCAACCGTTTTGTCCAACTTAGTCCCAATGTTCTGAGCGATATTCAAGGCAAAGGCTGTCTTACCAACCGCTGGACGGGCTGCTAGGATAATCAACTCCTCCTCATGAAGTCCAGTCGTCATATGATCTAAGTCACGATAGCCTGTCGCAATACCTGTAATATCAGTCGTTTGCTGCGAGCGAGCTTCCAGATTTCCAAAGTTGATATTCAACACATCTCGAATGTTCTTAAATCCACTTCGATTAGCATTTTCGCTGACATCAATCAGCCCTTTTTCTGCCTGAGCAATGATTTCATCAGCTGGTTGCGAAGCCTCGTAAGCTTGATTGACAGACTCTGTCAACTTAGCGATTAAACGACGTAGCATTGCTTTTTCTGCAACAATCTTAGCATAGTACTCCGCATTAGCAGAAGTTGGCACAGAATTGACAATTTCAACCAGGTAAGACAAGCCACCAATATTCTGTAAATCGCCTTGATTATCAAGAATAGTACGAACCGTTGTTGCATCTATAGCATCACCACGATCGGATAAATCGACCATAGCTTGGAAAATCAAACGATGGGCATACTTAAAAAAGTCCCGAGACTCAATGTATTCTCGCACAAAAACAAGTTTACTCTCATCAATAAAGATAGCCCCCAAAACGGATTGCTCAGCTAAGATATCTTGAGGTTGTACTCGTAACTCTTCTACTTCTGCCATCAGACTTCCCTTCCTTTTACAATCTTGTCAAGAAGGTGTAAACTTATCCTTCCTTCACACGAAGATTGATTACACTTGTAATATCTTGATAGATTTTCACTGGTACATCAATCAAACCAACTGCTCGAATCGGAGCTTGTACTTGAATATGACGTTTATCAATCTTAATTCCAAATTGCTTTTGCAATTCTTCTGCAATCTTCTTATTGGTAATAGAACCAAAGGTACGACCATCTGGACCAACTTTTTCAACAAATTCTACAACCGTTTCTTCTGCTTCAAGTTGGGCTTTAATTGCTTTTGCTTCTGCAATCATCTCAGCGTGAGCTTTTTCTTCGGATTTTTGTTTACCACGAAGTTCACCTACAGCTTGAGCAGTCGCTTCTTTGGCTAGGTTCTTTTTGATAAGAAAGTTTTGCGCATACCCTGTTGGTACTTCCTTAATTTCGCCTTTTTTACCTTTTCCTTTAACATCTGCTAAAAAGATTACTTTCATTCTTCTTTCTCCTTTTCCTTTATTTCATTTAATACAATTTCTGTCAGTTTTTCACCTGCTTCTGACAAGGTTAAATCTTTAATTTGAGCTGCTGCCAAATTAAAGTGACCTCCACCGCCTAACTCTTCCATAATCCGTTGCACATTCAGTTTACTACGACTCCGAGCTGAGATGGATATAAAGCCTTGTGTATTCTTCGCAAGAACAAAACTCGCTTCAATACCTGACATAGCTAACATGGCATCTGCTGCCTTACTAATAACAACTGTATCATAGCATTTCGTGTCCTTAGCCTCTGCTATTAGTACATCTGAACCTAATTTACGCCCCTGTAAAATCAGTTCATTGACCTCACGATATTCTTCAAAATCTGTCGCAGCGATTTCTTGGATAGCAATACTATCACTTCCTCTCGTTCTGAGATAGCTAGCAACATCAAATGTCCGACTAGTCACTCGTGAGGTAAAATTTTTAGTATCCAGCATCATACCAGCCATCAAAACACTGGCCTGCATACGACTCAGACGATTTTTCTTAGAATTCTGGAACTGAATCAATTCCGTTACCAACTCACTGGCACTGCTTGCACCACTTTCGATATAAGTGATAACTGCATTATCTGGAAAATCCTGATCCCTTCTATGGTGGTCAATAACAATAGTTTGGGTAAATAAATCATAAAATTCTTTTGATAATGTTAAGGCTGTCTTTGAATGGTCTACAAGAATCAACAAAGAACGATTGGTCACCATCCCCATTGCATCCTTAACAGACAACAACTTCGTAACTCCTTCTTTTTCTAAGAATGAAACAGCTCGTTCAATATCTGGAGACATTTGTTCTTCATCATAAAGAGCATAGCTATTTTCAATCACATTGCTGGCGAACAACTGCATACCTACAGCAGAGCCCAAGGCATCCATATCTAAATTTCTATGCCCAACTACAAACACTTGATCCACACTACGAATCTTATCAGATATGGCTGTCATCATTGATCGAGTACGGGTACGAGTGCGCTTGATGGACGCAGCCGACCCACCGCCAAAGTAGACTGGATTTTTCGTTTCATCATTCTCCTTGACAACCACCTGGTCGCCACCACGTACTTCAGCCAAATTCAAGTTGAGCAAAGCAACTTTCCCTATTTCATCATGATTTCCATCGCCATAAGAAAATCCCATACTTAAGGTCAAGGGCAACTGTCTCTGTTTCGACTCTTCTCTGAAAGCATCAATAACAGAAAATTTATCATTCATCAAGCCCTCAAGCACCGTGTAGTCAGTAAAGAGATAAAATCGATCCATACTTACCCGACGAGAAAACATCATGTATTTTTCTGAAAACTCTGATATAAAATTAGCTACAAAACTATTGATTTGACTAATATCTGACTCAGAAGTTGCATCCTCCAAATCATCATAATTATCCACAGAGACAATCCCAATCACTGGTCGACTTGTTACTAATTCATCTGTTATGGCTTGCTCCCTGGATACATCTACAAAATACAAAACACCGGAAGAAGCATCCATATGAACAGCATAACGCTTCTCACCCAGTTTGGCATAAGTAGACGGATTTCCTACTGAAGCCTTGATAATCGTTTGAACAGCTTCCAAGT
This sequence comes from Streptococcus sp. Marseille-Q6488, assembly GCF_946902925.1. Lineage (NCBI taxonomy): Bacteria > Bacillati > Bacillota > Bacilli > Lactobacillales > Streptococcaceae > Streptococcus > Streptococcus sp. Marseille-Q6488. Next base: position 49,210 of record NZ_CAMPPZ010000016.1, on the reverse strand, counting down.
CAAAATCTCCATCTTCCTTGGTCAAAATCAATTCAGCATAGGGATTAAACCACTCAACCTCTCCAGAAGATAAATTCAATTTCATAACACCTACAGGCATCTGTTCCAATAGAGCTGTCAAACTTTCTTCCGCTTGGTGGTTTACATACTGGATTTGTTCTACTTCACTCCTTGTATAATGCACTCTCAGTTTCTTAAATAAAAAAACATAGCCTCCTACAAAAAGAAACAAAATTAAAAGCGTCAACAGATTATTATTAACAAAAATAATGAAAGTGGATAAGACTCCAAACGCAATCAATCCTACTAGAATAGGAAAAATTGGACTTACATAAAATTTTTTCATTCCAAACCTCTTGGCACCCATTATACCATAATACCCCTCAAAAAGCGACTTTTTAAAAGTGTAATCAGTAATTCTATCAATTATAAGAAAAAGGAGGTTTACAATTCAGTAAACCTACCTTTACACATATTGAAATTAAGATTCTTTAACTTCTAACAAACCAATTTCGCCATCCTCACGACGATAAATCACATTGGTTGTTTGATCTTCAACATCCACATAGATAAAGAAATCATGCCCCAATAAATCCATTTGTAGAATAGCTTCTTCCAAATCCATTGGTTTTAAATCAATTTGTTTTGAACGAACAACTTTAGACTGGACAACATTTGAATCTTCCACCAAAGCATCTGTAAATAATTGACTAGTTGCTACCTTATTTTTATTTTTACGCTCGATTTTTGTTTTGTTTTTACGAATCTGACGTTCAATTTTATCAGTTACAAGGTCAATTGAACCATACATATCTTGAGACACATCTTCTGCGCGGAGAGTAATAGATCCAAGCGGAATCGTTACTTCCACTTTAGCTGTTTTTTCACGATAAACTTTTAAGTTAATTCGGGCATCCAACTCTTGTTCTGGCTGGAAGTACTTTTCGATCTTTTCGAGTTTAGAAACTACATAATCACGAATTGCTTCTGTTACTTCTAGGTTTTCACCACGGATACTATATTTAATCATATGAGTACCTTCTTTCTAAACATTTTTGTTTTTATGATTTTATTATAACGCTTTCATTCTATTTTTGCAAATTTTTTCCTCATCTTACAAGGGAAAATGTTTTTACATCCTCAGCACCAGCTTCTTCCAGCAGTTTCTTCACACGATTTATAGTTGTTCCTGTAGTATAAATATCATCTATAAGTAGGATTTTCTTAGGAATGCGGACTCCACTTTTAATAAAGAAAGGAAGTTCTGTCCCCAAGCGCTCTGAGCGACTTTTAGAAGAACTAGCTCGCTCTTCTCTCTTTTCTAATAAATCCAGATACGCAAAGCCTGCTGCATCTACCAAGCCCTCAACCTGATTAAATCCTCTATCAGCATATCTATCAGGGCTTAGGGGAATGACTACAAATTGGTACTCTTTGTACTTTTTCAACTCCTCACTTAAAAATGAAGAAAAAACTTTTCTTAAAAGGAAGTCTCCATCAAATTTATATCGACTAAAAAAATCCTTCATAGCTTGATTGTAAGTGAAAATCGCTCTATGACTGACCTCAACTCCTTCTTTACACCAAAATTGACAATCTTGACACTTTGTTGACAATCCTATTTTCATACAGTTTGGACAGTTCTCTTCCCCAATTCTTTCAAAAGTAGAATCACAATCTAAACAAAGACAGGAGGCATCATTCTTCAGAAGTAAGAGACTACTAAAAGTTAAAACAGTCTTCATAGTCTGCCCACATAACAAGCACTTCATAGACCAGCCTCCTTATTCATCATCTGAATTTCCTTAATCGCCCTCTTGATTGAATCATTTAATCCATCATGGAAGAAAAGCAAATCTCCTGTCGGTCTATCCATGCTTCGTCCAACTCGTCCACCAATCTGAATCAAACTAGACTTGGTAAAAAGACGATGATTCGCTTCTACTACAAAAACATCTACACGAGGAAACGTCACACCACGCTCTAGAATAGTTGTGCTGATGAGTATAGTCAGCACCCCATCTCTAAATGCTTGCACCTGCTCTAATCGATTTTCTGTTACAGAAGATACAAAGCCAATTTTCTCATTTGGAAATTGCTCCTGTAAGATTTCTTTTAACTGCTCCCCTTTCTTAATTTCTGAAGCAAAAATGAGTAACGGATAAGCTGTCTTTCTCTGCTTATCAATATAGGACTTTAACTTTGGTGACAAACGATTCTTGTCTAAGTAGCGATTAAAATCCGATAACCAAACTGGCTTAGGAATAATCAACGGATTTCCATGGAACCGTCTCGGTAAACTCAGTCTTTTTAGTTCTCCTAAACGGACCTTTTTATCCAACTCATCGGTCGAAGTCGCTGTTAAAAAGATTCTCAATCCATTCTCCTTTACACTATTCTTGACAGCGTGGTAAAGCGTGAAATTGTCAACATAAGGAAAAGCATCTACTTCATCCACTATCAGCAAATCAAAAGCTTGATAAAATTTCAATAACTGATGGGTCGTCGCAACAACTAGTGGTGTTCGAAAATACGGCTTTGATTCTCCATGTAGGAGGGCTATCTCGCAAGAAAAATCATTTTGCAGGCGCTTATACAGCTCCAAACAAACATCTATGCGAGGACTAGCCAAACATACTGCACCACCTCCATTAATCACTTTAGCCACAACTTGATAAATCATTTCTGTCTTTCCAGCCCCTGTCACCGCATGAACTAAAGTTGGCTCTTGCTTCTCTACTGCTTGAATCAGTCCCTCTGACACCTTCTCTTGAAAAGGAGTTAATTGACCACGCCATTTAAGAACATCTTGCTTCGGAAAATCCTCCTGTGGGAAATAGTATAAATCTTGATCACTCCTGACTCGCTTCATAATTAAGCACTCCCGACAATAGTAAGCACCAATGGGCAAATACCATTCTTCTAGAATAGTACTATTACAACGTTGACAGAAAAATTTCCCCTTCTCCTTTCTCATTGCTGGAAATTTCTCCGCCAACTGACATTCCTCTTCTGTTAATTCATTCTCAGTAAACAAACGACCGAGATAGTTTGGATTTACTTTCATACTTCTTTATTCGTAAAAACCTAGCGCTTTAGATGATTTTTTAGTACAATTAAATCATGGAATTTAGAACAATTAAAGAGGACGGACAAGTCCAAGAAGAAATCAAAAAATCCCGCTTTATCTGTCATGCCAAGCGTGTTTATAGCGAAGAAGAGGCTCGTGACTTCATTACTGCTATCAAAAAAGAACACTACAAAGCTACGCATAACTGCTCTGCATTTATTATTGGGGAACGTAGTGAAATCAAACGTACAAGTGATGATGGCGAGCCTAGTGGCACTGCTGGTGTTCCCATGCTTGGGGTACTAGAAAATCACAATCTCACCAATGTCTGTGTGGTCGTGACACGCTACTTTGGTGGTATTAAACTAGGCGCTGGAGGACTAATTCGTGCTTACGCAGGCAGTGTTGCCTTAGGTGTCAAAGAAATTGGCATCATTGAAATAAAGGAACAGGCGGGCATTGCTATTCAAATGTCTTACGCTCAGTACCAAGAGTACAGTAACTTTCTTAAGGAACATGAGCTCATGGAACTTGAGACAAACTTTACAGATCAAGTCGATACGATGATTTATGTTGATAAAGAAGAAAAAGAAACTATTAAAGCTGCACTTGTAGAGTTTTTTAATGGAAAAGTCACTTTAACTGACCAAGGTTTACGAGAAGTTGAAGTTCCTGTAAACTTGTTGTAAACAATGGATAATACAGCGTTTCGTTGACATTCTCACAACTACTTTAACGAGCAAAATAAAAAGATGCTTGCCAAGACCTACTAGAAAATGAAGCAATTCAAAAAGAAAACTGATAACTTTCTTCTTTACACCTATTTACTAGAATTAGCCTAACACAATCTCTTAAAATTAATGGCTTAGACCTATGATATAAAAAAATCCTATCGCTCCGATAGGATTTCTATATTTTACAAATGGTATAGTTAGCGTTATACTAGAAATATCTTATACAAAGAGGTATTCATATGTCTATTTATAACAACATTACTGAACTAATCGGTCAAACTCCGATTGTTAAACTCAACAACATTGTGCCAGAAGGTGCTGCAGATGTCTATGTAAAACTTGAAGCATTTAACCCTGGTTCTTCTGTAAAAGACCGTATTGCTCTTAGCATGATTGAAAAAGCTGAACAAGACGGTATTCTAAAACCTGGTTCTACTATTGTTGAAGCAACAAGTGGAAACACTGGTATTGGACTTTCATGGGTAGGTGCTGCTAAAGGGTATAAAGTCGTCATCGTTATGCCTGAAACTATGAGTGTAGAACGACGTAAGATCATCCAAGCCTATGGTGCTGAACTCGTCCTTACGCCTGGTAGCGAAGGAATGAAGGGTGCTATTGCCAAAGCTCAAGAAATCGCTGCTGAACGTGATGGTTTCCTTCCTCTTCAATTTGACAACCCAGCAAATCCAGAGGTACACGAAAGAACAACAGGAGCTGAAATACTAGCTGCTTTCGGTAAAGATGGACTAGATGCCTTTGTTGCTGGAGTGGGTACCGGTGGAACAATTTCTGGTGTTTCTCATGCACTCAAATCAGCAAATTCAAGTATTCAAGTTTTTGCAGTAGAAGCAGATGAATCTGCTATTCTATCTGGTGAAAAACCTGGTCCTCACAAAATTCAAGGTATCTCAGCTGGATTTATTCCTGATACACTTGATACTAAAGCCTATGATGGTATCGTTCGTGTAACATCAGATGATGCTCTTGCACTCGGACGTGAAATTGGTGGAAAAGAAGGTTTCCTTGTAGGGATTTCTTCAGCTGCAGCTATCTACGGAGCCATCGAGATTGCCAAAAAATTAGGTACAGGTAAAAAAGTCCTTGCTCTAGCACCAGATAACGGTGAACGTTATCTCTCTACAGCACTCTATGAATTTGAAGTTTAGTCTCCTAAATACAATTGGCCCTTATTATAGGGCTTTTTATTTTTACCTTGAAAATAGGAAACTCTCCCTATAAGGATCGACTGCATAGAAAAAAGGAAGCAAATTTACTTCCTTTCTATAATTAGTTATTCAAGGCTGCTGCCATTGTAGCTGCAACTTCAGCTTCAAAGTCGTTTGCAGCTTTCTCAATACCTTCACCAACTTCAAAGCGAGCGAACTCAACTACTGAAGCGTTAACTGATTCAAGGTATGCTTCAACTGTCTTGCTGTCATCCATGATGTAAACTTGTGCAAGAAGTGTGTAAGCTTGGTCAACTTTAGTGTTGTCAAGCATGAAGCGATCCATTTTACCTGGGATGATTTTGTCCCAGATTTTTTCTGGTTTGCCTTCTGCAGCCAACTCAGCTTTGATGTCAGCTTCAGCTTGAGCAATAACATCATCAGTCAATTGAGCTTTTGATCCATATTTCAAGTGTGGGAGAGCTGGTTTGTTAACCATTGCACGGCTTTCGTTATCTTGGTCGATAACGTGGTTCAATTGTGCCAACTCATCTTTAACAAATTGCTCATCCAATTCTTTGTATGAAAGAACTGTTGGTTTCATAGCAGCAATGTGCATTGAAATTTGTTTAGCAAGTGCTTCGTCTCCACCTTCGATTACAGAGATAACACCGATACGTCCACCGTTGTGTTGGTATGCTCCGAAGTGTTGTGCATCTGTTTTTTCAATCAAAGCAAAGCGACGGAATGAGATTTTTTCTCCGATAGTCGCTGTTGCAGATACGTATGCAGCTTCAAGAGTTTCACCTGAAGGCATAGTCAAAGCAAGAGCTTCTTCGTTGTTAGCTGGTTTTCCTTCAACGATTGCTTTAGCTGTTGCGTTTACCAACTCAACAAATTGAGCGTTTTTCGCAACGAAGTCAGTTTCAGCATTTACTTCAACAACTGCTGCAATGTTACCGTCAACATAAACACCAGTCAAACCTTCTGCAGCAACACGGTCAGCTTTCTTAGCTGCTTTTGCCATACCTTTTTCACGAAGCAATTCAATCGCTTTTTCGATATCGCCTTCCACTTCAACCAATGCTTTTTTAGCGTCCATAACACCAGCACCAGATTTTTCACGCAACTCTTTAACAAGTTTAGCTGTAATTTCTGCCATTTTGATTCTCCTATATTTTTTAAAAATAGGAGAGCCGGGCTAAGCCCCGCCCTCCTAGGTAATTACTATTTATATAAATTAAGCGTTGTCACCTTCTACAACTTCAACGATTTCTTCAATTGAATCTGCTTGAGTTTCTGAAGCTGCAAATTCTGCTTCAACTGCTACTGCATCCTCACCTTGACGTCCTTCGATGATAGCGTCAGCCAATTTAGCTGTGATCAATTTAACAGCTCGGATAGCGTCATCGTTAGCTGGGATGATTACATCGATATCATCTGGATCAGTGTTTGTGTCAACCATCGCTACAACTGGGATTCCCAATTTTTTAGCTTCTTTAACAGCGATTTGCTCTTTATGTGGGTCAACTACGTACATCACATCTGGGATACGAGGCATATCTTCGATACCACCCAAGAATTTTTCAAGACGCGCACGTTGTTTGTTAAGAAGTGCAACTTCTTTCTTAGGAAGAACTTCGAAAGTTCCATCTTCTTCCATACGTTTGATTTCTTTCAAACGAGCGATACGTTTTTGGATTGTTCCCCAGTTTGTAAGAGTTCCACCCAACCAACGGTGGTTGATGAAGTATTGACCTGAACGTACTGCTTCTTCAGCAACTGCATCAGCTGCTTGTTTCTTAGTACCAACGAACAATACAACCGCATCGTTAGCTGCTGCATCACGCATGAAGTCGTATGCTTGGTCAGCGTATTTTACAGTTTGTTGCAAGTCGATAACGTGGATTCCGTTACGCTCTGTAAAGATGTATTTAGCCATCTTAGGGTTCCAGCGACGAGTTTGGTGACCAAAGTGTACACCAGCCTCAAGAAGTTGTTTCATTGAAATTACTGCCATGAGTATTTCTCCTTTTTGTTTTTTTCCTCTTCTTGACTTCAACTCGCAAAACGACCCAAGGGCAACTGCTTCACAATTCATCAAGAATGAGTATTATCGTTCACACGACAATCTTTATTCTACCATACTTTTTCGATATTTTCAAGCTATTTTGATGGGATTTTTAATAGTTATTGTCCCTGGTAAAAACTGAAAAAGAGGGCTCTATTCGAGTCCCTCTGTAATTAGTCTGCATAAATATATGTCACAAAACCTTCAGAAGTCGTTGTTGGATTAAACCATCCACGGTGGTTTCCAAGTGTGCGATTACCTGCATAGTTTGATTCTGATACTTGAATACGTGTTGTTGATTCAACAGCTGTAACAACCGCTACGTGTCCATATCCACCATCGTTCCAACATGCAATTGCTCCAACTTGAGGGGTTGAACCTGTACGGAAACCTGCTGCTGCTGCACTTGTGGCCCACTGTGCTCCATTACCCCAATAGTCTCCAGCCCAAGGTGCTAATGTTTTAACTCCCCAGGTACATTCTCCAATTGGATAAGTTGAGGCATCCGTGTTATATGTTGGACGTACTTTAGCCTGAACAGGTGCTACTGCAGATTCAGATACTGCTTGTACCTGTGCTGTTAGGTTTGTATTACCTGAAGCAAGTACTGATTGTTGTTGGCTAGCTTGTTTTTCTTTATAAGCTGCTTCTGCTGCCGCAGCTGCACGTGCCTCTGCCTCAGCTGCTGCTTTTTGTTCCAATAGACTTGCTTTTTCCCCTTCAGCTGTCGCTTTCTCAGCAGCAAGACTCAATTCAGCAGCTTTTAGTTCTGCCTGTTTAGTAGTCAATGCTTGAGCATCATCTGCCAATTTTTGTTGATTAGCAATTACAGTATTGATAGCATCATTATTTGCTACTTGCTTCTCAGAAATTGCTTTTTTATCTGCCTTTTGTTGTTCCAACATTTTGTTGTTAGCAGATACGATTTCACTCATTGCAGCAACACGTGAAATAGCTTCTGTAATTGATTTTGAGTTTACAATGGTATTGATATAGCTAGTTGCGGCTCCATTTGTTTGAGCACTACGAGCTTGTTTTTCCAAAGATTGGTTACGAGAAACAATGTTTTTAGAAAGTTCTGTAATCTCACCCTCGAGTTTCTTAGATTCTGCTTGTAATCTATCATTTTCAGATTGCAAGTTAGATTGCTCTGCTTGAATAGCAGATACTTGCTCCTGAATTTGATCAACTTGTTTTTGTGCTTCTTCTTGTTGTGCTGTTAAGTTACTAATTTTATTATCTTGAGCAGCAATTTTGTCATCAGTCGTTTCTGCATGGGCAGTCGTCAATACTGCTGCCTGGGAAACCATTACTGTACTTAATAAAAGCGAGGCTAAGATTTTTTTCTTCATGGTTAATAAATACTCCTTCTGTTTAAGACAATACTAGTATACCAAAAAAAACTCCAATAAATATTACGCCTTTGTTACATTTATATGTCGTTCTTATAGATAATATTTTTCAAAAATAAATTGAAAAACAGTAATCCATAAAAAATTTAAAATCATCGTCGGTACCAAGCTATAGACTATAAAAATCGACATGTTATCCACTGTCAACCCTACCATAAAAGCCAAAAGATAACTACCCATTTCAAACAGGAATGTCAGTACAATCATAGAGAGCATTCGTGTCCAACGATTCAATAAAATAACACTATTCAATTTATGAAGAAAGGCTCCCAATAAGATAAATAAGAGAGTTGCAATCCCTATTAGATGGAAAAAGTAAACATCGTAAACCAAGCCTATCACAAAACAATAGACTAGGTAGAGATATTCTGATACTTCTATCGTCTCAAATAAGAGAAATAGAAAAAGAAAATGACTAGCTAAATGTACATGGGGGAAAAATGAGCCCAGAAGCTGGCTAATATGGGCGTCAATTAGAACAAAGAAAGGGAGCAATAAAAACACTCCAACCCGCTTCAACTGTCTCATTATGAATTCCCCACTAATTCTATCACATCCACATTATGAGTATCTGCACTCAATTTAACAGTTACTTCTCGTGTCAAATAGTCTGTACTATGCGTTGTGGCAACCACTTCACCTACAGGAATATCAGCAACGTTAAAGTTTCCTAATCCACCTGTTGTTACCTTATCGCCTGTACTAATATCGCTATTACTATTTAATTGACTAATTTTAAGAACTTCATTTTCCTTGTCGTAGCCAACAATAATTCCATAAATTGTAGTAGTGCCGTGTTGAATTTTAACAGAAATCTTATCAGCATTTTCCGTATTTGTCAGAAGGTTGACCATAGTAGAGTTGTCCTCCACTTTTGAAACACTCCCAATCAAGCCACCATTTGCAATAGCTAACATGTTCTCAGAAGCACCTTTTGATCTACCTGCATCTAAGGTCAACTCCTGCTTCCAAGATACCGGAGAACGCATAATAACATCTGCTGCTAAAGTCTTTGTGGCTTGCAATTTAGACTTCATATCAAGCAATTGGCGCAGTTGTTCATTTTCCGTCTTTAAACTTTCCGCCTCATTTGATTTGACTTCTAACTGGTAAATCTGTTTCTTCAAACTTTCATTTTCATTATATGTTCGTGTCAAATGAGCCAAATCTGATTTGACAGAATCAAACCACCGAAAAGGTTTTTGCACAACTCTATCAACCAATGAGATCCCATCTCCTAATTTTGTCACAATTGTACTTGAATAAGTCGTCGCTAAGAGAGCTGAGACAAGCAGAACAGTGACAAAAACAATAATGACATATTTTGATTTTTTAAAACGGTTCATATCCCTACCTTTATATCAAAAACTGTTACAGTAACTTTTTATCAATTCCTAAAAGCTACTAAGATTTTAAGAAAAATAAGCAACAACCAAGTACGATAATAACAAGAATAGTCAGCGTATCCTTTCGAGTCCATTTCAGTTGTCGGTATTGACTTCTACCTTTTCCACCCTGATAACCACGCGCTTCCATGGCGATAGCCAAGGAATCTGCACGTTTTAAACTTGTTGCAAAAAGAGGAATCAAAATAGGAATCATCGCCTTTACTTTTTGAACGATGCTTCCTTCACCAAAATCCACTCCACGCGCTTTCTGTGCATTCATAATCCGCGTCGTATCATCCATTAAGGTCGGAACAAAACGTAGACTCATGGACAGCATCAAACCAATTTCATGAACTGGAACTTTCACACGCTTTAAAGGTGCTAATAAAGCTTCGACAGCTGATGCCAAACTTAAGGGCATGGTCGTTAAGGTTAACAAAGTTGAAAAGAAAATAATCAATACAAAACGACAAAAAATAATCCCAGCTTGTTGCAAAGCATAATCTGTGATTCTCACAAACGAAAACTCAAATAACACATTCCCATTAGAAATGAAAAATAGTTGAAAAATAGTTGTGAAGGCAATCAAGAAAAACATAGACTTCAAGCCCTGAATAAAAAATGAAAGAGATACTCCTGACAAGGCAATAAATATCCCTGTCGCTATAAAAAGAATTAGATTCGTCAAGGGATTATTAGCCCAAAAAACGATCAAAATTAGTAACATCATAGCAAGCAATTTGCTACGTGGATCCAATCGGTGAACAATCGAATCCCCTGGGATATAACGCCCCAAAATCATACTATCCATTTAGCGACTCCTTGAACTCCTCTATCTTAATCGGTAATCGTTTAAATGACACGCCTCTATCAGCCAATCGTTTACAGAAAGCCGTAATCTTAGGTACTCCCAACTGCACTTCTTCCATAAAAACAACATCTTGAAAGACATCACTCGGTTTACCACCCTTAACCAAACGTCCCTTTTCCATTACATAGACTTGATTCGCATATTCAGCAACATCATCCATCAAATGCGTTACCAAGACGATGGTCATCCCTGACTGGTGGAGTTTTTTGAACAAATTCATCAACTCTTTTCTACCCAGAGGATCTAGGCCAGCTGTTGGCTCATCTAAGACTAATATAGCTGGCTCCATGGCAAGTATGCCTGCAATGGCAACACGTCTCATTTGTCCCCCTGACAACTCAAACGGACTGCGATTAAAAAGTGATTCATCAATTCCAACCAGAGCCAGTTTCTCACGCGCAATCTTCTCCGCATCTTCTTCAGAAACTCCAAAATTTTGCGGTCCAAAAGCAACGTCTTTCAAAACCGTTTCTTCAAAAATCTGATTTTCAGCAAACTGAAATACCAAGCCAACCTGTTTTCTAATTTGACGAATATCTTTATTTTTAGAAGTCGAGGTGATTAAGGTATCAAAAACCCTCACACTCCCTTGACTTGGCACCAATAAACCATTTAAGAGTTGTAAAATAGTTGATTTACCACTACCTGTGTGCCCAATTAAAGCCGTATAAGAACCATCTTCAATCGTCAAAGAAACATCCGACAAAGCTGTTGAAGCTAAGGGAGTCCCTTCTTGATATGTAAAACTCACATTTTCTAGAGCAATTCCCATAATTTATCCTCTAGCTCACTTTCTGTCAAATAATTTTCAGGTAAATCATAGCTATTCTGGCTCAAAGAATATTTTACTTGATTGGCAAAAGGATCGTCTAATCCAATTTGATCTAAATCATTTCGAGAGAAAAGTTCTCTTGGGCTACTAGTTGATTCAATTTCCCCTTTTTTCATGACCAATACGCGGTCACTCATGGCAACTTCTTCCAAATCATGGGTAATAGAAATGACCGTCATATCATAGTCTTTCCGAATTCCCTGTACTGTCTCAATCAGTTCTCTACGCCCCTCAGGGTCCAACATACTCGTTGCTTCATCTAAGATTAAAATAGCTGGTCTTAGGGCTACAACGCCTGCAATGGCCACACGTTGCTTTTGGCCACCTGATAGACGCGCCGGCTCTCTCTTTTTAAAGTCTAACATGCCAACTAAAGCCAGAGCTTCTTCCACTCTCTTTTTCATTTCTTGACGAGAAAGGCCCTGATTTTCCAAACCAAAAGCAACATCATCTTCAACAGTCGCTCCAACAAATTGATTGTCTGGATTTTGAAAAACCATACCGATTTGACGACGTATATTCCAAACATTTTCCTCAGTCAGCCGTTGACCATCAATTACAATCTCTCCAGATTCCGCTTCCAATAAGCCATCGATTAACCGGACAGTCGTTGATTTACCACTACCATTATGCCCTACAATCGAAAGCCATTCTCCACGTTTCACGTGAAACGTAATATCTTTCACATCATAGTATTCCTGACTTTCCTTATAGCGAAAAGAAAGATTTTTTACATCAATTATTGATTTCATTTCGAACCAAATGTCCCTTTAAATACATAAGCACTACCCTTGAAATAATCATAGCCAGAGTAGATAGTGAAAAACAAGGCTACATAAAGTAGAACTTGACCAAGCAAAGTCCAATGTAATAGCAAGAAAATAATGGCAAACATCTGACTGAAAGTTTTAATTTTTCCAGGCATTGCTGCTGCTAAAACTTTTCCACCAGTTTCAACCAATAAAAGCCTTAAACCTGTCACAGCCAACTCTCGACAGATAATCACTGCAACAATCCAAGCCGGAGCCATATCTAACTCAATCAACATAATAAAAGCCGACATAACTAGTAACTTATCCGCCATGGGATCTGCAAATTTACCAAAATTACTGACCACATTCCATTTACGTGCTAAATATCCATCTAAATAGTCGGTAATACTGGCAATAGAAAAGATAATAGCTGCCACTATATGACTTTCTATCGAATTTCCTATCGTTAAAATAAAGATAAAAATAGGTATAAAGAGAATTCGACCTATTGTTAAGAGATTGGGAATTTGTTCTTTTTTCATTCGTTTTTCCTTAATTTTTAGTAAAGGTTACAGTGATTTGTCCAGTCTGCGCTGTTAACTTCGATAAATCAACAGTCTGATTATCTACTGTCAAAGTAACACCTTTTACAACACCTAATGTAATGGTTACAGGACTTTTAGTTGCAACTGTTGCTTCTGCACTTTTCTTCTCTGGCGATAGGGTTACACCGCCCTCAAGTTCGCTTTCTGAAACGCTGACCCAACTTGTAACATCTGAAACTGCCAATTGCAATTTAACTGTTTCTTTACTTGTCTTATAAGCGATTTCTACATGATTTCCTTCACCTGATACACTTATAGTTGATTCTACACTAGAAGAACTGCTAGATGAACTACTACTTGAAGAGTGGGGAACAGAGCTAGTTGAACTTATTGAACTTGTTGATTGAACCACACTGTAATTAGAAAGAGAAGACCCCTCTGGTTGAGTTTGAATATAGTTCCAAACATAATAGGTCACAAAAATTAAAATCGATAAAGCAAAAAGGATAAAATAAAATAAAGGTAAAAAGGATGTTTTTTTCTTCTTTTTCTTACTTGAACGTCTACGACCTGTCAACTCATCTTCATCAACATCTACTTCCTCATAAGTAATCATACTCCCAGAATCATAAGCATCCAAAACAATTTGATCATCTAACTCAACAGCCCATGCATATTTTTTCAAGAAAGAACGCGTGTAAAAAGGACTTGGAAGTTGATCGAAATCGTCTGCTTCCATTGCTTCCAACATATCTAACTGGATTTCTGTCTTTTTCTGCAATTCATCTAAACTCAATCCCTGATTGATTCTAGCTAATCGTAAAACCTCACCAATTGTTTTTTTCCTCATACTTGTCATCCCTTCTTTCTAGTATCTATTATGATAGGTTACTACGATGGGAATATTGTAAAATCAACTATATCCCCTTCATCTATTAAGTGATGTCCTGCTTCAAGGACATCCTCTAAAGTAATTTCCTGTAAAATCTTTGGTAAGTCAAAAATTGTCTCACCATGTTCAAAAGCATCATATTGCGTTGCAATAAATTCAAGAGAGTTCATGCTACTGAAAAATTCGCCAAACATCTCTCTTTTGATAATATCTAAATGTTCCTCTGTAATATCTAAATCCTTTGTAAAATTACGAATAGCCTTCCTGAATTGATGAGACAAAGCAACTGGCTCTTTCGTATCCATTGTCAACATGACAAAATGAAAGCGACTTGTTACTTCAATTTCAAGAGATAGGGAAGCATCTAATTTACCTGATTCATAACATTTTTGAAAACGATCCGAAGTCCAACCAAACATCATTGCAAACAATAATTTTAATAAAATATGATGTCGATAGCAATCCGCCTCAGCAACTTCTCGCTTACCTCTAACTCCAATCGCTAGTTTGGGAGAAGATACTTCCATTCTCATACTGTCTGTTGACTTCACAGCCTGTAAAACAAATTTTTCTCTTGCTAGTTCCTGAACATCTAAATCTTTCAGTTCTTTTCTTCCAAAGTAGTTCTGTACTCGCTCCACATCAAAATTACCAACTAAAAACAGAGACATGTTTACAGATTTATAAAATCTTGTAAAATTTTCTTGCAAATTAGTTAGATGGATTTGGGAAATTGACTCCTCACTGCCAACTATATCAGTTGCTAAAGGTGTGCCAGGATACAAATTCGCTAAAGTTGAAAAGAATAAACACGAATCTGGATCATCTTGATACATTTCTCGTTCTTGCTGGATAATATCCTGCTCTCTTAAAATGGAATCTTCAGTAAAGTGTGCTGATGTTACCAATTCATCAAGTAAGTCTAAATTTTCTAAAAAATGATCCGTTGCTGAAAAAAGATAGTTTGTTTTTGTAAAACTTGTAAAGGCATTACTATCTGCACCTAGACTCGTAAAAGCAGACATCAAATCGCTAGCATCTTCTCTTTCAAATAATTTATGTTCAAGAAAATGAGCAATTCCTGCAGGATATTGTTTTACATCTCTGTCAACTTCTGTGACAAGCGTATCTACCGAACCAAACTGGACAGTTACACTCCCGTAAACCTCTTTAAATTCCTTTTTAGGCAAAAGAGCAACTGTCAATCCATTCGACAAACGAGTTCGATAAACCATTTCTTTTACAGCTGGATAGTATTTTTCTTCAAAAACAACCTTTGTCATTCTATTCCTTCCATAAAGTAAATCGCCTGTAGTTTCACATTATTAGCTGCTCTACAAATAGCATCTTTGTCAACTTGCTCGAGTTTTGCAATCCAACCTTTAAAGTCTGCTGAAGATTTTCCAAGTAAGGCATTTTGATAAGCACGTTCAATCAATGAACTTTGATTATCTTGAGAAAGCAACAAAGACCGACGAATCATTTCCTTGGTCTGCTCTAGCTCAAGCTCTGTAAAATATCCTTTTTTTAAATCAAGCAGTTGATTATTCATCATTTTTCGAGCCTGGTTACGATTTTCTCGATCAATGCCAGCATACATCCTCAAGAATCCACTAAACAAATCAAGCTGACTTGAAATAGTATAAGCCAATCCAGCATTTTCACGGACATTTGTAAAGAGCTTAGAGTGAGCAAATCCACCAAGTAAACCATTCATTACAATTATGGGTAAATGTTGCTCATCACCATATTCAGAAGGGCAATGATATCCCAACTCTAAAATAGACTGTCCCACATTTTTCCGAATCATACCTTCCTGAAGGATATTGGAATAAGGTTGACAATACTGGACCTTCACATCTCCTTCTCGATCTTTAAAGACAAATGATTCTAATACATTTTGAATTTCAACCTCATTAAAATCACCTAGGAAAAAGAAATCTATTCGATCATTGGCCAAAAATTCTTGGAAACAAGAATAAGAACTTTGTGGAGTTTCAGCTAAAATACGATTTCGTAAATCACTATATTCCAATTGAAGACGTTCATCATGAAAAAACAATTTATCCAATTCTTTATGTGCAAAATAAAAAGAATCATCCATATCAGCTGCTAAACTTGCTAGCAATTGCTTTTTCTCAATTTCAAATAAGGCGGGATCAAACCCATTATCAACTACTACGGGTGAAAAAAGAGTTTCTTTTACAAGTTCCAAAACCTGAGAAGTTAGCACATTTTTCCTACTTAAAAACTCATCACGAACATAGGTAAATGTCAATTCTACAATGTGACTTTGCCCTCTTCTGAAACAATTGGTTGACATATCTGTACCGTATAGACTGGCCAAGTGTCTCCTAAAATTTTGAGAAGTGGGGTACATCTGGTTGGCAGTTTCTAGCATACTCGCACTCAACATGCGACCTGCAATCGTATCAAGAGATAATGGAACTGTAAAACGCACGGTAATTTTGTTCGTTTTAAACTTTTTTGATTGGATAAAATGTGTTGAAATTCCATGCACTAACTCCATGATTTACCTCCTTATATACAGACTTCTATTATATCACGAAAACCTGAAATTTTCTTGTTCTCTGTAACACTTTTGAAATAAAAATCGCTTACATTTCTCCCTGTTTCTCTCACTATTTTTAGGAAAATATGGTATAATACCAAAGATTGAGGTGAATTATGGAATACAAATTATTTGAAGAATTTATTACCCTCCAAGCACTACTCAAAGAACTTGGAATCACACATAGCGGAGGAGCTATCAAATCCTTTCTCTCTGAACATTCTGTTTACTTTAATGGGGAATTAGAGAGTCGTCGCGGTAAAAAACTTCGTATTGGCGATAAAATTGACATCCCTGACATGAATATTGACATTTTGTTGACACAACCTACTTCTGAGGAGCAAGATGAATACCAAGCTGATAAAGTTGAAAAAGAACGAATCGCTAAACTTGTTAAGGAGATGAATAAAGGAATAAAAAAAGACAAATCGAAACTTTCTTCATCACCCAAAAGCAAACAAGCTCCGCGATTCCCTGGTAGATAATCATGTGGCTACAACACCTATCTCTTAAAACTTTTCGTAACTACAAAGAGACGAAAATAGACTTTAATCCTAAATTAAATATCTTTTTAGGACGCAATGCACAAGGTAAAACAAATATGTTAGAGGCTATCTATTTTTTAGCCTTAACACGTAGTCATCGAACTCGAACCGATAAAAATCTCATTCATTTTGATGAGGAACAACTTCATCTTTCAGGTCTTATTCAGAAAAAAACGGGATCCATTCCTCTAGAAATAGAACTAACACAAAAAGGCCGGGTGACAAAAGTTAATCATTTAAAACAGGCACGACTTTCAGATTACGTAGGACACATGAATGTTGTCTTATTTGCTCCTGAAGATTTACAACTAATTAAAGGAGCACCTTCAGTTCGACGAAAATTCATTGATATGGAACTTGGACAAATCAAGCCAATCTATTTATCTGACTTAACCAATTATAATCACATCCTAAAACAAAGAAACACTTACCTAAAATCAGCTCAAATAATAGATGAAACCTTCCTTTCAGTACTAGATGATCAGCTAGTTTATTATGGATGTCGTGTAATGAATCACCGCTTAGATTTCATAAAAAAACTAGAATCATTTGGGCGTAAGAAACATTTTGAACTCTCTAATCAGATTGAAGAGTTGTCAATATCCTATCAATCTTCTGTCAATATGACTGACAAACAAAACTTGTCCGAATCTTTCAAAATTGCTTTAGAAAAAAGTAGATCCAGAGATTTATTTAAAAAGAATACTGGTGTTGGTCCTCATCGAGATGATATCTCTTTTTATATAAATGGGATGGATGCTAGTTTTGGAAGTCAAGGTCAACATCGTAGTCTCGTCCTATCGATAAAATTAGCAGAAATCGAATTAATGGAAAGTATTACTACAGAATCTCCAATATTACTGCTTGACGATGTTATGAGCGAACTTGACAACACTCGACAACTAAAATTATTAGAAACGATTTCTCATTCAATCCAAACCTTTATTACAACAACAAGCTTAGATCATCTTCAAAATCTGCCAGAAAATCTAAGTATCTTCACTATTCAGGATGGTAAAGTTGCTGTAAATAGAAATTGACAACATTGTAAAAGAACTCCTGTTTTTACTGGAGTTCTTTTCATTGTTTTTTTACATAGAATAATTTGGTGCCTCATTCGTAATTTGTACATCATGAGGATGGCTTTCTTTCAAACCAGCACCAGACATTTCAATAAATTGAGCATTATCGTGTAGTTCTTTAAGGTTAGCTGCACCACAGTAACCCATACCAGAGCGGATACCTCCAATCATTTGGAAGACAATATCAGCTGCCGCACCTTTATAAGCAACACGACCTTCAATTCCTTCTGGAACGAGTTTGTTTGCTTCATTGACAGAACCTTGGAAGTAACGATCGCTTGAACCTTTCTTCATAGCAGCAATTGATCCCATACCACGGTAAGTCTTAAACTTACGTCCTTGGAAGATTTCAGTTTCGCCTGGAGCTTCATCAGTTCCAGCAAACATTGATCCAAGCATAACTGCATTTCCACCTGCAGCAAGGGCTTTTACAATATCTCCAGAATACTTGATTCCACCGTCAGCAATTATCGTTTTACCATATTCACGCGCAACAGCTGCAGCATCATAGATAGCTGTTACTTGCGGAACACCAACACCAGCAATCACACGAGTAGTACAGATAGAACCTGGGCCAATACCAACCTTGACAACGTCTACACCTGCTTCATAAAGGGCACGTGCACCTTCAGCAGTAGCAATATTTCCAGCAATCAAAGTACGATCTGGGAAGTGAGCACGAATCTCAGCAATTTTACGCAAGACACCTGCAGAATGACCATGTGCAGTATCAATAACAATCGCATCCGCCCCTGCCTCAAAAAGCGCCTCTGCACGTTCAAAGGTATCTGAAGTAACACCTACTGCACCTGCAACTAGAAGACGACCAAACTCATCTTTCGCCGCATTTGGAAACTCAATAACTTTTTCAATATCTTTGATAGTAATCAAACCAGAAAGACGGCCTTCTTCATCGACCAACGGAAGCTTTTCAATACGGTGCTCTTGAAGAATACTCTCAGCTGTTGAAAGATCTGTACCTACAGGAGCAGTCACAAGATTTTCACTGGTCATATGATTTGAGATTGGTTGGTTATAGTCTGAAATAAAACGAAGATCTCGGTTTGTCAAAATACCAACCAATTTACGATTTTCAAGTGTTTCAACAACTGGAACACCACTGATGCGGTAACGACCCATAAGCTCATCTGCTTCAGCAATTGTATGTTCAGGCGTCAAGAAGAACGGATCAATAATAACTCCATTTTCAGAACGTTTTACCTTACGAACCTCGTCTGCTTGTTGAGCAATTGACATGTTTTTATGGATAACTCCGAGACCGCCTGCACGAGCAATAGCAATGGCCATTTGACTCTCTGTAACTGTGTCCATAGCAGCGGTAATAATTGGGATATTTAAAGTCAGATTATCTGCCAATTTAGTTGTTAAATCTGCATCGTTAGGCAACACATGACTTTCAGCTGGAATAAGCAATACATCATCAAAGGTAAAACCTTTTTTCAAAAATTTAGTGTCCCAATTAGACATTCGAAGTTTCCTCTTTTCTTTATTTTTGAGCTTGACTCTTTTTATATTGTATCTATCATACCATTCTATAAAAATTTGTCAAATGTTACAGGGGTAAATAAAAAACTATCTTTTCTTTGAGATAGAAATGATAGTTTCTTGTAAAATAAACTTAGTTAAAGTAATGAAGTCCCATTGCTCCTTTAACCTCAGATAGGGTTTGACCTGCAACTTCACGCGCTCTTTCACTACCTTTTTGAAGCATATTATAAACTTCTCCCATATCCTTAGCAAATTCGATACGGCGCTCACGAATAGGACCCAGTTCACGTTCTAATATTTCAAGTAGATAACGCTTGGTCTTCACATCACCAAGACCACCTCGTTGATAATGTTCTTTCATGTCAGCAATTTCTTGAGCATCTTCTGGGCGACCAAAAACATCTAGATAATGGAAAACCATATTTCCCTCAATCTTACCTGGATCTTCCACTCGAATATGATCTGGATCTGTATACATACTCATTACTTTTTTACGCAAAGTATCCGCATCATCAGCTAAATAAATACCATTATTGAGTGATTTAGACATTTTAGCATTTCCATCTAAACCAGGCAAACGCCCTGCTCTCTCATTTTCTGGATAAATACCTTCCGGCTCTACCAAGACATCACAGTTATATGCATTGTTAAAAGAACGAACAATTTCACGAGTCTGCTCAATCATTGGTTTCTGATCTGTCCCAACAGGAACATAATTAGCCTTAAAAGCAGTGATGTCAGCTGCTTGAGCGATTGGATAGACCAAGAATCCTGTCGGAATGCTTTCTCCAAATCCTTTCTGAGCAATTTCTGTCTTGACAGTTGGATTGCGCTCCAGACGTGCTAATGACACCAAATTCATATAATACATAGACAACTCAGCCAACTCTGGAATCTGGCTTTGAATAAAAATAGTTGACTTACTTGGATCCAATCCAACTGCAAGATAATCCAAAGCCACATTTCCAATAGACTCTACAATGGTTTGAGGATCTTTGGCATGATCTGTCAAGGCTTGTTGGTCAGCCAAGAACACAAACATATCATACTTATCCTCTTCCTGTAATGATACTCGATTTTTGAGACTTCCAACATAATGTCCAATATGCAATTTTCCTGTTGGACGGTCTCCTGTTAAAATAATGGATTTAGTCATTTTGTTCTCCTTCGATATAGTCCCTTCAATTATAGCATTTTTTTAATGAAATAACCGTAATTTATCAAAATAAATCAGTCTTGCTATTTACAGATTTGTGTAAAGGATGCTGTAAATGTAATTTACACAAAATTGACAAATAAAAATTTGAATATTTCTGTATTTTCTAGTAGAATAAATATATTACGTATATAGGAGAAAAACATTGCTTACAGTATCTGATGTTTCACTACGTTTTAGTGATCGCAAACTTTTTGATGATGTCAATATCAAATTTACAGAAGGAAATACTTACGGATTAATTGGTGCTAATGGTGCCGGAAAATCTACCTTTTTAAAAATTTTAGCCGGAGATATCGAACCTACTACTGGTCACATCTCTCTTGGTCCAGATGAACGTCTCTCTGTTCTTCGTCAAAATCACTTTGACTATGAAGATGAACGTGCCATTGATGTTGTTATCATGGGAAATGAAAAACTTTATAGCATCATGAAAGAGAAAGATGCTATCTACATGAAGGAAGATTTCTCAGACGAGGACGGGGTTCGTGCTGCCGAACTCGAAGGAGAGTTTGCTGAGCTTGGAGGCTGGGAAGCAGAAAGCGAAGCCTCTCAACTCCTTCAAAACCTAAACATTCCAGAAGAATTACACTACCAAAACATGAGCGAATTGGCCAATGGTGAAAAGGTTAAAGTTCTCCTTGCCAAAGCACTTTTTGGTAAACCTGATGTTCTTCTCTTGGACGAGCCTACCAACGGTTTAGACATCCAATCAATTACATGGTTAGAAGACTTCTTGATTGACTTTGATAACACAGTTATCGTAGTATCCCACGACCGTCACTTCTTAAACAAAGTATGTACTCACATGGCCGACCTTGACTTTGGAAAAATCAAACTCTATGTCGGAAACTACGACTTCTGGAAGGAATCTTCTGAGCTTGCTGCTAAATTGCTAGCAGACCGTAATGCTAAGGCGGAAGAAAAAATTAAGCAACTCCAAGAATTCGTTGCTCGCTTCTCTGCTAACGCATCTAAATCTAAACAAGCAACTTCCCGTAAAAAGATGCTTGATAAGATTGTCTTAGAAGAAATCATTCCATCTAGCCGTAAATACCCATTTATCAACTTTAAAGCTGAACGTGAGATCGGTAATGATCTCTTGACAGTAGAAAATCTATCTGTCAAGATTGACGGTGAAACTATTCTTGACAACATTAGCTTCATCTTGCGTCCAGGTGATAAGACAGCGCTTATTGGACAAAATGACATCCAAACGACTGCACTAATTCGTGCAATCATGGGGGACATTGACTATGAAGGAACTGTCAAGTGGGGAGTAACTACTAGCCGTTCTTACTTGCCAAAAGATAACTCGGCAGATTTTGCAGGAGGAGAGTCAATCCTTGACTGGTTGCGTCAATTCGCAAGTAAAGAAGAAGATGACAATACTTTCCTACGTGGCTTCCTCGGCCGTATGCTCTTCTCTGGAGATGAAGTTAACAAACCTGTAAATGTCTTGTCAGGGGGAGAAAAAGTTCGTGTCATGCTTTCAAAACTCATGCTCTTGAAATCAAATGTCCTTGTCCTTGATGATCCAACCAATCACTTGGACTTGGAATCTATCTCAAGCTTGAACGATGGATTGAAAAACTTTAAAGAATCAATCATCTTTGCCAGCCATGACCACGAGTTTATTCAAACTCTAGCCAACCATATCATTGTCTTGTCTAAAAATGGCGTCATTGACCGTATCGATGAAACATATGATGAATTCCTAGAAAATGCAGAAGTACAAGCAAAAGTTAAAGAACTTTGGAAAGACTAAATAAAACTTCAAAACTCAGTTGGGTTAACCAGCTGAGTTTTCTAACATTTTATGAGGTAACATGAAATTATTTTTTAAAACATATTGGACCTATTTTGTTTCTTTCATCATTCCCATAATCATTATGATAGGAGTATATCTATCTCAAGGTATCTACTGGAATAGCGATACATCTCCACTATTAGGAGATGGGTTTCATCAATACGTTATTTTTGATATATCTCTAAGAAATATCCTACACGGAAATGGTAGTTTGTTTTACACCTTTACAAGTGGCCTCGGATTAAATTTCTATGCCCTATCTAGTTATTACTTGGGTAGTTTCTTTTCACCACTAGTTTACTTTTTTGATCTAACAAATATGCCAGATGCTGTCTATCTGACAACTCTCTTAAAATTTGGATTGATTGGACTGTCAACTTACTTTAGTTTAAATAAATTATTTCAATCGATTCCTAATCCTTTAAAACTAGCTTTATCTACTTCCTATGCTCTGATGAGCTTTACCGTTAGTCAATTAGAGATAAAAACCTGGCTAGATGTTTTTATCTTGATTCCTTTAATTATCACTGGTTTACATCTACTGATAACTGAAAAGAATTTCCTATTGTACTTTACAAGTCTGTCAATCTTATTTATTCAAAATTATTATTTTGGATATATGACAGTATTGTTTCTTATTTTCTGGTATCTCTGTCAAATTTCGTGGGACTTTAAAACCCGAAAATCATCGGTTCTTGATTTCATAGTTATCTCCTTTTTAGCTGGTATGGCTAGTTTGATTATGACTCTTCCCACTCTGTTTGATTTACAGACACATGGGGAAAAATTAACTGAAGTTACAAAGTTTCAAACTGAAAGTAGCTGGTATCTTGATCTCTTTGCTAAGCAATTCATCGGTTCCTTTGATACAACAAAGTATGGGGCTATTCCAATGATTTTTGTCGGACTACTTCCCTTTATTTTGACTATTTTATTTTTTACACTGAAAACTATTAAGTTTCACGTGAAACTTACCTATGCAATCTTCTTTGCATTTCTAATTATCAGCTTTTATATAGAAGCTCTTGATTTATTTTGGCAAGGCATGCATACTCCAAATATGTTTTTACATCGCTATGCTTGGATTTTCTCTACCTTGTTAATTTACACAGCAGCAGAAGTCTTAAATCGTCTGAAAGAACTTAAAGTCTGGAATTTTTTAGTTTCGCTTTTTCTTGTAGTATCAGGATTTTTAGCTACCATCTATCTAAAATCACATTATTCTTTTTTAACAGATTTGAATATTCTACTGACTCTTGAATTTTTGGGTGTCTATTCTCTTTTACTCCTTGCAATTATCAAAAAGTTTATCTCTGTAAATCTATTTGCCATTCTAATCTCTTTATTTATAATGGTTGAAATAAGTTTAAATGCTTCATCTCAAATAGACGGAATTGCTAAAGAATGGGGATTTGCTTCTCGAAGTGCATATAGTAGAGATATCCCAGCTATGGAATCTTTCTCAACATATATTGGGAATCAATTTACCCGTACTGAAAAACTAGAAACTCAGACAGGAAATGACAGTATGAAATTCAACTACAATGGAATCTCTCAATTTTCATCTGTTCGAAATCGTTCAGCAAGCTCTACTTTGGATAAAGTTGGATTTAAATCCTCTGGAACCAATCTCAATCTCCGTTATGCCAATAATAGTATTTTGGCTGATAGTTTATTTGGCATCCAGTACAATATCTCAGACAGTCCTATTGATAAGTATGGTTTTAAAGATATCTATCAAAAAGATAATCTTACCCTATATGAAAATCAATTCTCTCTTCCGATTGCATTTGCTAGTCAATCTGTTTACAATGATGTCAAGTTCAATGAACACACTTTGGATAATCAAGCCTCGTTTTTAAATCAACTTGCTAACGTCGATTTTGATTATTTTTCTCCAATCCCCTATGAAAAAACAGAGAATACTGATGATTTGATTAGTGTTACAAGCTCTTCAAATGAGGATGCATCAATCCAGTATCAAATTGAAGTGCCAGAAAACAGCCAAGTTTATCTTTCTTTCACAAACCTTCACTTTTCTAATGACAAACAAAAGAAGGTTGACATCCTTGTAAATAGAGAAAAGAAAACTTTTACAACTGATAATGTCTTCTCCTTCTTTAATCTAGGTTATACAAAAGAGACAAAAACTTTCAATATTCATGTTAGTTTCCCTGGAAATTCACAAGTATCATTTGAATCTCCTACCTTCTACCGTTTAGATACCCAAACTTTAACTGAGGCAATTCAAAAAATTAAAGAACAACCTGTCACAGTATCAACTTCTAAAAACAAGGTCTTTGCTACATATGATGTCCAACAAGATACGTCCATTTTCTTCACCATTCCTTATGACAAAGGTTGGTCTGCCTACCAAGATGATAAGAAAACAGAAATTAAACAAGCTCAAACTGGATTTATGAAAGTTGATGTTTCCAAGGGGAAAGGAACTATTACACTTTCCTTCATTCCCAATGGGTTTATTACTGGAGCAATCTGTTCCTTTACTTCTCTCTTACTATTTGGAATCTATAATTACAGACGAAAGTTATCTAAGATATAAAAAATCGACCAGTTAATCGGTCGATTTTTTTAATCTTCTTCCATTTTCTTAGGTTGATAGGCCAGCATACCTAAACAAATAAATAGTACTAATATAACGGCAAGGAAAATAACTTGATGATGAATATTTCCTGTCATAGAGATTGTTTGTCGTAATCCCGAAACTGAATAACTCATTGGTAACCAAGGACTAATAGCTCTAAAGAAATCATTTGTCAAAGCAAGTGGGTAAGTACCTGCACTTGATGCTAACTGTAATAAAAGCAAAATAAGAGAAAAGAAAGCTCCTATACGGCTATTCCATGTTGTTAAAGCGGTCACCATGGACATGAATACTAAACTTGTTAGGATAATGAGAATAAATGTTCTCATCTCATGATTTGCAGTTAGACCAATAAGATGAACTCCTCCATATACCAAAATTCCTGCCAAAACAGCTATAATACTATTTATTTCAGCTCGAGATTTCAACCAAGCCCAACGGCTCTCCGGATGACATCCTGAAGGCAACTTCGTAAAGATCATATTCGTTGATATTGCTGCAACAAAGAGAGCAACTGATATCATATAAGGAGCTATTGCAATTCCATTTACAGGAACTTGATCATTGTCAGTTTTGGAGAGACTGAGAGGATTTGACAAAATCTCTGCATTTTTAGATTCTGTTGATGCTGATTTGAGTTGATCACTAGCATTACTTAGTCCTTGTCCTAAAGAAGCAACTCCTGTCTGTAAACCTTCCAATCCAGAAGTTAACTTTGTTCCACCTTCTGCTAGTTTCCCAGCTCCATCTGCCAATTTATTAGCTCCACTTTCTAATTGAGAAGCACCTGAAATTAACTGACTGGATTTGTCAGATAGTTGGCTAGAGCCTGACTGCAATTTATCAACTCCTGCTATCAATTCTTGACTCTTTTGATTCAATTGGTTAGAGCCAGTTGATAATTTTTCAATACTAGACACTAATTCTGGAGTTTTTTCAACTAATTGACCAACTCCTGCTGTCAAGCTAGAAGATTTTTGTGTCAAGGTGTTTGAGCCTGAAACTAGTTGACCCAAACTACCTGTCAAGGTGGCATTTTTTTTACTTAGTTGACTTGCGCCTTGAGAAACTTTATCAACACCTGCAGTATATGCATTTACACCCGATGTAATCGACTGACTGGCAGGAACTAATTTGCTAGCAACAGCTCCTTGTATCTCTGTTAATCCACTTGACAATCCTGTCAAAGAAGTAGAAGCAAGCGGTAATACTTGATTAGCTTGATTTTTTAAAGTCGAAAGATTAGAAGATTGATTTTGTAAGTTTTCTAAACTTCCTTGTAAACCTTGAACTAAAGCTACAATTGACTGTGCTGATTGAATACTATCAGTCGAATTTTGAGATACAGAAGCACTTATCTCAGCTTGTTGCTCACTTGTCAAAGATTGATAAGCTGCTGTCGATTGAATATTAGCTAATGTAGTCGCTTTATCAGACTGAGCACTTGCTAACATTTGATTAGAAAGAGATACTATACTTGATAAAACAGAATCTAATTGTTTTGTATCTCCAACATCAATATTTTGAATAGCTTGATTTAACTGATTTAGACCAGAAGATAATTGATTAATTTGATCTTTTTTCCCAGACGAAGCATCTAACTTGCTAGAAAGTTGTTGAATCCCTTCACTTAATTGCTCCATACCCATTCGAAGTGTAGCTGATTGATTAGATAACTGACTAGCACCTGTTGCAAGATTTCCCACTCCGTTTGTATAGGCACTAACACCAGATGAAAATTGATTAAGACCAGCATTAAGCTGAGAAACACCGCCAGTATAGGATTCTACACCAGTATATAACTGATTGATTCCTCTTACTAATTCAGGACTTTTAGAAGATAATTGACCTAATCCGCTATCTAATTGACTCACTGCACCAGTATATGTAACTAAACCACTATTAAAATCCCCTAAGCCAAGATGAAGTTGTTCGACACCAGAAACATAAGCAGATAATCCTTTAGTAAACTGCTCCGTTCCATTTGAAAAGGTTAAACTTGAAGCTGCTAAAGAGTGTAGGTTAGTAGTTAATGTTTGACTTCCTGTAACTAACTGATTCGCTCCATCAGTTAATTTTTCACTACCTGAAGCTGCTTGACTCATGCCATCCTTTAAATCGATCATTTTGTTAAATAAAGCTTTGGTATAGGTCTCGGTTACATTGGTAGAGACATTCTGCTTTAATTGTGTCATTGCAGAATCACTCATCTTGCTGGCAATAAAACTATGACCACTTGAAGTCTGATAATCGATTTGCATTTGTTCTGGATGATCCGTTAAAATAGAAGCTGCTTTTTCAGATAAATCACTGGGTAAAGTCACTACCATATAGTAATCGCCATCTTCCAATCCCTTCTTTCCTTCATCTTCATCCACGAAATGAAAATCCAAGGTTTTATTTTCTTTTAAATTGGACACCATGTCTTTTCCTATTGCTATATTACTACCATTATAGGAAGCCTCTTTATCATTATTGACAACTGCTACAGGTAAGTCAGACAATTGCCCATATGGATCCCACATTGATGACAAAAATATGATATTGTACAGAGCTGGAATAAGAGAAATCCCTATCATGACAATAATAAAGGTTGGTTTTTTAAAAATTGCTTTCCATTCTTTAAACATAGTTTCTCCTTTTTTAAACATATTGTCTAAAATTTTGATATAATAGATTATACATTAAAAAATCTAAATTACAAGATAAAAAATCCATTTTTAGACATATAGTCTAATTTGTTTACAAGGAGGAAATATGCAAGAAAGTAACAAACGCTTAAAAACAAAGCGAACTATTGAAAATGCTATGGTACAATTACTGATGGAACAGCCATTTGATCAAATTTCTACTGTCAAATTAGCAGAAAAAGCCGGAATTAGTCGTTCCAGCTTCTATACGCACTATAAGGATAAGTATGATATGATTGAGCACTATCAAAGCAAGCTATTTCATACATTTGAATATATTTTTCAAAAACATGCTCATCACAAAAGAGATGCTATTTTAGAAGTATTTGAATATCTAGAGTCAGAACCACTTCTGGCTGCCCTTCTTTCTGAAAATGGAACTAAAGAAATCCAAAATTTCTTACGAAATAAACTTCATATCATGCTCAGTACAGATTTACAAAAGCGATTTATGCAACTGAATCTCAATACAACTGAATTAGAATACAGTAGCATCTATCTAACTCATGCACTTTTTGGTGTCTGTCAAACTTGGATTGCACATGGAAAAAAAGAAAGTCCTCAAGAAATAACAGATTTCCTTATGAAGATGCTTGGTGATACAAATTGATACAAAAAGAGGAACACAGTTGTGTTCCCTTTTATCTATACTCCGCCAGTAGGACTCGAACCTACGACATCATGATTAACAGTCATGCGCTACTACCAACTGAGCTATGGCGGATAAAATAGTCCGTACGGGATTCGAACCCGTGTTACCGCCGTGAAAAGGCGGTGTCTTAACCCCTTGACCAACGGACCTTCTATCTGTAGCAGATATAACCATTATATCAATTTCTTACTAATTGTCAATCACTTTTTAGATTTTTTCTCTAAAATATCTTTTAATTTTCTAATTTTTAATCTTGAAATAGGACAACGATGGTCTTCATAGAAAACAATTTCTAAGTTTTTTCGATCAATTTCTCTAATATTGCCTATATTTACCAAAAATGATTTATGAGGAGAATAAAATCGCTGAGTATGTTTGTCCTTTTCCTGAATATCTGTCATGGTACCGTAAAACTCTTTGGCAAAATTCTTACCAATAATGCGCAATTTATGAGAGACTCCTGTCGTTTCAATATACAAAATATCATGGTAAGGAATTTTTAAATCATTTCCCTTGTAATTGTAGTCAAAATAATCTACAACATCTTCATTTTCAAGTAACATACTCTTCGTGTAAAAAATATTTTGCTCAATTCTCTTCTTGAACATCTCATCATTGATATCCTTATCAACAAAATCTAAGGCTGATACCTGGTATTTATAGGTTAGAGTCGCAAACTCTGATCGACTGGTAATAAAGACGATAATAGCGTAAGGATTGTAATGACGAATGAGCTGAGCCACTTCAAATCCCTTTTTCTCAATTCCATGAATATCGATATCTAGGAAATAAAGCTGATTTACTTCATCATTTTCAATGTATTCTTCAAATTCACGGACTTTTCCCGTTGTCTTGTATGATATTGGAATATTCGATTCTTTCGAAATTTCATCCAATATTCTCTCTAGTCTCACTTGATGTTCAATAACATCCTCTAAAATTAAAACTTTCATTCAAATTCCCTCTTAAATCTAATGATTTGTCTAAATGTACTGCCTTCCATCTCTGTTTCTAAAATAATATTGTTGTACTTATCTAGTAGTTCTTTCACATTATTTAATCCTACCCCGCGATTTCTTCCCTTAGTGGAGAATCCTAAAGCAAATAGATCTCCTGAAGGAGTCATCGTCATTTTACATGAATTCTGAATCACAATAACTGTTTCAGTTTCCATCTTAATAACTGCTACTTCCATCTGCTTTTTATAGCTATCAGCCGATCCTTCGACAGCATTGTTCAATAAAACGCTCATGATACGAACCAAATCCAATAGTTCAATTGGGAGCTTGGTAATCGTATCTTTTACTTCCAGTGTAAACTCTACACCATTATTTCGAGCATAGACAATAGACTGAGCAACCAAACTTCGTAAAGCTGAATCTTCTATGTTGTTCAAATCAAAGTAAGTGTACTTATCTGAACGCAATTTATGATTTGCTTTGACCAAAACTTCATTGTAAACTCTGTCAATTTCCTGTAAATCACCACTGTCAATTGCCATCTGCATACTGACAAGCATCCCAGCATAGTCATGTCGAAAACCACGAATTTCATTATACAGACCGACAATTTCATCTGTATAATTCTGTAAATGTTTCTGTTCAAATTTCTTCTGCTTCAACGCAATCTCTTTCTCCATTTGTTCTTTATGCGAATTCATTGCAAAGAAGGTCAAAAGGAGAGAAATAAAGACAATAGATGACAAGATACTTCCAAAACTATTCAAATGTTTAATCGTACTTACTATATCTGAAACGAAAGATAAAAGATGTAACAATAGTAAAGCAAAAAATACTTTTTTCAAGAAAGGATAAAGGTAGTCCTTGTCAAAATAGGTTAGTTCTAAGTGGAAATAATGAATGATTTTTAATATAACAACATAAGTCAACACCGTTACAACGAAAAAGAATGGGAAATGATATTGTGAAACAAAATTGTCTCCTGTTATAGAGGAGAAAGTTACGGACAGAAAGTTATGAGTGCTCTCATATAAAAGAGATAGTAGTAAACTTAGGAATAGTCCTCTATTCCTCTCATACTGTTTCATCCATCGAAAATAGGAATATAAGCCCAAAGGAAATAAAAATCTTTCAATCCCTATTTTATCTAAATATGGAAGATAAAAGGAAAGTTCAAGTACTGCTTCTACTAGTAATGTATAGATACCAAAAACATATAGTTCTTTTCTATTTATTTGACCTTTACAAATTAAACGGTAACTGTGACTAATAATTAAAAAATGAACAATAACTGTCCCAAATCCAAGTAAATCCATTACTCTTTCTCCTTATTTCATTACTTTTTTCGTTGGAAAAGAAAATCAAGGATGATTCTTGAAACCCTACTTTCCCCACCTCGAATCTCCTGCAAGTCTTTTTCCTTCAAGGCTACAAACTGTTCCAATTTAACTGTGTTTTTCATAATAAAATCTCCTAAAATGTTTTTTTCTTGTAAGCTAACTTACAAAAACCATTATACAAAATGGAATTTCATTTTAGATAAAATTCTCTCAACTGTCATTTTTTTCTCCCCAAGTGTACTTTTTTAAGAAAAAAGCCGGGAAAATTCCCAGCTTTGCTACTATATTGATCCCAGCAGGATTCGAACCTGCGACCGTTCGCTTAGAAGGCGAATGCTCTATCCAGCTGAGCTATGAGACCTAACACAATTATTCTACCAAAAAATCAATTAAAAGTCAATTTTCTATTTATGATAGGGTGATCCCTGCTGAATTGTAAAAGCCCGATAGATTTGTTCAACAAGGACTAGTCTCATTAGCTGATGGGGCAAGGTTAAACGACCAAAACTAACAGAGAGATTGGCTCTCTTTTTTACATCCTGTGATAATCCCAGACTCCCTCCAATAATAAAGGTAAGAGTAGAAAATCCTTTTATAGAAGCTTCTTCTAACTGCTTACTAAATTCTTCTGAAGAAAGTGTTTTCCCCTCAATGGCTAACACAATAACAAAATCACGGTCACCAACTTTTGATAAAATCCTCTGACCTTCTATTTCTAAAATCTTTTGATTTTCTGACTCACTGGCCTTATCTGGTGTTTTTTCATCTGCTAGCTCAATCATTTCAAGCTTAGCAAATCGAGAAATTCGTTTTGAATACTCTGCAATACCATCTTTTAAATACTTTTCTTTCAGTTTCCCAACTGTTACAACTTTAATTTTCATGACTCTATTCTAACATATTCTCTATTTTTTCACATCTTATTCACAAAATAAAAAATAGATTTCAATTGAGAAAATCACAGTTTTAAAAGAGTTATCCACAGTTTGTGTAAAACTTTTATGTTTAAGTTATAATTAAGCTAGTCAGTTTATACTTTCAGTAATTCAAAAATATGGAGGCAAATATGAAACATTTAAAAACATTTTACAAAAAAGGGTTTCAATTATTAGTCGTTATCGTCATTAGCTTTTTTAGTGGAGCCTTGGGTAGTTTTTCAATAGCTCAACTAACTCAAGAAAGTAGTGTAAGAAACTCTAACAACAATAGTACTATTACACAGACTGCCTATAAAAACGAAAATTCAACAACACAGGCTGTTAATAAAGTAAAAGATGCTGTTGTTTCTGTTATTACTTATTCAGCAAATAGACAAAATAGCGTATTTGGTAATGATGAGACTGATACAGATTCTCAGCAAATCTCTAGTGAAGGATCTGGGGTTATTTATAAAAAGAATGATAAAGAAGCTTACATCGTCACCAATAATCACGTTATAAATGGTGCCAGCAAAGTAGATATTCGTTTGTCAGATGGAACTAAAGTACCTGGAGAAATTGTCGGAGCTGACACTTTCTCTGATATTGCTGTCGTCAAAATCTCTTCAGAAAAAGTTACAACAGTAGCTGAGTTTGGTGATTCTAGCAAGTTAACCGTAGGAGAAACTGCTATTGCCATTGGTAGCCCGTTAGGTTCTGAATATGCAAATACTGTCACTCAAGGTATCGTATCTAGTCTCAATAGAAATGTATCCTTAAAATCTGAAGATGGACAAGCCATTTCTACAAAAGCCATCCAAACTGATACTGCTATTAACCCAGGTAACTCTGGCGGTCCACTGATCAATATTCAAGGACAGGTTATCGGAATTACCTCAAGTAAAATTGCCACAAATGGAGGAACATCTGTAGAAGGCCTTGGTTTCGCAATCCCTGCAAATGATGCTATCAATATTATTGAACAGTTAGAAAAGAACGGAAAAGTGACACGCCCAGCTTTGGGAATCCAGATGGTTAATTTATCTAATATAAGTACAAGTGACATCAGAAGACTCAATATTCCAAGTAATGTTACATCTGGCGTAGTTGTTCGTTCTGTACAAAGTAATATGCCTGCCAATGGTCACCTTGAAAAATACGATGTTATTACAAAAGTAGATGACAAAGAGATTGCTTCATCAACAGACTTACAAAGTGCTCTTTACAATCATTCTATCGGAGACACCATTAAGATCACTTACTATCGTAACGGTAAAGAAGAAACTACATCCATCAAGCTTGACAAGAGTTCAGGTGATTTAGAATCTTAATTGACATCTATGTAAAGAAAGCTTTACATAAGAGAAAAGATGTGTTAGTGTAGAATCATGGAAAAATTTGAAATGATTTCTATCACAGATATACAAAAAAATCCCTATCAACCCCGAAAAGAATTTGATAGAGAAAAACTAGATGAACTAGCACAGTCTATCAAAGAAAATGGGGTCATTCAACCGATTATTGTTCGTCAATCTCCTGTGATTGGTTATGAAATCCTTGCAGGAGAAAGACGCTATCGGGCTTCACTTTTAGCTGGTCTAACGTCTATCCCAGCTGTTGTTAAACAGCTTTCAGATCAAGAGATGATGGTCCAATCCATCATTGAAAATTTACAGAGGGAAAATTTAAATCCAATAGAAGAAGCACGCGCTTATGAATCTCTCGTAGAGAAAGGATTCACCCATGCTGAAATTGCAGATAAAATGGGCAAGTCTCGTCCTTATATCAGCAACTCCATTCGTTTGCTTTCCTTGCCAGAACAGATTCTCTCAGAAGTAGAAAATGGCAAACTATCACAAGCTCATGCGCGTTCTCTAGTTGGGTTGACTAAGGAACAACAAGACTATTTCTTACAACGGATTATAGAAGAAGATATTTCTGTAAGGAAGTTAGAAGCTCTGCTGACAGAGAAAAAACAAAAGAAACAGCAAAAAAATGATCATTTCATACAAAATGAAGAAGAACAGTTAAAAAAACTACTCGGATTAGATGTAGAAATCAAACTGTCTAAAAAAGATAGTGGAAAAATCATTATTGCTTTCTCAAATCAAGAAGAATATAGTAGAATTATCAACAGCCTGAAATAAGGCTGTTCTTTTATTTTTTTATCTCACAAGGTTATCCACTATGTTTTTCGATAAAAAGCTTAATAAAACAATAGTTTCTGACTTTATCCCCAATCTGTGGATAAAACTTGGTAACATTGTGGATTATTTTTCACAGCTTGTGGAAAATTCTTACTATCTATGGTAAAATATCTCTAGTATTAAACTTTTAAATAGTAAAGGAGGAGAAAGGATTGAAAGAAAAACAATTTTGGAATCGTATATTAGAATTTGCTCAAGAAAGACTGACTCGATCCATGTATGATTTCTATGCTATTCAAGCTGAACTCATCAAGGTAGAGGAAAATGTTGCCACTATATTTTTACCACGATCTGAAATGGAAATGGTCTGGGAAAAACAACTAAAAGATATTATTGTAGTTGCCGGATTTGAAATTTATGATGCTGAGATAACTCCCCACTATATTTTCACTAAACCTCAAGATACGGCTATCTCACAAGTTGAAGAAGCTACAAATTCAACTCTTTATGATTATAGTCCAAAGTTAGCATCTATTCCTTATTCGGATACTGGGTTAAAAGAAAAGTATACCTTTGATAACTTTATTCAAGGGGATGGAAATGTTTGGGCAGTATCAGCCGCTTTGGCTGTCTCTGAAGATTTGGCTCTGACCTATAACCCTCTTTTTATCTATGGAGGACCGGGACTTGGTAAGACTCACTTACTTAATGCCATTGGGAATGAAATTTTGAAAAATATTCCAAATGCGCGTGTCAAATACATACCTGCTGAAAGCTTTATTAATGACTTTCTTGATCACCTAAGACTTGGGGAAATGGAAAAGTTTAAAAAGACCTATCGTAGTCTTGATCTTTTGTTAATCGATGATATCCAGTCACTCAGCGGAAAAAAAGTCGCAACTCAAGAAGAATTTTTCAATACTTTTAATGCCCTTCATGACAAGCAAAAACAGATTGTCCTAACCAGTGATAGAAGTCCAAAGCATTTAGAAGGACTCGAGGAAAGGCTTGTAACGCGCTTTAGTTGGGGGTTGACCCAAACTATCACCCCCCCTGACTTTGAAACACGTATTGCCATTTTACAAAGTAAAACGGAACATTTAGGCTACAATTTTCAAAGTGATACTCTAGAATACCTAGCTGGGCAATTTGACTCAAATGTTCGAGATCTTGAGGGAGCTATCAACGACATCACTTTAATTGCCAGAGTAAAAAAAATCAAGGATATCACTATTGATATTGCTGCAGAAGCTATTAGAGCTCGCAAACAAGATGTTAGCCAAATGCTCGTCATCCCAATTGACAAAATTCAAAATGAAGTTGGTAACTTTTATGGTGTCAGCGTCAAAGAAATGAAGGGAAGCAGACGCCTTCAAAATATTGTGTTAGCCCGTCAAGTAGCCATGTATTTATCTAGAGAACTGACAGATAATAGTCTTCCAAAAATTGGGAAGGAATTTGGAGGAAAAGATCATACAACAGTCATTCATGCCCATGCAAAAATTAAATCTTTGATTGATGAAGACGATAATTTACGTTTAGAAATTGAATCAATCAAAAAGAAAATCAAATAACTTGTGGATAACTTTTACTTTATTATCTTTTTTATCCACATTTTTTAAACAAGCCCAAAAACTTGATATGACTTGTTTAAAGTCTGTTTTCCACAGATTTCACAGACTCTATTATTACTATTATCCTTCTAATACTAAAAATAAATAAAGGAGAATCCATGATTCATTTTTCAATTAATAAAAATTTATTTCTACAAGCATTAAATATTACTAAGAGAGCTATTAGTTCTAAAAATGCCATTCCTATTTTATCAACTGTCAAAATTGACGTGACCAATGAAGGTGTTACTTTAATTGGATCAAATGGTCAAATTTCAATTGAAAATTTTATTTCTCAAAAAAATGAAGATGCTGGTTTGTTAATTACTTCTCTAGGTTCAATCCTTCTTGAAGCTTCTTTCTTCATCAATGTGGTATCTAGTCTACCTGATGTGACTCTTGATTTTAAAGAAATTGAACAAAATCAAATTGTTTTAACCAGTGGCAAATCAGAAATTACCCTAAAAGGAAAAGATAGCGAACAATATCCACGAATTCAAGAAATTTCAGCAAGTACTCCTTTAATTCTTGAAACAAAATTACTCAAGAAAATTATCAATGAAACAGCCTTTGCTGCAAGCACACAAGAGAGTCGTCCGATTTTAACAGGTGTTCATTTTGTATTGAGTAACCACAAGGAGCTCAAAACAGTGGCAACAGACTCTCATCGTCTAAGCCAGAAAAAATTAACGCTTGAGAAAAATAGTGATGATTTTGATGTTGTAATTCCTAGCCGTTCTTTACGCGAATTTTCAGCGGTATTTACAGATGATATTGAAACTGTAGAGATTTTCTTTGCTAACAATCAAATCCTCTTTAGAAGTGAAAATATTAGCTTCTATACTCGTCTCCTCGAAGGAAACTATCCTGATACAGATCGTTTGATTCCAACAGATTTTAACACTACTATTACTTTTGATGTTGTAAACTTACGTCAGTCAATGGAGCGTGCTCGCCTTTTATCAAGTGCGACTCAAAATGGTACTGTGAAGCTTGAAATTAAAGATGGGGTTGTTAGCGCCCATGTTCACTCTCCAGAAGTTGGTAAAGTAAATGAAGAAATCGATACGGAGCAGGTTACTGGTGATGATTTGACTATTAGTTTCAATCCAACTTATTTGATTGATTCTCTTAAAGCTTTAAATAGCGAAAAGGTGACCATTAGCTTTATCTCAGCTGTTCGTCCATTTACTCTTGTGCCAGCAGACACTGATGAGGACTTTATGCAGCTTATCACCCCAGTCCGTACAAATTAAGTTAAAGAGGTTGAGCTTAGCTCGCCTCTTTTATGATATAATCGAAAAAGAAAAGGAGAGTAGTATGTATCAAGTTGGAAATTTTGTTGAAATGAAAAAACCACACGCTTGCACCATCAAGTCAACAGGTAAAAAGGCTAATCGTTGGGAAATTACGCGTGTAGGAGCAGATATCAAAATCAAATGTAGCAATTGTGACCATGTTGTCATGATGGGACGCTATGATTTTGATCGAAAAATGAATAAAATTATTGACTAGGAAGCCTTAGTTAGAGGGTTAGCAAGTTTTCCCTTTTTGTGTTATAATATTAGGGATTGAAATGAAAACGGAGAATGAGAAAATATGGCTTTAACAGCAGGTATCGTTGGTTTGCCAAACGTTGGTAAATCAACACTATTTAATGCAATTACAAAAGCAGGAGCAGAGGCAGCGAACTACCCATTTGCGACTATTGATCCAAACGTTGGAATGGTGGAAGTTCCAGATGAACGTCTACAAAAATTGACTGAAATGATCACTCCTAAAAAGACAGTTCCAACAACATTTGAATTTACAGATATTGCAGGGATTGTAAAAGGAGCTTCAAAAGGAGAAGGGCTAGGGAATAAATTCTTGGCTAATATCCGTGAAGTAGATGCGATTGTTCATGTAGTTCGTGCTTTTGATGATGAAAATGTGATGCGCGAGCAAGGACGTGAAGATGCCTTTGTGGATCCACTTGCAGATATTGATACCATTAACTTGGAGTTGATTCTTGCTGACTTAGAATCAGTTAATAAGCGCTATGCGCGTGTAGAAAAGATGGCACGTACGCAAAAAGATAAAGAATCAGTAGCAGAATTCAATGTTCTTCAAAAGATTAAACCAGTTCTTGAAGATGGAAAATCAGCTCGAACTATTGAATTTACAGATGAAGAACAAAAAGTTGTCAAAGGTCTCTTCCTTTTGACAACTAAACCAGTTCTTTATGTTGCTAATGTAGATGAGGATGTAGTTTCAGATCCAGATTCTATCGACTATGTCAAACAAATTCGCGAATTTGCAGCGACAGAAAATGCAGAGGTAGTAGTGATTTCTGCGCGTGCTGAGGAAGAAATTTCTGAGTTAGACGATGAAGACAAGCAAGAGTTTCTTGAAGCTCTTGGGTTGACAGAATCAGGCGTTGACAAGTTGACTCGTGCAGCTTACCACTTACTTGGACTTGGAACTTACTTCACAGCTGGTGAAAAAGAAGTTCGTGCTTGGACTTTCAAACGTGGTATGAAGGCTCCTCAAGCAGCTGGTATTATCCACTCAGACTTTGAAAAAGGTTTTATTCGTGCAGTAACTATGTCATATGAGGATTTAGTGAAATATGGATCTGAAAAGGCCGTAAAAGAAGCTGGACGCTTGCGTGAAGAAGGAAAAGAATATATCGTCCAAGACGGCGATATCATGGAATTCCGCTTTAATGTCTAAAAAATTAATAAATAGTGTCAATTAGGTTGGAAAAAAATTCCAACCCTTTTGGCTTTTGAAAGGAAAAATAAATGACCAAATTACTTGTAGGCTTGGGAAATCCAGGGGATAAATATTTTGAAACAAAACACAATGTTGGTTTTATGTTGATTGATCAACTAGCGAAGAAGCAGAATGTCACTTTTACACACGATAAGATATTTCAAGCTGATCTAGCATCTTTTTTCTTCAATGGAGAAAAAATTTATCTCGTCAAACCAACGACATTTATGAATGAAAGTGGAAAAGCAGTTCATGCTTTATTGACTTACTATGGTTTAGATATTGAAGATTTACTCATCATTTACGATGATCTTGATATGGAAGTTGGAAAGATTCGTTTAAGAGCAAAAGGCTCAGCAGGTGGTCATAATGGTATCAAGTCTATTATTCAACATATTGGAACTCAGGTCTTTAACCGTGTTAAGATTGGAATCGGAAGACCTAAAAATGGCATGTCAGTTGTTAACCATGTTTTGAGTACCTTTGACAAGGATGATTATATCGGTATTTTACAGTCTATTGACAAAGTTGACGATTCTGTAAATTACTATTTACAAGAGAAAAACTTTGAGAAAACGATGCAGAGGTATAACGGATAAATGGCGACCTTATTAGATTTATTCTCAGAAAATGATCAGATCCAAAAATGGCATCAAAATCTGACAGATAAGAAAAGACAATTAATGTTAGGTTTGTCAACTTCTACAAAAGCTTTAGCAATCGCTAGTAGTTTGAAGAAAGAAGATAAGATTGTTCTATTGCTATCAACTTATGGAGAAGCAGAAGGTCTTATTAGTGATCTTATCTCTATCTTGGGTGAGGAACTTGTCTATCCATTTTTGGTAGATGACTCCCCTATGGTCGAGTTTTTGATGTCTTCACAAGAAAAAATTATTTCACGGGTTGAAGCCTTGCGTTTTTTGACTGATCCGTCTAAGAAAGGGATTTTAGTATGTAATATCGCAGCAAGTCGATTAATTTTACCGTCTCCCAATGTATTCAAAGATAGTATTGTAAAAATCTCAGTTGGTGAAGAATATGATCAACATGCGTTTATCCATCAGTTAAAGGAAATAGGCTATCGAAAAGTTACACAAGTACAAACTCAGGGAGAGTTTAGTATACGAGGAGATATTTTAGATATTTTTGAAATATCCCAGTTAGAACCTTGCCGAATTGAGTTTTTTGGTGATGAAATTGATGGTATCAGGTCATTTGAAGTAGAAACACAATTATCGAAAGAAAATAAGACAGAACTCACAATCTTTCCAGCTAGCGACATACTTTTGAGAGAAAATGATTATCAAAGAGGTCAGTCAGCTTTAGAAAAACAAATTTCAAAGACTTTATCACCTATTTTAAAATCATACTTAGAAGAAATTCTTTCAAGTTTTCACAAAAAACAAATTCATTCTGATTCTCGGAAGTTTTTATCTTTGTGCTATGATAAGACATGGACTGTCTTTGATTATATTGAAAAAGATACTCCAATATTCTTTGATGATTATCAAAAATTGATGAATCAGTATGAAGTCTTTGAAAGGGAGCTAGCGCAATACTTTACAGAAGAATTACAGAATGGTAAAGCATTTTCTGAGATGCAGTATTTTGCAGATACAGAACAAATCTATAAAAAACAGAGTCCGGTTACCTTTTTCTCTAATCTACAAAAGGGGTTAGGAAATCTCAAGTTTGACAAAATTTATCAATTCAATCAATATCCTATGCAGGAATTTTTCAATCAGTTTTCTTTTCTAAAAGAAGAAATTGAACGATACAAAAAAATGAATTATACTATTATCTTGCAATCTAGCAATTCAATGGGAAGTAAGGCATTGGAGGATATGTTAGAGGAATACCAGATTAAATTGGATTCCAGAGATAAGTCAAGTATCTGTAAAGAATCTGTAAACTTAATCGAGGGCAATCTCAGACATGGTTTTCATTTTGTAGATGAAAAGATTTTATTGATAACTGAACATGAGATTTTTCAAAAGAAATTGAAACGTCGTTTTCGAAGACAACATGTTTCAAACGCAGAGAGATTAAAAGATTACAATGAACTTGAAAAAGGAGATTACGTTGTTCACCACATTCATGGAATTGGTCAATATCTAGGGATTGAAACAATTGAAATCAAAGGGATTCACCGTGATTATGTTAGTGTTCAATACCAAAACGGGGATCAAATCTCTATCCCAGTGGAACAGATTCATCTACTTTCCAAATACGTTTCAAGTGACGGTAAAGAACCTAAACTCAATAAATTAAATGATGGTCATTTCAAAAAAGCAAAGCAAAAAGTTAAGAACCAGGTAGAGGATATAGCAGACGATTTAATCAAACTCTATTCTGAGCGTAGTCAGTTGAAAGGCTTTGCTTTCTCAGCCGATGATGAAGGGCAAGATGCTTTTGATGATGCCTTCCCTTATGTTGAAACAGATGATCAACTTCGTAGTATCGAGGAAATCAAGAGAGATATGCAAAATTCTCAGCCAATGGATAGGCTATTGGTTGGGGATGTTGGTTTTGGAAAGACCGAAGTTGCAATGCGTGCAGCCTTTAAGGCAGTCAATGATCATAAACAGGTGGTCGTTCTAGTTCCAACGACGGTTTTAGCGCAACAGCACTATACTAATTTTAAGGAACGATTCCAAAATTTTGCTGTTAATATTGATGTGTTGAGTCGCTTTAGAAGTAAAAAAGAGCAGGCAGAGACACTTGAAAAATTAAAGAATGGTCAAGTTGATATTTTGATTGGAACGCATCGTGTTTTGTCAAAAGATGTTGTGTTTGCTGATTTGGGCTTGATGATTATTGATGAGGAACAGCGATTTGGTGTCAAGCATAAGGAAGCCTTGAAAGAACTGAAAAAACAAGTAGATGTCCTGACCTTGACAGCAACGCCAATTCCTCGTACCCTTCACATGTCTATGCTGGGAATCAGAGATTTGTCTGTTATTGAAACTCCGCCGACTAATCGTTATCCAGTGCAAACCTATGTTTTAGAAAAGAATGATAGTGTCATTCGTGATGCTGTCTTACGTGAAATGGAGCGTGGAGGTCAAGTTTACTATCTTTACAATAAAGTTGACACGATTGACCAGAAGATTTCTGAATTACAGGAGTTGATTCCAGAGGCTTCGATTGGTTATGTTCATGGGCAAATGAGTGAGATTCAGTTGGAAAATACTCTATTAGACTTCATTGAGGGACAATACGATATCTTGGTGACAACTACCATTATTGAGACAGGAGTGGACATTCCAAATGCCAATACTTTATTTATTGAAAATGCGGACCATATGGGCTTGTCAACCTTGTATCAGTTAAGAGGAAGAGTCGGTCGTAGTAATCGTATTGCTTATGCCTATCTAATGTATCGTCCAGAAAAATCAATTAGTGAAGTCTCTGAGAAGAGATTAGAAGCGATTAAAGGATTTACAGAATTGGGATCCGGATTTAAGATTGCTATGCGAGATCTTTCGATTCGTGGAGCAGGGAATCTCCTAGGAAAATCCCAGTCTGGTTTCATTGATTCTGTTGGTTTTGAATTGTATTCGCAGTTATTAGAGGAAGCTATTGCTAAACGAAACGGTAATGCTAACGCTAACACAAGAACTAAAGGGAATGCTGAATTGATTTTGCAAATCGATGCCTATCTTCCTGATACTTATATTTCAGACCAACGACATAAGATTGAAATTTACAAGAAAATTCGTCAAATTGACAACCGTGTCAATTATGAAGAGTTACAAGAGGAGTTGATAGACCGTTTTGGAGAATACCCAGATGTAGTAGCCTATCTTTTAGAGATTGGTTTAGTCAAGTCATATTTGGACAAGGTCTTTGTTCAACGTGTGGAAAGAAAAGAAAATAAGATTACAGTTCAATTTGAAAAAGTCACTCAACGACTGTTTTTAGCTCAAGATTATTTTAAAGCTTTATCCGCAACGAACTTAAAAGCAGGCATCGCTGAGAATAAGGGATTAATGGAGCTTGTATTTGATGTTCAAAATAAGAAAGATTATGAAATTTTAGAAGGTCTGCTGATTTTTGGAGAAAGTTTATTAGAGATAAAAGAGTCGAAGGAAGAAAATGCCATTTGATATTTTTCTTCTATAAAATAGATAAAAATGGTACAATAATAAGTTGAGGTAATAAGGATGAGATTAGACAAATATTTAAAAGTATCGCGAATTATCAAGCGTCGTACAGTCGCAAAAGAAGTAGCAGATAAAGGCAGAATCAAGGTGAATGGAATCTTGGCCAAAAGTTCAACGGATTTGAAAGTTAATGACCAAGTTGAAATTCGCTTTGGCAATAAGTTGCTACTTGTAAAAGTACTAGAGATGAAAGATAGTACAAAAAAAGAAGATGCAGCAGGCATGTATGAAATTATCAGTGAAACACGGGTAGAAGAAAATGTCTAAAAATATCGTACAATTGAATAATTCTTTTATTCAAAATGAACACCAACGCCGTCGCTACCTGATGAAAGAACGGCAAAAACGGAATCGTTTTATGGGGTGGGTATTGATTTTGATTATGCTATTATTTATCTTGCCAACTTTTAATTTAGCGCAGAGCTATCAGCAATTACTCCAAAGACGTCAGCAATTAGCAGACTTGCAAACTCAGTATCAAACTTTGAGTGATGAAAAGGATAAGGAGACAGCATTTGCTACCAAGTTGAAAGATGAGGATTATGCTGCCAAATATACACGAGCGAAGTACTATTATTCTAAGTCGAGGGAAATAGTTTATACGATTCCTGACTTGCTTCAAAGGTGAT
Source organism: Streptococcus sp. Marseille-Q6488 (assembly GCF_946902925.1). Classification (NCBI taxonomy): domain Bacteria; kingdom Bacillati; phylum Bacillota; class Bacilli; order Lactobacillales; family Streptococcaceae; genus Streptococcus; species Streptococcus sp. Marseille-Q6488. The sequence continues at coordinate 6,268 of NZ_CAMPPZ010000016.1, read as the reverse complement.
AAAATGGAAAATTTATTAGACATAATTGAGCAATTTTTGAGTTTGTCAGATGAAAAGCTGGAAGAATTGGCTGATAAAAATCAATTATTGCGTTTACAAGAAGAAAAGGAAAGGAAGAATGCGTAAATTCTTAATTATTTTGTTGCTACCAAGTTTTTTGACCATTTCAAAAGTCGTTAGCACAGAAAAAGAAGTAGTCTATACTTCGAAAGAAATTTATTACCTTTCACAATCTGACTTTGGTATTTATTTTAGAGAAAAATTAAGTTCTCCCATGGTTTATGGAGATGTTCCTATTTATGCGAATGAAGATTTAGTAGTGGAATCTGGAAAATTGACTCCCAAAACAAGTTTTCAAATAACTGAGTGGCACTTAAATAAACAAGGGATTCCGGTATTTAAGCTATCAAATCATCAATTTATAGCTGCGGACAAACGATTTTTATATGATCAATCGGAGGTAACTCCAATAATAAAAAAAGTATGGTTAGAATCTGACTTTAAACTGTATAATAGCCCTTATGATTTAAAAGAAGTGAAATCATCCTTATCAGCTTATTCGCAAGTATCAATCGACAAGACCATGTTTGTAGAAGGAAGAGAATTTCTACATATTGATCAGGTTGGATGGGTAGCTAAAGAATCAACTTCTGAAGAAGATAATCGGATGAGTAAAGTCCAAGAAATGTTATCTGAAAAATATCAGAAGGATTCATTCTCTATTTATGTTAAGCAACTGACTACTGGAAAAGAAGCTGGTATCAATCAAGATGAAAAGATGTATGCAGCTAGTGTTTTGAAACTCCCTTATCTCTATTATGCGCAAGAAAAAATAAATGAGGGTCTTTATCAGTTAGATACGACTGTAAAATACGTATCTGCAGTCAATGATTTTCCAGGTTCTTATAAACCAGAGGGAAGTGGTAGTCTTCCTAAAAAAGAGGATAATAAAGAGTATTCTCTCAAGGACTTAATCACAAAAGTATCTAAAGAATCTGATAATGTAGCTCATAATATATTGGGTTATTACATTTCAAACCAATCTGATGCCACATTCAAATCCAAGATGTCTGCCATTACGGGAGATGATTGGGATCCAAAAGAAAAATTGATTTCTTCCAAGATGGCTGGGAAGGTTATGGAAGCCATTTATAATCAAAATGGATTTGTGCTAGAGTCTTTGACTAAAACAGATTTTGATAATCAGCGAATTGCCAAAGGTGTTTCTGTGAAGGTAGCTCATAAAATTGGGGATGCGGACGAATTTAAGCATGATACGGGTGTTGTCTACGCAGATTCTCCATTTATTCTTTCTATTTTCACTAAGAATTCTGATTATGATACGATTTCTCAGATAGCCAAGGATGTTTATGAGGTTCTAAAATGAGGGAACAAGATTTTTTAAATCATTTTCTCAAGAAGGGATATTTCAAAAAGCATACTAAGGTGGTGCTAGCTCTTTCTGGTGGATTAGATTCTATGTTTCTATTTAAGGTATTATCTACTTATCAAAAAGAGTTAGAAATTGAATTGATTCTAGCTCATGTGAATCATAAGCAGAGAGTAGAATCAGATTGGGAAGAAAAGGAATTAAGGAAGTTGGCTGCTGAAGTAGAGCTTCCTATTTATATCAGCAATTTTTTAGGAGAATTTTCAGAAGCGCGTGCAAGAAATTTTCGTTATGATTTTTTTCAAGAGGTCATGAAAAAGACAGGTGCGACAGCTTTAGTCACTGCCCACCATGCTGATGACCAGGTGGAAACGATTTTGATGCGTTTGATTCGAGGTACTCGTTTGCGCTATCTATCAGGAATTAAGGAGAAGCAAGTAGTAGGAGAGATAGAAATCATTCGGCCCTTCTTGCATTTTCAGAAAAAAGACTTTCCACCAATTTTTCACTTTGAAGATATATCAAATCAGGAAAATCATTATTTGCGCAATCGTATTCGAAATTCTTATTTACCAGAATTAGAAAAAGAAAATCCTCGATTTAGAGATGCAATCTTAAGTATCGGCAATGAAATTTTAGATTATGATTTGGCAATAGCTGAATTATCTAACAATATTGATGTGGAAAATTTAGAGCAGCTATTGTCTTACTCTGAGTCAACACAAAGAGTTTTACTTCAAACTTATCTGAATCGTTTTCCAGATTTGAATCTTACAAAAGCGCAGTTTGCTGAAGTTTGGCAGATTTTAAAATCTAAAAGCCAGTATCGTTATCCGATTAAAAATGGATATGAATTGATAAAAGAGTATCAACAGTTTCAGATTTGTAAAATCAGTCCGCAGGCTGATGAAAAGGAAGATGAACTTGTGTTACACTATCAAAATCAGGTATCTTATCAAGGTTATTTATTTTCCTTTGGACTTCCATTAGAAGGTGAATCAATTCAACGAATACCTGTTTCACGGGAAACATCAATACTCATTCGTCATCGAAAAAGAGGAGATTTTTTGATTCAAAATGGGCATAGAAAAAAACTCAGACGTCTATTTATTGATTTGAAAATCCCTATGGAAAAGCGAAAATCTGCTCTGATTATTGAGCAATTTGGTGAAATTGTCTCAATTTTGGGAATTGCGACTAGTGATTTGAGTAAAAACACGAAAAATGATATAATGAACACTGTACTTTATATAGAAAAAATAGATAGGTAAAAAAATGTTAGAAAACGATATTAAAAAAATCCTCGTTTCACACGATGAAATTACAGAAGCTGCTAAAAAATTAGGTGCTCAATTAACTAAGGACTATGCAGGAAAAAATCCAATCTTGGTTGGGATTTTAAAAGGATCTATTCCTTTTATGGCTGAATTGGTCAAACATATTGATACACATATTGAAATGGACTTCATGATGGTTTCTAGCTACCATGGTGGAACAGCAAGTAGTGGTGTCATCAATATCAAGCAAGATGTAACTCAAGATATTAAAGGAAGACATGTTCTATTTGTAGAGGATATCATTGATACAGGTCAAACTTTGAAGAATTTGCGAGATATGTTTATTGCAAGAGAAGCAGCTTCTGTTAACATTGCAACCTTGTTGGATAAACCAGAAGGACGTGTTGTAGAAATTGAGGCAGACTATACCTGCTTTACTATCCCAAATGAGTTTGTAGTAGGTTATGGTTTAGACTACAAAGAAAATTATCGTAATCTTCCTTATGTTGGAGTCTTAAAAGAAGAAGTGTATTCAAATTAGAAAGAACAATTTTTAATGAAAAAACAAAATAATGGTTTAATTAAAAATCCATTTCTATGGTTATTACTTATTTTTTTCCTAGTTACAGCTTACCAGTATTTTAGTACAGGTAGTGTTGCAGGGAAAAGTGAGCAAATTAATTATACAGAATTGGTAAAAGAAATTACCGATGACAATGTAAAAGAATTGACTTACCAACCAAATGGCAGTGTTATAGAAGTTTCGGGTGTCTATAAAAATCCTAAAACAAGTAAAGAAGAAACAGGCATTCAGTTCTTTTCTCCATCTGCTACAACAGTAGAGAAATTTTCAAGTATTATTCTTCCCTCTGATACCACAGTATCAGAATTGCAAAAACTTGCTTCTGACCATAAAGCAGAAGTAACTGTTAAGCATGAAAGTTCAAGTGGTATGTGGATTAATCTACTCGTATCCATTGTGCCATTTGGGATTCTTTTCTTCTTCCTATTCTCTATGATGGGAAATATGGGGGGAGGCAATGGTCGTAACCCAATGAGTTTTGGACGTAGTAAGGCTAAAGCTGCAAATAAAGAAGATATTAAAGTAAGATTTTCAGATGTTGCTGGAGCTGAGGAAGAAAAACAAGAACTAGTTGAAGTTGTTGAATTCTTAAAAGATCCAAAACGATTTACAAAACTTGGGGCTCGTATTCCAGCAGGTGTCCTTCTGGAGGGACCTCCGGGAACAGGTAAAACTTTGCTTGCTAAAGCAGTCGCCGGAGAAGCAGGTGTTCCATTCTTTAGTATCTCAGGTTCTGACTTTGTAGAAATGTTTGTCGGAGTTGGAGCTAGTCGTGTTCGTTCTCTTTTTGAAGATGCCAAAAAAGCAGCACCAGCTATTATCTTTATCGATGAAATTGATGCTGTTGGACGTCAACGTGGAGTCGGTCTCGGCGGAGGTAATGACGAACGTGAGCAAACCTTGAACCAACTCTTGATTGAGATGGATGGTTTTGAGGGAAATGAAGGAATTATCGTCATCGCTGCTACAAACCGTTCAGATGTACTTGACCCTGCCCTTTTGCGTCCAGGACGTTTTGATAGAAAAGTATTGGTTGGCCGTCCTGATGTTAAGGGGCGCGAAGCAATCTTGAAAGTTCATGCTAAGAACAAGCCTTTAGCAGAAGATGTTGATTTGAAATTAGTTGCTCAACAAACTCCAGGTTTTGTTGGTGCTGATTTAGAGAATGTCTTGAATGAAGCGGCTTTAGTTGCTGCTCGTCGCAATAAATCGATAATTGATGCCTCAGATATTGATGAAGCAGAAGATAGGGTTATTGCTGGACCTTCTAAGAAAGATAAGACTGTTTCACAAAAAGAACGTGAATTAGTTGCCTATCATGAGGCAGGACATACCATTGTTGGTCTAGTCTTATCGAATGCCCGAGTTGTCCATAAGGTTACAATTGTACCACGTGGTCGTGCAGGTGGTTATATGATTGCACTTCCTAAGGAAGACCAAATGCTTCTATCTAAAGAAGATATGAAAGAGCAATTGGCTGGCTTAATGGGTGGACGTGTAGCTGAAGAAATTATCTTTAATGTCCAAACTACAGGAGCTTCAAACGACTTTGAACAAGCGACACAAATGGCGCGTGCAATGGTTACAGAGTACGGTATGAGTGAAAAACTTGGCCCAGTACAATATGAAGGAAACCATGCTATGTTTGGGGCACAGAGTCCTCAAAAATTAATTTCAGAACAAACAGCTTATGAAATTGACGAAGAAGTTCGTTCATTATTGAATGAAGCACGAAATAAAGCTGCTGAAATTATTCAGTCAAATCGTGAAACTCACAAGTTGATTGCAGAAGCATTATTGAAATACGAAACATTAGATAGTACACAAATTAAAGCTCTTTACGAAACAGGAAAGATGCCTGAAGCAGTAGAAGAGGAATCTCATGCACTATCCTATGATGAAGTAAAGTCAAAAATGAATGACGAAAAATAACCCTGAGAGAGGCTTGTCCTCTCTTTTTTGTGCAGTTGAGGATCTAAAGGGTGCAGAATGGAGGAAATGTGCCAAAAGTGTTTCTGAATCTGTTAGACTGTATCTAGAAAGGGGAAGATTATGCTTAAAAAAATGTATGAAGAAGTCCAAGGAATTGTATACAAGTGTAGAAATGAATATTACCTTCATTTATGGGAGCTATCGGACTGGAACCAAGAGGGAATGATTTGCTTACATGAATTGATTAGTAGAGAAGAAGAATTGGTAGAAGATATCCCTCGTTTAAGGCAATATTTCAAAACCAAGTTTCGAAATCGAATTTTAGACTATATCCGTAAGCAAGAAAGCCACAAACGAAGATATAATAAAGAACCTTATGAAGAAGTAGGCGAGATCAGTCATCGTATAAGTGAGGGAGGTCTGTGGCTAGATGACTATTATCTCTTTCATGAAACACTAAGAGATTATAGAAACAAACAAACTAAAGAGCAACAAGAAGAGCTAGAACGCATTTTAAGAAATGAACGATTCCGAGGGCGTCAAAGAGTCCTAAAGGACTTACGTATTGTGTTTAAGGAGTTTGACATCCGTACCCATTAGGAATTCATGCAAAAAAATAAAAAAAGTTTAAAAAAGGTGTTGACAAAGTTTGAAAAGTCGGTATAATAGTAAGAGTTGAAAATAACAACTCTGGTCCGTTGGTCAAGGGGTTAAGACACCGCCTTTTCACGGCGGTAACACGGGTTCGAATCCCGTACGGACTATGGGTATGTTGCAGTTGGAAATACTTGATGAAAAAAGTTTAAAAAAGTTTCAAAAAAGTGTTGACAAGCGAAAGCGACTGTGATATACTAATATAGTTGTCGCTTGAGGGAAGCGAGTGACAAAGACCTTTGAAAACTGAACAAGACGAACCAATGTGCAGGGCACTACAACTAAGGTTGTAGTACTGAACAATGAAAAAACAATAAATCTGTCAGTGACAGAAATGAGTGAGAACTCAAACTTTTAATGAGAGTTTGATCCTGGCTCAGGACGAACGCTGGCGGCGTGCCTAATACATGCAAGTAGAACGCTGAAGGAGGA
>NZ_CAMPPZ010000015.1:0-86698 GCF_946902925.1 Streptococcus sp. Marseille-Q6488 | reverse complement strand
TTACTCAGAGTTAAGTGACGATAGCCTAGGAGATACACCTGTACCCATGCCGAACACAGAAGTTAAGCCCTAGAACGCCGGAAGTAGTTGGGGGTTGCCCCCTGTGAGATATGGAAGTCGCTTAGCTTTATTCCGCCATAGCTCAGTTGGTAGTAGCGCATGACTGTTAATCATGATGTCGTAGGTTCGAGTCCTACTGGCGGAGTAGATAATTAAAAGAGGTCAAGACCTCTTTTTTTTACCTCTTTGTCAACTGTAGTGAGTTGAAGAAAAGCTAAGCTCGAGAAAGGACAAATTTCGTCCTTTCTTTTTTGATGTTCAGAGCGATAAAAATCCGTTGTTTGAAGTTTTCAAAGTTCCGAAAACCAAAGGCATTTCGTTTGATAAGTTTGATGAGATTATTGGTCGCTTCCAGTTTAGTGTTTGAATAGGGGAATTGAAGGGCATTGACGATTTTCTCTTTGTCCTTGAGAAAGGTTTTAAAGACAGTCTGAAAAAGAGGATGAACCTGCTTTAGATTGTCCTCAATGAGTCCGAAAAATTTGTCAGCATCCTTATTCTGAAAGTGAAAAAGTAAGAGTTGATAGAGATTATAGTGGTGTTTTAAGTCTTCTGAATAGCTCAAAAGCTTGTCAAGAATCTCTTTATTTGTTAAGTGCATACGAAAAGTAGGGCGATAAAAACGTTTCTCACTGAGTTTACGACTATCTTGTTGAATGAGCTTTCAGTAACGCTTGATAGCCTTGTATTCATGAGACTTTCGATCCAATTGATTCATGATTTGGATACGCACACGACTCATAGCACGGCTTAGATGTTGTACAATGTGGAAGCGATCTAGAACGATTTTGGCACACGGAAAAAGCTGTTTAGCCAAGTCATAGTAGGGACTAAACATATCCATAGTAATGATTTTTACCTGACAACGAATAGCTCTATCGTATCGAAGAAAGTGATTTCGAATGATGGCTTGTGTTCTTCCCTCAAGAACAGCGATGATGTTGAGTTTTTTAAAATCTTGCGCAATAAAGCTCATCTTTCCCTTGGTAAAGGAGTACTCGTCCCAGGACATAATCTCAGGGAGGTAAGAAAAATCATGCTTAAACCGGAAGTCATTGAGCTTGCGAATAACAGTTGAAGTTGAAATAGACAGCTGATGAGCAATATCGGTCATAGAAGTTTTTTCAATCAGCTTCTGAGCAATTTTTTGGTTGATAATACGAGAAATTTGGTGATTCTTCTTGACGATAGAAGTCTCAGCCACCATCATTTTCGAGCAATGATAGCACTTAAAACGACGTTTTCTAAGAAGAATTATGGTTTGAATTTTTTTATACTACAAAATCAGATCCATAATACCTATATAAAAACATTATAGTTATAATAGGGTTTACCCAAAAGTTTTAAGGCGGTCTTTTTAGGACTTTAATCTTTTGAAATTCAGGTAGTAAATTTGTTTCTATTCTGTCAACTTTTCCTATTTTTTATCTTGTTGAGGTTGGTATTTTAACAATTCAGGAATTGTTAATAACTGTTTAAAATTTTTTGTTAGAATAAGTTTATAAAAAAGAAAAGGAGTATATATTTATGCTAAAAAGTATTTATGAGCAGATGGCAGATTTTTATAGAAATATTGAAGAAGAGTATGGTACTGTATTTGGTGATAATTTTGACTGGGAACATTTTCATTTTAAATTTTTGATTTATTATTTAGTGAGATATGGTATTGGGTGTCGTAGGGATTTTATTGTTTACCATTATCGTGTTGCTTATCGTTTGTATCTTGAAAAATTGATAATGAAACAAGGTTTTGTTGCTTGTTGAGACAGTATGAGTTAATTTCCGAACAAATTCAACTTTTTGTGGGAAAATAATGATAAATAGCCGGAATTTTTTCTAAAACATTTTTTAATAGTTGGAAATAGCAAATCTTTCTATTGTTTCTTCTTGATAAAAAGGCGATTTTTTCTTATAATAAATTGTAAGATATAATTGCGGGTGAGATTCCTGCCATGTATGTGAGAAAGGAAGAGCCTGAGGGCTCAGACAAGATTATGACTTCAGTTGTTGTTGTAGGTACCCAATGGGGTGATGAAGGTAAAGGGAAGATTACAGACTTCCTTTCAGCGAATGCAGAAGTGATTGCACGTTACCAAGGTGGTGATAATGCAGGTCACACGATTGTGATTGATGGTAAGAAATTTAAATTGCACTTGATTCCATCTGGGATTTTCTTCCCTGAAAAAATCTCTGTTATTGGAAACGGAATGGTTGTAAATCCTAAATCTCTTGTAAAAGAGTTGAGCTATCTTCATGAGGAAGGTGTGACAACTGATAACTTGCGTATTTCTGATCGCGCGCATGTTATTTTACCTTATCATATCGAGTTAGACCGTTTGCAAGAAGAAGCTAAGGGCGACAATAAGATTGGGACTACAATCAAGGGAATTGGTCCAGCTTATATGGACAAGGCTGCTCGTGTTGGGATTCGTATTGCAGATCTTTTGGATAAAGACATTTTCCGTGAGCGTTTAGAACGTAACCTTGCTGAAAAGAATCGTCTTTTTGAAAAATTGTATGACAGTAAAGCCATTGCTTTCGATGATATTTTTGAAGAATATTACGAATATGGTCAACAAATCAAGAAGTATGTGACAGACACATCTGTTATCTTGAATGATGCGCTTGATAATGGTAAACGTGTACTTTTTGAAGGTGCACAAGGTGTTATGCTAGATATTGACCAAGGTACGTATCCATTTGTTACGTCATCAAACCCTGTAGCTGGTGGTGTGACAATTGGTTCTGGTGTCGGTCCAAGCAAGATTGACAAGGTTGTTGGTGTATGTAAAGCCTATACGAGTCGTGTAGGAGATGGTCCTTTCCCAACTGAATTATTTGATGAAGTGGGAGAACGTATCCGTGAAGTCGGTCATGAATATGGTACAACAACTGGTCGTCCACGTCGTGTGGGATGGTTTGATTCAGTTGTGATGCGCCATAGTCGTCGTGTTTCTGGTATTACTAATCTTTCATTGAACTCTATCGATGTTTTGAGTGGTTTAGATACAGTGAAAATCTGTGTGGCCTATGATCTTGACGGTCAACGTATTGACTACTATCCAGCTAGTCTTGAGCAATTGAAACGTTGCAAACCTATCTATGAAGAGTTGCCAGGTTGGTCAGAAGATATCACTGGAGTTCGTAATTTGGAAGATCTTCCTGAGAATGCGCGTAACTATGTTCGTCGTGTGAGTGAATTAGTTGGCGTTCGTATTTCTACTTTCTCAGTGGGTCCTGGTCGTGAACAAACAAATATTTTAGAAAGTGTTTGGTCCTAAGAGATTTTTAAGATTTGTTTAAGATAGGTCGGGTATACTATAGACAGTTACAAGAAGACCTCCTAACTTGTTGTAACAAATATCCTAAACTTTTCTTTTTCATAATAATCTCCCTATAAAGTCACCGCATTCGGTGGCTTTTTTTGTGTTGAGATTCATGATATAATAATAAAATCGATAAGTAGGAAAAGAGAAACGGATGAATTATACAGTTGAAGAAAAAGAAGTCTTCATGAGAGAGGCCTTGAAAGAAGCTGAGATTGCTCTTGAACACGATGAAATTCCAATTGGTTGTGTGATTGTGAAAGATGGCGAAATCATTGGTCGTGGGCATAATGCGCGTGAGGAATTGCAGCGAGCGGTTATGCATGCGGAGATTATGGCTATAGAGAATGCGAATCTGAGTGAGGAGAGCTGGCGCTTGCTGGATTGCACGCTTTTTGTGACCATTGAGCCGTGTGTCATGTGTAGTGGGGCGATTGGACTCGCCCGTATTCCAAACGTGGTCTATGGAGCTAAAAACCAGAAATTTGGCGCTGCTGGGAGTTTGTACGATATCTTGATAGATGAGCGTCTCAATCATCGTGTGGAGGTTGAAACGGGAATTTTGGAAGATGAATGCGCAGCTATTATGCAGGACTTTTTTAAAAATAGACGGAAAAAATAATTTTGCTTTTAAAATAAATAGGAATGTGATATAATAGATAGTGGAGCAACAGTTCTGCGTGAAGCGGGTCAGGGGAGGAATCCAGCAGCCCTAAGCGATTTGAATTGTGTGCTCTTTTTTTCGTGCTTTTTCCGAATAAATAAGATAGAATAATCTAGAATAAATGATAATAGAAAAGAGAAGATGATGAAAATTCGTGGTTTTGAATTGGTTTCTAGTTTTACAGATGAAAATTTATTGCCCAAGCGCGAGACAGCGCATGCGGCTGGTTACGACTTAAAGGTTGCTGTGCGTACAGTTATCGCTCCAGGAGAAATTGTATTGGTTCCGACAGGGGTTAAGGCTTATATGCAACCGACTGAGGTTCTATACCTTTATGATCGCTCTTCAAATCCTCGTAAGAAGGGCTTGGTCTTGATTAACTCTGTGGGTGTCATTGATGGGGATTATTATGGAAATCCTGGGAATGAAGGGCATATTTTTGCTCAGATGAAGAATATCACAGATCAAGAAGTGATTCTTGAAGTTGGGGAACGTGTGGTCCAGGCTGTCTTTGCGCCTTTCTTAATCGCAGATGGAGATGCGGCTGATGGCGTTCGAACTGGTGGATTTGGTTCAACAGGGCACTAGAATGAAGATTATCTTTGTACGTCACGGGGAGCCAGATTATCGTGAGTTAGAGGAGCGTTCTTATACGGGATTTGGGATAGATTTGGCGCCCTTGTCTGAGAAGGGACGGCAGCAAGCCCAGAAATTGAGCACCAATCCTTTACTCCCTTCAGTTGAAATAATCATATCTTCTGCAGTCACAAGAGCTTTAGAAACGGCTTCTTATGTGGCTTGTGTTACTGGACTTCCTTTGAGAGTGGATCCATTATTGCATGAATGGCAGGTCTATGAAAGTGGCACAGATAATTTTGAAAAAGCTCGTACTATGTTTCTAGAAAATAAGGGGGAGTTACTTCCTAATAGTCCTATTCAATATGAGACAACTACGGAGATGAAGTCTCGTTTTCTAGAATGCATGGCTAAGTATCGAGATTACCAGACCGTGATAGTGGTAACTCACAACATGCTCATGCGTCAGTTTGTGCCAAATGAGAAGATTGATTTTTGCCAAGTAATTGAGTGTGAGTTAGAGATATAGAAAGAGGTTTATCATCGCAAAGAAAAAAGCGACATTTGTATGTCAAAATTGTGGGTATAATTCCCCTAAATATCTGGGACGTTGCCCCAACTGTGGGTCTTGGTCTTCTTTTGTAGAAGAGGTTGAGGTTGCCGAGGTCAAGAATGCGCGTGTGTCCTTGACAGGTGAGAAAACCAAGCCCATGAAACTGGCTGAGGTGACTTCTATCAACGTCAATCGAACCAAGACGGAGATGGAGGAATTCAACCGTGTACTTGGAGGCGGAGTGGTACCGGGAAGTCTCGTCCTCATCGGTGGGGATCCTGGAATCGGGAAATCAACCCTTCTCCTACAAGTCTCAACCCAGTTGTCCCAAGTGGGGACAGTTCTCTACGTTAGTGGGGAGGAGTCTGCTCAGCAAATCAAGCTACGAGCAGAGCGCTTGGGAGATATTGATAGTGAGTTTTATCTCTATGCAGAGACCAATATGCAGAGTGTTCGAGCTGAGGTGGAGCGCATCCAACCAGATTTTCTTATCATCGACTCCATCCAGACCATTATGTCTCCTGAGATTTCAGGGGTGCAGGGGTCTGTTTCTCAGGTGCGTGAGGTGACGGCTGAACTTATGCAACTGGCCAAAACAAATAACATTGCCATCTTTATCGTAGGTCATGTGACCAAGGAAGGAACCTTGGCTGGTCCTCGTATGTTGGAGCATATGGTGGATACAGTGCTTTACTTTGAAGGGGAGCGTCACCACACCTTTCGTATTTTGAGAGCGGTCAAAAACCGTTTTGGCTCCACTAATGAAATTGGGATTTTTGAGATGCAGTCGGGTGGATTGGTTGAGGTCCTCAATCCGAGTCAAGTTTTCTTAGAAGAGCGTTTAGACGGTGCTACGGGCTCGTCAATCGTTGTGACCATGGAAGGGACTCGTCCGATTTTGGCGGAGGTTCAGGCCTTGGTGACACCGACCATGTTTGGAAATGCCAAGCGTACGACGACAGGACTTGATTTTAACCGTGCTAGCTTGATTATGGCTGTTTTAGAAAAACGGGCAGGGCTTCTCTTGCAAAATCAGGATGCCTACCTCAAATCTGCTGGCGGTGTCAAATTGGATGAACCTGCCATTGACTTAGCCGTTGCTGTTGCCATTGCTTCGAGCTACAAGGACAAGCCAACTAATCCTCAGGAATGTTTTGTAGGAGAATTAGGTTTGACTGGAGAAATTCGGCGCGTGAATCGTATCGAGCAGCGCATCAACGAAGCTGCTAAACTGGGATTTACTAAGATTTATGTACCTAAGAATTCCTTGACAGGAATCACTCCGCCCAAGGAAATTCAGGTCATTGGGGTGACAACGATTCAGGAAGTTTTGAAAAAGGTTTTTGCTTAATCTGTGACAAATCCTCTTAAAAATGATAAGATAGGAGAAATATTTGACTATCAAATTTTCGAGGAGGGAATCGTGTCGTATTTTGAACAGTTTATGCAAGCCAATCAGGCTTATGTTGCCCTACATGGGCAGTTAAATTTGCCACTTAAACCCAAAACCAGAGTAGCCATTGTGACCTGTATGGACTCACGTCTGCACGTTGCACAAGCTCTAGGTTTGGCACTTGGGGATGCTCATATCTTGCGGAATGCAGGTGGTCGAGTGACTGAAGACATGATTCGTTCGTTGGTTATTTCCCAGCAACAAATGGGGACAAGAGAGATTGTGGTGCTGCACCATACAGACTGTGGTGCTCAGACCTTTGAAAATGGTCCTTTTCAGGAGTATCTGAAAGAGGAACTAGGTGTCGATGTGTCAGATCAGGATTTTTTGCCCTTCCAAGATATAGAGGAGAGTGTACGTGAGGACATGCAATTGCTTATCGAGTCTCCCCTAATACCAGACGATGTCATTATCTCTGGTGCCATTTATGATGTAGATACAGGAAGTATGACGGTCGTAGAATTGTAAAAAATTCATTTAGAAAGAAAGTGTATGAAGAAAAACAGTATTTTATTTATTTTTATTTTATTGCTATGTATTGGTTTGCAGTATGAAACTATCTACTATACGGACGGTTCGATGTCAGGTGCGGAATATGGACTCATGGGAGTTTCTATCTTTCTAGCTCTCTTTTACATGATTCCGGCTCTTTATTTCCTTTTCCGTATTGGGAAAAAATGGGAATTACCAAAGAAGGCCTTGATTTTGTCTTTATTGGGTGGGATGTTCCTTTCAGGCTGGCTATCTAGTTTTGCTAATACCTATATCCATGATTTGCTGGGTATTCTTTTCCCAGATAGTGCATTTTTAAGTGCCTTTGAAAGTGCTATTGTGGCTCCTTTGGTAGAAGAACCGCTTAAATTATTGCCACTTGTCTTTGTTTTAGCTTTGATTCCTGTGCGAAAATTAAAATCTTTGTTTTTACTTGGAATTGCTTCTGGTTTGGGATTCCAAATGATTGAGGATATTGGTTATATTCGTACGGATTTGCCAGAGGGATTTGATTTTACTATTTCGAGGATTTTAGAGCGTATCATCTCAGGGATTGCCTCTCACTGGACTTTTTCAGGTCTGGCTGTAGTAGGTGTTTACTTGCTTTACAGAGCCTATAAAGGGCAGAAGGCTGGCAAGAAACAGGGGATTATTTTCCTAGGTTTAGCCTTGGGAACTCACTTCTTGTTTAACTCTCCTTTTGTAGAATTGGAGACAGAGTTGCCATTAGCGATTCCAGTAGTTACAGCTATTGCTCTTTACGGTTTTTATCAGGCTTATCGCTTTGTTGAGAAGCACGATGAGTTGATGAACTAGAATATTTTTCAAAAGAATGATACAAGGGTACAAATATGGTGCCCTTCTTTTATTTTTGATTGAAAAATAGTGTAAAAAGCGCTACAATGGTAGATGGAAAAATCTTGTGAAAAGCACAAGCGATACATATATACCGGAGGAAATCATGTCTTTTTCTGATTTAAAGCTGTTTGCCCTTTCTTCTAATAAAGAATTGGCAGAACGTGTGGCGCAGGAGATTGGGATAGAGTTGGGGAAATCAAGTGTTCGCCAATTTTCAGATGGAGAGATTCAGGTCAACATCGAAGAATCAATCCGTGGGAAACACGTCTTTATCCTACAATCAACTAGCTCGCCTGTAAATGACAATCTGCTTGAAATTTTGATTATGGTGGATGCTTTGAAGCGTGCCAGTGCAGAATCTGTCAATGTTGTCATGCCTTACTATGGGTATGCACGTCAGGATAGAAAGGCGAGAGCGCGTGAGCCAATCACTTCAAAACTTGTCGCAAATATGCTTGAAGTAGCTGGAGTGTATCGTTTATTGACCATCGACTTGCATGCTGCTCAGATTCAAGGATTCTTTGATATTCCTGTGGATCATTTGATGGGAGCTCCTCTGATTGCGGATTATTTTGAGCGTCGTGGCATGGTTGGTTCTGACTATGTGGTTGTCAGTCCAGACCATGGAGGGGTGACTCGTGCTCGTAAGTTGGCAGAATTTTTGAAAACATCTATTGCTATCATTGACAAACGTCGTAGTGTTGATAAGATGAATACCAGTGAAGTCATGAACATCATCGGTAAGGTCGAAGGCAAGACTTGTATCTTGATTGATGATATGATTGATACGGCTGGAACGATTTGTCATGCGGCAGATGCTCTTGCGGAAGCTGGTGCTGTTGAAGTCTATGCAAGCTGTACGCACCCAGTGCTTTCTGGTCCTGCTATGGACAATATCCAAAATTCAGCTATTAAGAAATTGGTTGTTTTGGATACCATCTATCTGCCAGAAGAGCGTTTGATTGATAAGATTGAGCAGATTTCAATCGCTCATCTCCTAGGGGATGCTATCGTACGTATTCATGAAAAACGACCACTTTCTCCACTTTTCGGTATTGAGAAAAAAATTTAATGACCAAGCCTGAGATAATTCTCAGGTTTTTTTATCTCTTTTCCGAATAAATAGATAGTAGCAGTGAATCTAGTAAACCTAGATTTAAAAATGTGCTATAATGAAAGGAGAAAGAATATGACATTACGTCATCCGGGCATTAGCCCAACCAATGACTTGGTTGCTAAGAAAATCTTTAGCAATCCAGAAATCACTTGTCAATTTATTCGCGATATGTTGGACTTGCCAGCAAAAAATGTGACCATTTTGGAGGGAAGCAACATTCACGTCTTGCCTTACTTACCGTACTCGGCACAGGATTTCTATACAAGTATAGATGTTTTGGCGGAGTTGGATAATGGTACGCAAGTTATCATCGAAATTCAGGTTCATCATCAGAATTTTTTCATCAATCGTTTGTGGGCTTACTTGTGCAGTCAGGTCAATCAAAATCTTGAAAAAATTCGCCAACGTGAAGGTGATACCCACCAGAGTTACAAGCACATCGCACCTGTTTACGCAATAGCTATTGTGGATAGTAATTATTTCCAAGATGATCTAGCTTTCCACAGTTTCAGTATGCGCGAAGACACGACAGGTGAAGTCTTAACCATCACAAACAATGGACAAGAAAACCATCTAGTCAAGATGGCATTCTTGGAATTAAAGAAATACAGAGAAACCAGCAAAGACGAGGTTCGCAAGCCGTGGTTGGAGTTTTTTGGGAACAAGCCCTTTACTCAACAACCCGAGCGAGCCATCAGCCAAGCAGACCAACTGCTGGACTACAAGAGCTGGTCCGAGGAGGACAGGAAGATGTTTAGCCAACTACGTATGCGAGAAGAACAGGCCTTGTTAGCACAGGACTATGCCTTGGAACAAGCTGAGGAAAAGGGCTTAGAACGTGGTCGTGCAGAAGGTATTGAACAAGGTTTAGAGCGTGGGAAAATCTTTACCTTTCTAGATTTAGTACGCCAACATGTTTTAACTTCCGAATTCGCGAGTGAACAATTGGGTATGTCAGTAGCGGAGTTTGAAGCACTTTTGTAATACCATCACAGTAATGGCGTTCTTGGAATTAAGAAAATACAGAGAAACCAGCAAAGATAGCGTTCGCAAGCCGTGGTTGGAGTTTTTCGGGAACAAGCCCTTTACCCAACAACCCGAGCGAGCCATCAGCCAGGCAGACCAACTGCTGGACTATCAGAGCTGGTCCGAGGAGGACAGGAAGATGTTTAGCCAACTACGTATGCGAGAAGAACAAGCCTTGTTAGCACAGGACTATGCCTTGGAAACTGCTAGGGTGGAAGGTATCGAACAAGGACTGGAGCGCGGGAAAGTTGAAGGATAAATCTTTGCCTTTATTGATTTAGTACGCCAACATGCTTTGCCTTCCGAATTTACGAGTGAACAATTAGACACAAATTGAAAAAATATCAAGTTGACTTGACTTTTTTTATAGAATAGTATAGTATTTAGATACAAGCACTCCTTTTGCTCCCTGTTTCATAGCAACTGGAGTCATTTTTTTATAAATTTAGAAGGTTAATGATGTACACAACTGATAATAGTATTTCTTTGTCAAGAGATTTAAAGAGAGAAATGAAAGCATTTTTACCTCTTGAAGATTTGGTAAGTTATCTTTCAGATAAGCTAGATATGTCACCTGAAGAGGAACTAGATTCCAAAAATTTTTTACGTTGCCATAATTACTATTCGTTTTCTGCTTTTATTAAACAGGTTCCAGATAATCTTCATAAAGGAAAATTTCAAGCAGCGATTTCATTGTATGAATTTAATAACTGGTTGTCACAGTTTCTGTTTATATTTTCTGGTAGATTAGAGCAGTTTATAAAATCAACTTTTATTGAATCGCTTTGCCAGCAATATAATGGAAAATATCAAAAAGGTGAGTGTTACTTGGATGAAACTATTTATGAAAACTCTGAATTATATAACGAATTTATTTCAATTATAGAAAAACATTTATCAGAGAATCAAAGTCTGTCAATACAGCATCATATCAAAAATAAAGGTTCTAAATTCCCAATTTGGGTTCTTTTTCAAGAGATGACTTTTGGGGAAACAACTCGTTTTATAAGTGCACTGAAAAAAGAGTACCGGGAGTATTGGATAGATACTACATTTTTATCAACTGGTGTGGTAAATTCTAAAATTCATGGAGAAGAAATCCAGAGTAAATTATTTGGCTGGGTTTCAGCTACATGGTATATGAGAAATAGAACAGCACATCATTTAAGACTATATGGTCAAAATTTTACAATAGCAAGTCCAAGTTTCTTCTCAGCTGATTTGCGTCAAATAAACAAGAATGCAGAGACTAAAAAGAAAAAGACCCATAATAACGATTTATTTGCTTATCTTTTAGCTATGAAAAATCTTATACAACATCATTCACATTCTTTTGTTCAAGATTGGAACGATTTTTTAATGAGTTTAGAGGCACAGTTGATGAAAAAGTCAAATATCATATTATCTAGTAAGATTGGTTTGCCAAGTAATTGGAAAGATATATTGTGGATTAGTTGAACTAAGGAATGATTTTTTACTCAAGTTATTATTCAGAGAATCTTTGAGAATCCAGATGAGAAACCAAACATTAAGAAGTTGATTACCAAGATGAATGAAGGATAAGATGCGAGATTTGGGAATTACTATAGCGGACGATGCAACAGCTGAACAAGGTGAGAAAATCAGAATCATCAAGGAGCACTATGATGTTCTTGCCATCTGCAAAGAAGACTTAGAAACCATGATTCGGAAACTCGAACAAGAATATCAAGAACAAGTTAAGCTGATTCAAACCGTATCTGGATTCAGGGTGTTTTAATTTTAAAAATTAGGTGTCAAACTCTCTTTTAGTACAGATAAAATTAAGAATAAACAATAGTTTTAATAACTTTCTCTTTTCTTTTCCGAATAAATAGATAGTAGCAGTGAATCTAGTAAACCTAGATTTAAAAATGTGCTATAATAAAAGGAGGAAAAGGATGATTCTAAGACATCCGGGCATTAGCCCAACTAATGACTTGGTTGCTAAGAAAATCTTTAGCAATCCAGAAATCACTTGTCAATTTATTCGCGATATGTTGGACTTGCCAGCTAAAAATGTAACCATTTTAGAGGGAAGTAACATTCACGTCTTGCCTTCCGTACCTTACTCGGCACAGGATTTCTATACCAGTATAGATGTTTTGGCGGAGCTAGATAATGGAACCCAAGTAATCATTGAAATTCAAGTTCATCATCAGAATTTTTTCATTAATCGTCTGTGGGCTTATTTATGTAGTCAGGTCAATCAAAATCTCGAAAAAATTCGCCAACGAGAAGGTGATACTCACCAGAGTTACAAACACATCGCACCAGTATATGCTATCGCTATCGTGGATAGTAATTACTTCTCAGATGACTTGGCTTTCCATAGCTTTAGTATGCGCGAGGATATGACAGGTGAGGTATTAACTATCACAAGTAACGGTCAGGAAAACCATCTAGTCAAGATGGCATTCTTGGAATTAAAAAAATACAGGGAAACCAGCAAAGACGAGGTTCGCAAACCGTGGTTGGAGTTTTTCGGGAACAAGCCCTTTACCCAACAACCCGAGCGAGCCATCAGCCAAGCAGATCAACTGCTGGACTACAAGAGCTGGTCCGAGGAGGACAGGAAAATGTTTAGTCAACTACGTATGCGTGAAGAACAAGCCTTGTTGGCACAGGACTATGCCTTGGAACAAGCTGAAGAAAAAGGCTTAGAACGTGGTCTTGAACGTGGTCTTGAACGTGGTCGTGCAGAAGGGATTGAACAGGGACTGGAGCGTGGGAAAGTTGAAGGAAGGGAAGAAGGGAAACTTTTTGCCTTTCTGGATATGGTCCGCCAAGGTCTTCTGACTTCGGAGGTTGCGAGTGAACAATTGGGCATGACTGTTGCTGAGTTTGAGGAGCTATTGAAAGACCATCATAAATAAGACCTAAAAATACAGAGAAACCAGCAAAGACGAGGTTCGCAAGCCATGGTCGGAGTTTTTCGGGAATAAACCCTTTACCCAGCACCCCGAGCGAGCCATCAGCCAGGCAGACCAACTGCTAGACTACAAGAGCTGGTCCGAGGAGGACAGGAAAATGTTTAGTCAACTACGTATGCGAGAAGAACAGGCCTTGTTAGCACAGGACTATGCCTTGGAAACTGCTAGGGCGGAAGGTGGTTTTGTTATGTTAGCAAATCTTGTTCGCCAGCATCTTTTAACAGCAGAGGTTGCCAGTCAGCAATTGGGCATGACTGTCTCTGAGTTTGAAGAATTATTGAAAGACCATCATAAATAAGATCTAACAAATACAGAGAAACCAGTAAAGACGAGGTTCGCAAACCGTGGTTGGAGTTTTTCGGCAACAAACCCTTTACCCAACAACCCGAGCGAGCCATCAGCCAAGCAGACCAACTGCTGGACTACAAGAGCTGGGCCGAGGAGGACAGGAAAATGTTTAGTCAACTACGTATGCGAGAAGAACAGGCATTGTTGGCACAGGACTATGCCTTGGAAACAGCTAGGGAAGAAGGGAAACTTTTTGCCTTTCTGGATATGGCCCGCCAAGGTCTTCTAACACCTGAGGTTGCGAGTGAGCAATTAGGTATGTCAGTTGCTGAGTTTGAGTCACTATTGAAAGACCATCATAAATAAGACCTAAAATACAGAGAAACCAGCAAAGATAAGGTTCGCAAGTCGTGGTTGGAGTTTTTCGGGAATAAACCCTTTACCCAGCACCCCGAGCGAGCCATCAGCCAAGCAGACCAACTGCTGGACTACAAGAGCTGGTCCGAGGAGGACAGGAAGATGTTTAGCCAACTACGTATGCGAGAAGAACAGGCCTTGTTAGCACAGGACTATGCCTTGGAAACTGCTAGGGTGGAAGGTGGTTTTGTTATGTTAGCAAATCTTGTTCGCCAGCATCTTTTAACAGCAGAGGTTGCCAGTCAGCAATTGGGCATGACTGTCTCTGAGTTTGAAGAATTATTGAAAGACCATCATAAATAAGACCTAAAAATACAGAGAAACCAGCAAAGATAGCGTTCGCAAGCCGTGGTTGGAGTTTTTCGGGAACAAGCCCTTTACCCAACAACCCGAGCGAGCCATCAGCCAGGCAGACCAACTGCTGGACTACAAGAGATGGTCCGAGGAGGACAGAAAAATGTTTAGTCAACTACGTATGCGTGAAGAACAAGCCTTGTTAGCACAGGACTATGCCTTGGAAACTGCTAGGGTTGAAGGTCTTGAACAAGGACTTGAACGTGGCCGTGCAGAAGGCGTTGAACAGGGTCTTGAACGTGGTCTTGAGCGTGGTCGAGCAGAAGGTATTGAACAAGGTTTAGAGCGTGGACTTGAACGTGGCCGTGCAGAGGGTATTGAAAAAGGGCGCGAAGAAGGCATTGAAGAGGGATTAAAAGTAGGTTTAGTAAATCTAGTCCGTCAAGGTCTTCTGACTTCTGAGGTTGCCAGCCAGCAGTTGGGCATGACTGTCACTGAGTTTGAGTCCTTGCTATGAGGTCACATTTTAAATAGTAGAAAGTTAATGGAATGACGAGTTATTTCTAAAATACTTGTCATTTTTGCTTGACATTTGGAAGGGGTTATAGGATAATACCATAGAAGTGAGTTCTATCCAACTATCGATATGGATTAGATATGTGAGGTTTGACTCAGGGTTTAAGAAATTTGTGAGATTTTCACTTGGGAGATACGGTATTTGAAGGGTATTTCATCTCACAAAGACGTTTTTTCACCTTTTTTGAAAAAAATAGGTAAAAAGTTGATGAAAACCCTTGACAAATCCTGCAAATATTTATATACTGTATGGTAGTAAGATAGTCTTACGAAAAAATTTTTAAAGAAAAACAAAGGAGATAAAACGATGAAAAAAGTTTTATTGACAAGCGCAGTCGCTCTTGCAGCATTTGGTGCTGTACAAGCTGTTTCAGCTGAAAGACAATTGACACCTGAAGAAGCAGCATCAGTTAGAAAAGTTGAGAAAACTTACGATCCTTCTCAAGTGGAAAAAGCAACGGAAACTAACCGTTCTGAACAAGTTCTAGCAAATGGAGATAAAGTAGTATCTATTCAATATAAAGATGGTTCTACTTATACTTATTTGGTAATTAATCCTAACAATCAATACAAGGATAAAGTATCTAATCCATATGATAGCCAATTTAATCTTAAAGATGGTAAAGTTCAAAAGGTTGTACCATTCACAAATGGAACACATGGACGTATCAACGTTAAAGATAAACAAGGTGCACCAGTTGCAGGTGTTGAATTTGAGCTATTAGTTTATAAAACTACTGAAGATTTCTTGAATGCTCAAGGTGGAAAACCTGTTAAAGATGCCCCAGCTCTTGTAAGTGCTAAGACAAATGAAGCAGGTGATGCTGAGTTTGAATTACACGAGGGTGGAGTAGCGGTTTACCGTATTTTGACAGTACCAAAAGGTTACTTTTTACCTGAGCGCCTAACAAAATCTTCACTATTTACAGCAGATGCAGTTGGACGTAACGAAAATAATGATATGTATGTAAATGCATCAGTTGAAATTGAAAAAACTGACAGCTACAATGTTGTTCGTACTGAGTGGGTTCAAGGTGAAAACGGATGGCACTACTATGACAACAACAAACAAGTTACTGGTTGGAAACAAATCGACGGTAAATGGTACTTCTTTAACGCTGAAGGCGTAATGCAAAAATGGTGGGTTAAAGATGGTAACACTTGGTACTACCTAAATGGTTCAGGTGCTATGGAAACTGGTTGGTTGCAAGACGGTGGCAAATGGTACTTCCTTGAAGCATCAGGTGCTATGAAAGCTAGCCAATGGTTTGAAGTTGCTGGTAAATGGTACTACGTTAACGCTTCAGGTGCCCTTGCAGTTAACACTACTGTAGGTGGATACACTGTAAACGGAAACGGTGAATGGGTTAACTAATTTAGTTTAATCAAAAAAGCAGGAGATTTCTTCTGCTTTTTATTTTTTCCATAAAAAGTTCAGTTTTTTTTTAGAATTTTTTTAAAAAATAAGATACAATAAAACTAGGTTTATTACCTAAAATTTTAAACATGGAGAATGCTCATATGAAAAATAAAAAAGCTTTAGCCCTAGCAGTAGCTAGCTTGACAATGGCAAGTGCAGCAGTTTTAACCAGTTACTCTGCAATTACAGCTCGTCCAGTAAGTGCGGAAGAAGTTGTTTATAGAACTGAGTGGATCACAGTGATTAATGGTCGTTCACAAGAACGTAAGACAGTATTTTTTGAAGATGGGAATCAGCCGCTCTCTAAACATTCGACAATTGAAGGATTTGAATTTCAACGTGCCTATGTTGAAGGGGGAAGAAAATACTACTTATTCGTTGAGAAAGGGACAAAGATTGATGATTTTGTAAATGATCCCGATGCGTCTGTCAGTGAGTTAAATACTCAAGGCTATAAAACTTCTGATAAAGATGTAAAATGGCGTGTGTCTGCTGGTAATCGTTATCTTTACTATAAAGGAAATCCTGTAAAAGGTTGGGCTAATGTTGATGGAAAAACTTACTATTTTGATAGTGAAGGTGTTATGGCTCACGGAGTTCTTGAAAACACATCTGAACGTTACTATCTAGACGGACAAGGTGTTAAGAAAACTGGTTTCATTAAAGTAGGAGAAAAAACCTATTATTTTGTGTCAGATGGAGCTCGTAAGACAGAGATTATCTCTGAAAATGGAAAAACTTATTTTGTCAAAGATGGTGTTGTGACAATTGGAGCGCATAAGGTGGGTGCTAAATGGTACTTCTTTGCTGAAGACGGTACAACCAAGTCAGGTATTGTAAAAGATAGTGCTGGAAAATGGTATTACATTACTACAGAAGGTGAGCGTAAGACAGGTCTTATCAAGGGTGCTGGTGATAAGTATTACTATGTCACTGAAGAAGGTGAACGTAAGTTTGGGGAAATTACCGTTGATGGTAAAACATATTTCTTAACAGATGAATCTAATACAAAAGCTGGCTGGAATAAAGTTGATAGTAACTGGATTTATGTAAATAAAGAAGGCAAACGTCACGTTGGCTGGTTACAAGATGGTGGTAAGTGGTATTACTTTAACGCTGAGGGCATCATGCAAAAATGGTGGGTTAAAGATGGTAGCACTTGGTACTACCTAAATGGTTCAGGCGAAATGCAAACAGGCTGGTTGCAAGATGGTGGTACTTGGTACTACCTAAACAACTCAGGTGCTATGCAAACAGGTTGGGCTAAAGTAGGTGATTCATGGTACTACCTCAAAGGCTCAGGTGCTATGGTAACTGGCTGGTTCCAAGTTGGTGGTAAATGGTACTATGCTTATAGTTCAGGTGCCCTTGCAGTAAGCACTACAGTCGATGGTTACTATGTAAATGCCAACGGTGAATGGGTATAAAATAACAAAGAGAGTGGTTCAAACTGCTCTCTTTCTGTTATTGTTAAATATTTCTACACTTTTTATGTTTTTTATTGCATTTATTATAGGAAAGAGATATAATCTATATAAATTTAACCATTTAATAAAGGAGGTTCTTCTCATGAAGAAAACACTAACAGGTATCTTACTAGCTACTTCAGTGCTAGCTATGGCTTCAGTTCAACCAGCACAAGCTGCCGAAACAGGGGCAACAACGGCTACAACAACTTCTACGGTTAAAGAAGTCCACTATGCAACATTTAAAAATGGTGGACCTGTAGATATTAAAGATGCACTTACAGGTGCTGCTGTGACAGCTGCATCTATTGAGAATCACCCTGAAATTGCAAATTATATCTATACTTCTAGTAGAGAAGAGGATGGTATTATGTATCATATGTATGCGCCAACTGCTACAACAGGTACTACGAATTCTGGTACTCAGACCAATCCATACCATAGAGATAACAACCAAAACAATGGTAGCACTAGTAATGCTAATGGGAATAATAACCAAAATGGTACTGGTGCAAACAATAATAATGGCTCAACAACAAATTCTAATTCTCCAGTAAAAAAAGTTCGTTTTGTAGAATATAAACCTGGTAGTGATGTTCCAGTTGATATTAAAGATCCACGTACAGGCTCTGCAGCTTCTGATACCAGTCGTCTGGATATTGCCAACTATACTTATGTTACTGGTGAATTAAAAGGTGATACACTTTACCATATCTATCGCTCAAATTCAACAACTAATACTAACCAAAATCAGTCTGCAGCGGCAGGTCAGTTCAAAACAGAGAACGGAAAAGTCTACTATATCAAGGACGGTAAAAAAGTTACTGGCTGGCAAAAAATTGATGGTAAGAATTACTACTTTGAAGCTGATGGAGCTATGAAAAAAGGTCTATTGACTGCAGGTGATAAGCAATACTATTTAGATGAAAAAGATGGTGTTAAAAAGCTAGGCTTTGTAAAAGTTGCTGATAAGGTTTACTATTTTGTTGAAAATGGTGATAAGAAAACTGGCTTTATCAAAATTGATGATAAAACTTACTATCTAAAAGAAGGTGTTCGTCTAACAGGGGATATTACAGTAGACGGAAAACATTATTTCTTAGATGAGGAAGGTGTCCTTAAACCAGGTATTGTTTTAATTGATGGTAAAAAATTCTTCATTGATGATGAGGGAAATCGTCATGTTGGATGGAAGAAAATTGGACTGGATTGGTATTATTTCTCTAAAGAAGATGGAATGAAGACTGGTTGGGTCAAAGATGGGTCATGGTATTACTTGGATGAAACTGGTGTGATGAGAACTGGTTGGAAACAAGTTGATGGTAATTGGTACTATCTTAACGGCTCAGGTGCTATGCAGACAGGCTGGAAATTTATAAATGGTAGTTGGTACCATTTTGACAGTTTAGGTAAAATGGGTACTAGATGGATAAAAGACAATGGTACATGGTATTATCTTGACGGTTCAGGTGCTATGCAGACTGGTTGGAAGCTTTTAGATGGTAACTGGTATTACCTCAATGATTCAGGTGCTATGCAAACAGGTTGGCTCAAGCAAGGTGGTACTTGGTATTATCTTGCTGGCTCAGGTGCTATGAAGACAGGTTGGTACCAAGTTAGCGGTAAATGGTATTACTCATATTCATCAGGTGCATTGGCTGTGAACACAACTATCGATGGTTACACAGTAAATGCCAATGGTGAGTGGGTGTAATGGATATAATAAAGAAATAAGGGGAATTTCCTCTTATTTTTTATCATTTTGGAGTGTGATTTCTTGAATTTTTAGGAAAAAAATGGTAAAATAGCACCAAAAAAGTACCAAAGGTGGTCGATATTTTATGGATAAGAAAAAATTTCTAACTGCTAGCTTGGCTAGTGTTGCTGTTTTAGGATCAGCATTTGTTGTATCTCAACCGTCGGTTGTAAAAGCGGAAGGTCAACCTGTAGCTAGTAGTCAACCAGCTGAAAATAAAGAATCAGCACAAAAAGAATTTTTAGCTAATTTTGATAAAGCTGTAGAAGCTACAGTTAAAGAATTAAAAGAATATTTAGACAATGCAAAAGAAGATCCAGAATTACAAAAACAAATTCAAGGATTTATTGATGAATTTGAAAAACGAACTAAAGCCCAGAAGGCTGACTATGAAAAACGCTTCGAAGCAGGTTTAACTGTAGAAGAAGCTGAAAAAGAAGTAGAAGGAATTGCTAAAGAAGAGGAAATTGCAGAGGAAAAAGAAGCTAAGGAAGAGGAAGACGCACAAGTAGCATTTTTAGCTAATTTTAACAAAGCATTAAAGGATACGATTGCAAAATTAGAAGAATCTGCAAAAAATAATCCTGAAATAAAAGAACAAATTCAAGATACGATTGCAAAATTAAAAGCAGAAGCAGAGAAAACAAGAGCTAAAATCGAAGAAGGTTTCAAACAAGGCTTAACTGCAGAAGAAGCTGAAAAAGCAATCGATGATGAAAATAAAAAGTTAGCAGAAGAAGCAAAAGCAAAAGCTGAAGAAAAAGCAGCACAAGATGAATTCTTAGAGAATTATGATAAAGCGTTAGAAAAAGCAGTTGCAGAATTAGAAAAAGCTGACACAAAAAATGATCCAGAGTTAGAAAAACAAAAGAAGGAAACAATTACAGCATTAAAAGCAGCATCAGATGAAACAAGAAAACAAATTGTAGAAGGCTTCAAACAAGGCTTAACTGCAAAACAAGCTGAAAAATTTATCGATGAATTAAATAAGAAAGCAGCAGAAGAAGATAAAGAGGCTGCAGTAAAAGAAAAAGCAGCTCAAGAAGAATTTTTAGCGAACTATGATGCAGCATTGAAAGCAGCAATCGCAGAATTAGAAAAAGCAGAAACTAATAGTCCAGAAGAAGCAAAAGCAAAAGCTGATACAATTGCCGCATTAAAAGTAGCATCAGATGAAACAAGAAAACAAATTGTAGAAGGCTTCAAAAAAGGATTAACTGCAAAACAAGCAGAAAAATTTATCGATGAATTAAATAAGAAAGCAGCAGAAGAAGCTAAAGAAGCGGCAGCTAAAGAAGAAGCAGCGCAAAAAGAATTCTTAGCTAATTATGATGCAGCATTAAAAGCAGCAATTGCAGAGTTAGAAAAAGCTGAAACGAATAGTCCAGAAGAAGCAAAAGCAAAATCTGATACAATTGCAGCATTAAAAGCAGCATCAGATGAAACAAGAAAACAAATTGTAGAAGGCTTCAAAAAAGGCTTAACTGCAAAACAAGCTGAAAAATTTATCGATGAATTAAATAAGAAAGCAGCAGAAGAAGATAAAGCTAAAGAAAAACCAGCGGAGAAACCGGCAGAAAAACCAGCTGAAACTCCAGTCAAACCTTCTGTTCCTGCAAGACCAGCTAATCCTACATATGTCCCTTCATATGTTCCATCATACAACTCATATTCTGTAGTAGAACCAGCTAAACCAGCTTCTCCAAAAACAGGTTGGAAGCAAGAAAACGGTGTGTGGTATTTCTACAATACTGATGGTTCAATGGCAACAGGTTGGCTTAAAGATAATGGCACATGGTATTATCTAAATGCAAATGGTTCAATGGCGACAGGCTGGTTACAAAATAATGGTTCATGGTACTATCTAAACAGCAATGGCGCGATGGCAACAGGTTGGCTTAAAGATAATGGTACATGGTACTATCTAAATGCAAACGGAGCAATGGCAACAGGTTGGCTTAAAGATAATGGTACATGGTACTATCTAAATGCAAATGGTGCAATGGTAACAGGTTGGCTTAAAGATGGTGATACATGGTACTATCTTGAAGCATCAGGGGCTATGAAAGTAAGTCAATGGTTTAAAGTTTCAGACAAATGGTACTATGTTGACGGTTCAGGTGCCCTTGCAGTAAATACTACTGTAAATGGTTACACTGTAAACGGAAACGGTGAATGGGTTTAATTTTAGATAGTTGAATCATGACAGGAGAGAAATCTCCTGTTTTTTTGTGGTATATAATCGAGTGAGGACTTTGTTGGATAGTATAGTGGATTGAATTTAGAATAGTACGCTACGGATTCTAAAATATTTCTAGAAATTAATTTGACTTTCCTAATCAATTTGTTCATATCTTATTTCAATCTACTATAGAAAATAAAAAGTGAACAAGACGATATTTTAGTCCTGTTCGCTTTTATGTTATTAGTGATTGTATAATCTTATAACAATGCTTCAAACTCAGCGACGGTCATGCCCAACTGCTGGCTGGCAACCTCGGAAGTCAGGAGACCTTGGCGAACCATGTCTAAGAAGGCAAAAAGTTTCCCTTCTTCCCTTCCTTCAACTTTCCCACGCTCTAATCCCTTTTCCTCAGCTTGCTCCAAGGCATAGTCCTGCGCTAACAATGCCTGTTCTTCACGCATACGTAGTTGACTAAACATTTTCCTGTCCTCCTCGGACCAGCTCTTGTAGTCCAGCAGTTGGTCTGCCTGGCTAATGGCTCGCTCGGGTTGTTGAGTAAAGGGTTTGTTGCCGAAAAACTCCAACCATGGCTTGCGAACCTCGTCCTTGCTGGTTTCTCTGTATTTTTTTAATTCTTATTTATGATGATCTTTCAATAATTCTTCAAACTCAGAGACAGTCATACCCAGCTGATGGCTGGCAAATTCAGAGCTTAAAACATGTTGGTGAACTAAATCAAGAAAGGTAAAAATTTGTCCTTCAATTTTTCCTCGCTCTAGTCCCTGTTCAATACCTTCTGCTAGCCCACGCTCTAAGCCTTTTTCCTCCGCTTGTTCCAAGGCATAGTCGTGTGCTAATAATGCCTGTTCTTCACGCATACGTAGTTGACTAAACATCTTCCTGTCCTCCTCGGACCAGCTCTTGTAGTCCAGCAGTTGGTCTGCTTGGCTGATAGCTCGCTCAGGTTCTTGGGTAAAGGGTTTATTCCCGAAAAACTCCAACCATGGCTTGCGAACCTCGTCTTTGCTGGTTTCTCTATATTTTTTTAGTTCTAAGAACGCCATCTTGACTAGATGGTTTTCTTGTCCATTAGTTGTGATAGTTAAGACCTCACCTGTCGTGTCCTCGCGCATACTAAAGCTGTGAAAAGCCAAGTCATCTTGGAAGTAGTTGCTGTCCACAATTGCAATAGCGTAAACAGGAGCGATATGCTTGTAACTCTGGTGGGTGTCACCTTCACGTTGGCGAATTTTTTCTAGATTTTGATTGACCTGACTGCACAGATAAGCCCACAGGCGATTGATGAAAAAATTCTGATGATGCACCTGAATTTCGATGATAACTTGAGTGCCATTATCTAGTTCAGCTAAAACATCTATACTGGTATAGAAATCCTGGGCTGAGTACGGTAGGGAAGGCAAGACATGAATGTTGCTTCCCTCCAAAATCGTTACATTTTTGGCTGGTAAATCCAGCATATCGCGAATAAATTGACAAGTGATTTCTGGATTGCTAAAGATTTTTTTAGCAACCAAGTCATTGGTTGGGCTAATGCCCGGATGTCTGAGAATCATCTATTTCCTCCTTTTATTATACCATAGTTTTAAATCTAGGCTCACTAGATTCACTGCTTCTATCTATTTATTCGGAAAAAGTATGAAAAATATTGGGTATGGCTCTTTCCAATGGTATTTTTTGGTGCTTTCCTTTATAATGGGTGTATGGATAAGAAAAAATTATTATTGATTGATGGGTCTTCTGTTGCTTTTCGGGCGTTTTTTGCGCTCTATCAGCAGTTGGACCGTTTTAAGAATGCGGCTGGTTTGCATACCAATGCGATTTATGGTTTCCAGTTGATGTTGAGTCATTTGTTGGAGCGAGTTGAACCTAGTCATATTTTAGTAGCCTTTGATGCGGGAAAGACGACCTTCCGGACAGAGATGTATGCGGACTATAAGGGTGGTCGGGCTAAGACTCCTGATGAGTTTCGTGAGCAATTTCCTTTTATTCGTGAGTTGCTGGATCATATGGGGATTCGTCACTATGAGTTGGCTCAGTATGAGGCGGATGACATCATTGGGACACTGGATAAACTAGCAGAGCAGGATGGTTTTGATATTACCATTGTCAGTGGGGACAAGGACTTGATTCAGCTGACGGATGAGCATACGGTGGTTGAGATTTCCAAGAAAGGTGTGGCTGAGTTTGAGGCCTTTACGCCAGATTATCTCATGGAAAAGATGGGCATTACACCGACGCAGTTTATCGATCTCAAGGCGCTTATGGGAGATAAGTCGGATAATATCCCTGGGGTGACCAAAATCGGTGAAAAGACGGGTATCAAGCTCTTGCTGGAGCATGGTTCGCTTGAGGGAATTTATGAAAATATTGATGGGATGAAGGCTTCTAAGATGAAGGACAATCTCATCAATGATAAGGAACAGGCTTTTTTGTCTAAAACACTAGCGACCATTGATACCAAGGCACCGATTGAGATTGGTTTGGAGGATTTGGTCTATAGTGGTCCAGATGTGGAAAATCTTGGGAAATTCTACGATGAAATGGGTTTCAAACAGCTCAAGCAGGCTTTAAATGTGTCATCAGCTGATGTGGCTGAGAGTTTGAATTTTACTATTGTTGACCAAGTCAGTCAAGATATGCTGAGTGAAGAGTCTATCTTCCATTTTGAGCTTTTTGGTGAGAATTACCATACGGATGATTTGGTTGGTTTTGCCTGGTCTTGTGGCGATAAGCTCTATGCTACAGATAAACTTGAACTTTTGCAAGAGCCGATTTTCAAGGACTTCTTAGAAAAAACACCTCTGAGAGTTTATGATTTTAAAAAGGCCAAAGTTCTCTTGAATCGTTTTGGTGTGGATTTGCAGGCACCTGCTTTTGATAGTCGTTTGGCTAAATACCTCCTTTCGACTGTGGAGGACAATGAAATTGCGACTATTGCTAGTCTTTATGGTCAGACTTATTTGGTTGATGATGAGACTTTCTATGGTAAGGGAGTCAAGAAGGCCATTCCTGAACGTGAGAAATTCTTGGAACACTTGGCACGTAAACTTGCCGTTTTGGTCGAAACAGAGCCTGTTTTACTTGAAAAACTCAGCGAAAATGGGCAATTAGGGCTTCTTTATGATATGGAGCAACCTCTGGCTTTTGTCCTTGCTAAGATGGAAATTGCTGGGATTAAGGTTAAAAAAGAGACCTTGCTTGAGATGCAGGTTGAAAATGAGCTTGTTATTGAAAAACTCACTCAGGAGATTTACGAACTGGCTGGTGAGGAGTTTAATATCAACTCTCCTAAGCAATTGGGTGTACTTCTCTTTGAAAAATTGGGACTTCCTCTAGAATACACTAAGAAAACCAAGACAGGTTATTCGACTGCGGTGGATGTCTTGGAACGCTTGGCTCCTATTGCGCCAATTGTTAAGAAAATCCTCGACTACCGTCAGATTGCTAAGATTCAGTCTACTTATGTGATTGGCTTGCAGGACTGGATTTTGGCTGATGGTAAGATTCATACTCGCTATGTGCAGGATTTGACCCAGACTGGGCGTCTGTCTAGTGTGGATCCAAACTTACAAAATATTCCTGTGCGTTTGGAACAAGGCCGTCTCATTCGTAAGGCTTTTGTGCCTGAGTGGGAGGATAGTGTACTGCTCAGTTCGGACTATTCACAGATTGAATTGCGCGTTTTGGCGCATATTTCCAAGGATGAACACTTGATTAAGGCTTTCCAAGAAGGGGCAGATATCCATACTTCGACAGCCATGCGGGTCTTTGGCATTGAGCGTCCTGAGGATGTGACTGCAAACGACCGTCGCAATGCCAAGGCTGTCAACTTTGGAGTGGTTTACGGGATTTCAGATTTTGGTTTGTCTAATAATTTAGGCATTAGCCGTAAGGAAGCCAAAGCCTATATTGATACCTACTTTGAACGCTTCCCAGGTATTAAAAATTACATGGATGAAGTGGTGCG
Organism: Streptococcus sp. Marseille-Q6488; assembly: GCF_946902925.1. Classification (NCBI taxonomy): domain Bacteria; kingdom Bacillati; phylum Bacillota; class Bacilli; order Lactobacillales; family Streptococcaceae; genus Streptococcus; species Streptococcus sp. Marseille-Q6488. Next base: position 61,232 of record NZ_CAMPPZ010000015.1, on the reverse strand, counting down.
TGAGGCGCGTGATAAGGGCTATGTGGAGACCCTTTTCAAGCGTCGTCGTGAGTTGCCAGATATCAATTCGCGTAACTTCAACATTCGTGGTTTTGCGGAGCGGACAGCTATCAACTCACCTATCCAGGGTTCAGCAGCAGATATTCTCAAGATTGCCATGATTCAGCTAGACAAGGCTCTAGTTGAGGGTGGTTATCAGACTAAGATGCTTCTGCAAGTGCACGATGAAATCGTCCTTGAAGTTCCTAAATCTGAATTGGTAGAGATGAAAAAATTGGTCAAACAAACCATGGAAGAAGCCATTCAACTCAGTGTTCCCCTCATCGCAGATGAGAATGAAGGGGCAACCTGGTACGAGGCTAAATAAAAAGGGGGCTAGTCCTCCTTTTTGTAGTAGAATTCTGCAAGCCTTTTCAAATTGTGCTATACTGATGAAAGAGGAGGATTTTTATGAGTCAAGAATTTATCAATCCAAGTGATGGCGTGATTCGTCAGTATCTCGCAACGAGTAAAACCCTTGCTGTTGTGGGTTTGTCAGACCGTGAGGAAACAACCAGCAATCGAGTGACCAAGGAAATGCAGGCTCGGGGTTATAAAATTATCCCAGTCAATCCCAAGGCGGCAGGTGGCGAAATATTGGGTGAAAAGGCTTATGCTAGCCTTGCTGAGATTCCTTTTCCTGTAGATATTGTCAATGTTTACCGTCGCAGTGAGTTTTTGCCTGATGTGGCGCGTGATTTTCTCAAAGCTGATGCCAAGATTTTTTGGGCACAGCTAGGACTTGAAAATCTAGAAGCGGAAGAGATCTTGCGTGCTGGTGGATGCGATGACATCGTGATGAATCGCTGCATCAAAAGAGAACATACTCGCTTGATTAAGGAAGCATAAGAAAAAGGTAGCTGATGGGCTACCTTTTGTGTTATACTCAATGAAAATCAAAGAGCAAACTAGCCGCAGGCTGCTCAAAACACAGTTTTGGGGTTGTAGATAGAACTGACGAAGTCAGCTCAAAACACTGTTTTGAGGTTGTGGATAGAACTGACGAAGTCAGTAACCATACCTACAGCAAGGCGACGTTGACGTGGTTTGAAGAGATTTTCGAAGAGTGTTAGAAAATGCCGATAAGGGTCTGCACACCAAGACTAGTGAGGATGATGGCAATCCAGCAGATGGCTCCGAGAACAATGGATTTTCCGCTGGATTTGACCATAGCTACCAGATTGGTTTTGAGCCCGATAGCACTCATGGCCATGACAATAAGGAATTTAGAGAGTTCTTTGAGAGGGGTAAAGAAACTACTAGACACACCTAGAGAGGTGAGTAGTGTAGTGAGGAGAGAGGCAAGGATAAAGTAAAGGATAAAAAGTGGGAAGACTTTTTTCAGTTGTAGGCTTTGCTTGTTTTCTTGTTGGCGACTTTGCCAGTAGGATAGAAAGAGCGTGATAGGGATAATGGCCAAAGTACGTGTGAGTTTAACAATGGTTGCAGACTCGAGGGTATTGCTTTGGTAAAGGCTGTCCCAAGCGCTGGCGGCAGCCGTTACAGAGGAAGTGTCGTTGACCGCAGTCCCTGCAAAGAGGGCGAAGCCTTCATTGGATAGATGAAGCCAGGTGCCGAGGGTTGGAAAGATGAGCGCAGCCAAGACATTGAAGAAAAAGATAACGGAAATGGATTGGGCTACTTCCTTTTCCTTAGCATCAATAACGGGCGCTGTCGCTGCAATGGCAGAGCCACCACAGATTGAAGAACCTACTCCAACCAAGGTAGCCAGTTTTGTATCCAGTGCAAAGAAGCGCTGGAAGAAGTAGGCAATAATCAGAGCTATTGAGATAGTGGACAGGATGACAGGGAGTGAAGATTGGCCAACTGCGAAGACCTGCGAGATATTGAGACCAAAACCAAGCAAGACAACGGCATACTGGAGCAATTTCTTGGAACTAAAGGTCAATCCCGCATCCAGTTGTGTATAAGACGAGAGAAAGGGATGTAGGAGCATTCCCATGAAAATGGCAAAAACGGGCGCGCCAATGACAGGGAAGAATCCTCCTAAGTACCAAGATACGATAGAAATGAGAAGGCAGGCCAAGATACCTGCTCCATTTTTTGATAGAAATGACATAAAAACCTCCAAATAAAATCTTTTACCATTGTAGACATAAAAACAGGAAAAGTCAAATAGAAAGTGGAGCTAACAATTATTTGACAAGTAGTGCTAATTATGTAATAATAATCCTACAAGAACTGTAACGAAGTCTTGGCAAAAACAAAAATACCAGAGCTCCACCTCTGGTATTTCTTTTTGTCCAGTTACATTAAAACTAAACTCAGGTTATATTTTTTTGTCGCGCTTATCTAACCACTTTCTGACTATCCACTCAGAAATGACATTACCGGTAATAGTAATCAGTAATGGTGCTAGAATAACTGTAACGAAGATTAGCAAAAACTCACCTCCAAACTAAGTTCGTTAGTGGAGTTGCGACAAATCCATTTTAACATACTTCAATTTGTCATGCTAGCGTTATTCTCTAATGTATTTTTGCGGTCGGGGGGCTTTTGTAGTATAATAGAGATACGTTTTTACAGTAGGAGGTATCTATGGACTTAACTAAGCGCTTTAATAAACAGTTAGATAAGATTCAAGTTTCGTTGATTCGTCAGTTTGACCAAGCTATTTCGGAGATTCCTGGGGTCTTGCGTTTGACTTTGGGGGAACCTGATTTTACAACACCAGATCATGTTAAGGAGGCGGCCAAGCGAGCGATTGATCAGAACCAATCCTACTATACAGGGATGAGTGGTCTGCTGACTCTACGTCAGGCAGCCAGTGACTTTGTTAAGGAAAAGTACCAACTGGACTATGCTCCTGAAAATGAAATCTTGGTTACAATTGGGGCGACAGAGGCATTATCTGCTACTTTGACAGCTATTTTGGAAGAGGGAGACAAGGTGCTCTTGCCAGCTCCTGCTTATCCGGGTTATGAACCAATTGTCAATCTAGTTGGGGCAGAGATTGTCGAGATTGACACGACTGAAAATGGTTTTGTCTTGACTCCTGAGATATTAGAGAAGGCCATTTTGGAGCAGGGTGACAAGCTCAAGGCGGTTATTCTCAACTATCCAGCAAATCCGACAGGAATTACCTATAGTCGGGAGCAGTTGGAGGCCTTGGCAGCTGTTTTACGCAAGTACGAAATTTTTGTTGTCTGTGATGAGGTTTACTCAGAATTAACCTACACAGGCGAAGCCCATGTGTCTCTGGGAACCATGTTGAGAGATCAGGCTATTATTATCAATGGTCTATCTAAATCACATGCCATGACCGGTTGGCGTTTGGGACTGATTTTCGCTCCTGCAGCCTTCACAGCTCAGTTGATTAAGAGTCACCAGTACTTGGTCACTGCTGCAAATACCATGGCTCAACATGCTGCGGTGGCAGCCTTGACGGCTGGTAAAAATGATGCGGAACCTATGAAGAAGGAATACATCCAGCGTCGGGACTATATTATCGAGAAAATGACTGCTCTTGGTTTTGAGATTATCAAACCAGACGGTGCCTTCTATATCTTTGCTAAGATTCCAGCGGGCTACAATCAAGATTCCTTTGCTTTTCTGAAGGATTTTGCTCAGAAGCAGGCCGTTGCCTTTATCCCTGGAGCTGCCTTTGGGCGTTACGGAGAAGGCTATGTGCGTCTGTCTTATGCAGCCAGCATGGAGACTATCAAAGAAGCCATGAAACGACTTGAGGAGTACATGAGAGAAGCATGATTCAGTCTATCACGAGTCAAGGCTTGGTGCTCTACAATCGCAATTTTCGTGAGGATGACAAGCTGGTCAAGATTTTTACAGAGCAGGCTGGTAAGCGGATGTTTTTTGTCAAACACGCAGGTCAGTCTAAGCTGGCCCCTGTTATTCAGCCCTTGGTGCTGGCACGATTTCTCTTGCGAATCAATGATGATGGGCTCAGTTACATTGAGGACTATCATGAGGTGATGACTTTTCCCAAGATTAATAGCGACCTCTTTGTCATGGCTTATGCGACCTATGTGGCGGCTCTTGCAGATGCTAGTTTGCAGGACAATCAGCAGGATGCTCCCTTGTTTGCTTTTTTACAAAAGACTTTGGAGTTGATGGAAGCAGGTTTGGATTATCAGGTTTTGACCAATATTTTTGAAATCCAAATCTTGACTCGATTTGGGATCAGCCTCAATTTTAATGAGTGTGTCTTCTGTCATCGGGTTGGTCAGGCTTTTGACTTTTCTTTCAAATATGGAGCCTGTCTCTGTCCAGAGCATTATCATGAAGATGAGAGACGTTGCCATCTCAATCCCAATATCCCTTATCTGCTCAATCAATTTCAAGCCATTGATTTTGAAACCTTGGAGACCATTTCGCTCAAGCCTGAAATCAAGCAAGAGCTACGCCAATTTATGGATCAGCTCTACGAAGAGTACGTTGGGATTCACCTAAAATCAAAGAAATTTATTGATTCCCTAGCAGACTGGGGACAATTACTAAAAGAGGAAAACAAATGAAAAAAATCGCAGTAGATGCCATGGGAGGCGATTACGCACCCCAAGCCATCGTTGAGGGTGTAAATCAAGCCCTAGCTGACTTTTCAGATATCGAGGTTCAACTCTACGGAGATGAAGCTAAAATCAAGCAATATCTAACAGCAACAGAGCGCGTCAGCATTATCCATACGGATGAGAAGATTGATTCAGACGATGAACCTACGAGAGCTATTCGGAAGAAGAAAAATGCCAGTATGGTATTGGCGGCCAAGGCTGTCAAAGAGGGTGAAGCAGACGCTGTCCTTTCAGCTGGGAATACAGGTGCCTTGTTGGCTGCAGGATTCTTCATCGTGGGTCGTATCAAGAACATTGACCGTCCTGGACTTATGTCGACCTTGCCAACTGTAGATGGAAAAGGTTTTGACATGCTGGACCTCGGTGCCAATGCGGAAAATACAGCCCAGCACCTCCATCAATACGCGGTTCTAGGTTCTTTCTATGCTAAAAATGTCCGTGGAATTGCGCAACCACGTGTTGGCTTGCTCAATAACGGAACAGAGAGTAGTAAGGGCGATCCGCTTCGTAAGGAAACTTATGAATTACTGGCGGCTGATGAAAGTTTGAACTTTATCGGAAACGTAGAAGCACGTGATTTGATGAATGGAGTTGCGGATGTTGTCGTGGCAGATGGTTTCACGGGAAACGCTGTGCTCAAGTCTATTGAAGGGACAGCCATGGGAATCATGGGCTTGCTCAAGACCGCTATTACAGGTGGTGGTCTTCGAGCGAAACTAGGCGCCCTCCTTCTCAAGGACAGCCTCAGAGGTTTGAAAAAACAGCTCAACTACTCAGATGTTGGTGGAGCAGTCTTGTTTGGTGTCAAGGCACCTGTTGTCAAGACTCATGGCTCAAGCGATGCCAAGGCTGTTTATAGTACAATCCGCCAGATTCGTACCATGCTAGAAACAGACGTAGTTGCCCAGACTGCGCGTGAATTTTCAGGAGAATAAAAGAGATGACAGAAAAAGAAATTTTTGACCGTATTGTGACCATTATCCAAGAGCGACAGGGAGAGGGCTTTGTCGTGACAGAATCCTTGAGTCTGAAAGACGACTTGGATGCTGACTCAGTTGACTTGATGGAGTTTATCTTGACGCTGGAAGATGAATTTAATATCGAAATCAGCGATGAGGAAATTGACCAACTCCAAAGTGTAGGAGATGTGGTTAAAATCATTCAAGGAAAATAGCAATCGGAGTTCCAAGGCATTTGCTTTGGAATTTTTTATTTGGCTTAATACTATTCGAAAATCTCTTCAAACCACGTCAGCTCTATCTGCCACCTCAAAACAGTGTTTTGAGCAACCTGCGGCTAGCTTCCTAGTTTGCTCTTTGATTTTCATTGAGTATAAGTGACCGTTTAGGAACAGATTTAGTCTTTCTAGGGACAGTAGAAATCTGAGGAGAAATAAGGGATATAATAAAGTCAGAAAAAATCAATCTCCAAAAAGGAGAAAAAGAAAGGATTTTTATGATGAAAAAATATCTTTATTCTAGTTTGTTAGTTCTTGCAGGAGGCGTTCTCCTAGCAAATACTACGGTAGCCTATGCTGATTCCCCATCAGCAAGTGAGAAAGAAGCGATTGCTCAATTAGTTAATCAAGGCAAGATAAAAGCTGAAGAAGCTGATCAAGTAAAATTGATTGGTTTTGAAGATAAAGAAACCCAAGCAGAGGGAAATCAAGAGAAGAAAGCTTTCAATCAATATCGTGATCCGAAAGGAACATGGATGCAAACCAATGGTAAATGGTGGTTTAAATACGGTTCAGGTGGGTATGCTAAAAATTGGGAACAATTAGATGGCAAGTGGTACTATTTTGATGACCAAGGATGGATGAAAGAAAATACTTGGATTCAACCTGATGGTAATTATTACTACTTATCTGCTAGTGGTGCTATGGTAACTGGTTATCAACGTGTGAATGGTACACCATACTTCTTTAGAGACAGTGGTGTATGGGTAGAAAATCGTGGGCAAGCTCTTGGTGAATACGCAGAGACATTTGTAGGAAGAATTCCATATGTTTGGGGTGGGGCAGATTTGAATAGTGGCGTAGATTGTTCAGGATTTACGATGGCTATTCATGCTAAGTTTGATATTAGTATTCCTAGAGTAACCTATGGTCAAGCAACAGGAGGAAGTTATGTAAGTAATGGTTCTCAACAAGCTGGAGATTTGATTTTGTATAATAGTGAAGAGACAAATGACCACGTAGGTATTTATGTTGGTGGTGGAAAGGTAGTTCATGCTCCATATCCAGGTCAATATGTTTCTTATATGAATCAATACGGTATTACTCAAAATACAATTCGTAGATATTGGTAATATTGTCTAATTTTTCACAATATTATTGACTTTGACAATGAAAAGTATTAGAATATAGCTAAATAAAGAGGGGAAGCCCTCTTATAGCTATTCAATAAAGGAGGAAATGGCTATGAAAAAATCTAAACTACTTACACTTGGTTTGCTTGTAGGTGCTGGTTTGCTTTTATCTATCAACCAAGCACAGGCTGCAGATACTTGGGTTAAAAATGGTGCTGACTGGAATCTTTCTCAAGATGGCAGTCTAGCTAAGGATAAATGGGTACAAAATGCTGGCTCATGGTATCACTTCGACAGCACTGGTAAAATGCAGACAGGATGGCTCAAAGACGGTGATACATGGTATTCACTAGCAGATAGTGGAGCTATGCGTACTGGCTGGTACAAGGAAGGTAACACATGGTATTCGCTCGCAAGTAGTGGCGCCATGCGTACAGGTTGGTACAAAGAAGGGTCTACATGGTACTATCTTCATTTTAGTGGTTCTATGATGACAGGTTGGGAGTTCATAGATGGTAAATGGTCTTACTTTGAAAAATCAGGTGCTATGGTCGCAGATAGAGCTGTTCCAGCCAGTGATGGGGAAAGTTATGTCATTGGTAAGGATGGCTATCTAGCAAATAGAAAAGATGCTGGATACAATATTCATGATATTGTCAAACTTGGAGATGGGCAAGAATATTTGCTAAATGCTAAAGGTGACGATGTTATTATTGAAAAAAATGCTTGGTATATCAGACCAGAGTTCAAGAAGTTTTCTAATAAATATGGAGATGAGGTTGCAAATACTACCTTAGCTTTAGTGGATAATAAAGAAGAAGGACAAGAAATTGATCCTAAGGCAGTTGTACAGAACTTCCAAAACTTACCAAATCGCTACTACTTTGATGAAAATGGACATCGTGTGGTTAATATCCCAGCAATGACAACCTATTCAGAGATTAAAAAAGTTGGCAATGATGTCTATTTAGAAAATCCAGGTGCACGACTTCGTCTTGGAGCTACCCACTTTACAATCAATAACAATAAACTATACTATTTAGAAAATGAGCAAGGTAAGCTCAAAACAGGTTACTTTGTATTGATTGATGATGGTATGGCTACAACCCACTATCACATCCTAGCCTATGCGGATCAATCTGGTGAAATTCTTAAGATGAAACGCTTGCCATCAGGAGTTTCAGATTATCTGGATAAAGAAATCGATGGTTTATATGGTGAAAAAATTAAGATTGAATCTCCACACTCAAACGAATATTATAAAGTGGTTGTGGTTAAATAAAAATAACATCTTCACAACTAATCGTTAACGCTCTAACCAATATACCATTTTCAGGAGGCTTTAGATTTCTTGTATTTTAAAAGGAAACTAAAGCCTTTTGTAGATGGAGCAGGGGATAGAGTTATCTATAAAATAATGAAAAGGAGTCTGTCATGGAAATGAAAAACACATTTGTAGAATTGGAACAATTTGAAGAGTTAACCCCAGAGGTTTTGGAGGAAGTGAATGGTGGAGGGATTTTTGAAGATACTGTAAAATGGTGCAATAAATTATTTGGTACGGGTAGACACGTTGCTTAAATTCACAGTATTAGTTAGAGATTAGATTTATTTATGCTTATTTTAGAATTCTTATTTTCTGTGATATATCTACTGTTGGTAGTCGTTTCAACCATAGTTCCTACTATTTATTTGGGCGCTCAAATTTCCCCAGAATTTTATAAAAAACGTTATTGGATACTTATATTTTTAATTAGTTTATCTGCTCGTCAAACATTTGGAGAATTATTTCATATAGGAGTTCTTATCTACTTTTACTGTATTTTTTTATTAGTATTGCACAAGGGAAAAGGGGAATCTCTTTTTCTTTCTCTGTATCTTTTTCTCTTCTTTCAAAGTATTCGTTATTTATTTTTGACAATTTGGATTCGTGTATTATCTGGTGAGCATTGTTGTTTCGTAGATTCGTTTTCTACTTTATATATATCTATATTTGATTTATTATCAATCTTTCTATGTTGTAAAATTATGAAGCGTTGGTCTTTGGATTTGGATTTATTCTTTTCAGATACTTTTAAAACCCACTATCGTAAGAGCTTTTTCATTATCCTACCTCTGACTGGATTTAGGATATTCTCTTCGTTCATGACCAATAGAAATAGTTCTTTTTACGTTCGCTTTGACACGACCATTTCTCTCCTGATTTTCATTCTCTTTTTCTCCTGGCTCTTTTATATCAGACACTTAGAGCAGGTTTATCGTGATGAGCAGACCATTCAGAGACAGGAAGAAGAAAATCGTTCCTTGCAAGGGATGGTGGATAAGTTGGGTCATCTCTATGATGAGGTTCGAGGTTTCCGTCATGATTTTGCAGGGATTGTCGCTAGCATGGAGCCTGCCATAGCGAATCAAGATATGGCTGAGGTGTCTACCATTTATCAAGATGTCTTTTTAAAGACAAATGAAAAGCTGAGGAAGGCAGATTACACGGCCTTTAATCTTCATAATATCCATGATATAGCCATTCGCAATACCTTGGCAAAAGCTATGATTGTGGCAGATAATCAGGGAATTCATTTTAGTTTGGAGACGGTGGGGGTTGTCGAAGAGCTGGATTTGCCGATGTTGGAGGCTATCCGTATCCTCTCTATCCTCACGACAAATGCCTTAGAGGCAGCCAGTGAGGCGGAAAATCCGCAGATTCGGGTTGCTTTATTGGCAGGTGATAGGAGTGTCCGTTTTATCATTGAAAACACTCGTAAGAAAGAAGAACTGAATCCCATCATTCTCAGTCAAAAGGGTTACTCTACCAAGGGAAACCACAGTGGACTGGGTTTAGCGACCTTGGAGGATATGGTTTTTCATTATGATTTAAACTTAGATACCCAGCTAGGAGAGACGACTTTTAGACAAGATTTAGAATTACCATTTAAGGATGAGAAACGAGGGGGAGAGGAATGAGAATTTTAGTTTTGGAAGACGATAGAGTTCAGCAGGGACGGATAGAGCAGACTTTGCTAGATATCGGTCGCTCTCGCAATTTGAGATTGGAAATTGATATTGCCAAAAACTATGGGGAAGTTGAAAAGTATTCTCAGTATTTTGACCATTACCAGCTCTATTTATTAGATTTAGAGATTGATGGAGAGCGTGAACGGGGCTTTCAGGTTGCTCAACAGGTTCGGGAGCGAGATCCCTTTACAAGCATTGTCTTTGTGTCCACGCACTCGGAGGCCTTGCCTCTAGCTTTTCGCTATCACTTGTCTGCCTTGGATTTTATTTCCAAGGATCAGCCTGAGGAGGATTACCGTCATCAGCTGGAGCGCTGTCTGGACTATGTACTGGCAGTAGATAAGAGGGAAAATATGCGTCTCTTCACCTATAGTTTTGAGGGAAGACGGGGCTTTACTCTGCCCTACCATGAGATTTTAGCCTTTGAAACCTCAGTGGAATCTCATCGTATCAAGGTCTATTATGCCAATCATTCTATCAAGACCATTTATGGCAGTCTCAAGGATATTGCTGCCAAGGCTGAAAAAGATTACTTTGTCTATGCCAATCGCAATACGTTAGTCAGTTTACAGGCCATTGAAGAGATGACTGCCACAGAAGTGACCTTGTTAGAAGGCTTGCACTTCCCCGTATCGCGAACAGCCAGAAGAACACTTAAAAAACATCTTAATGTCTAGTATCTGTTAGATTTGAATGAGTTTATCAATAAGAATATCGGAAAATTTTCTGATATTCTTATTTTTTGACTTCTTTTTCGAATAGATAAGTAAGAGGAAAAGGAAGGAGTTTGCTTTATGTATCTACCAATCTTGTATCCGTGGTTCATTAAATTATTTTTTAAATAAAATTTAATTTAGTTGTACATTTTCGACTTCTTTTTCGAATAGATAAGTAAGAGGAAAAAGAAAGGAGTTTGCTTCATGTATCTACCAATTTTCTATTCATGGTTTACTAAATTATTTTTCAAATAAAATTTGATTTAGTTGTACATTTTCGAAATTTTTTTTCGAATAGATAAGTAAGAGGAAAAAGAAAGGAGTTTGCTTCATGTATCTACCAATTTTCTATTCATGGTACATTAAATTATTTTTCAAATAAATTTAATTTAGTTGTACATTTTCGAAATTTTTTTCGAATAGATAAGTGAGAGGGAAAAGAAAGGAGCCTGGTTTATGTTTATATCAATGTTCTACCCATGGTTCACTGAGCTATTTTTTAAATAAAATTTAATTTAGTTGTACATTTTTGAAATTTTTTTCGAATAGATAAGTGAGAAGAAAAAGAAAGGAATAAAATAATGAAAGAACATTATTACGGATTTGTTGAGCTAACTTCGGAAGAATTGACCGATATTCAAGGTGGAGAAAATTGGGTGAAGACCCTTGCAGATTGGTACATTGGATTTCGTAGAGGTTTTGGTTTTTAGGAGGATAAGAGATGAATGAAATGAATGATAAGTATACTATTGAAGTATTAAAGGAAAGCGACTTAGCCTTGCTGGTGGGTGGTAGTGAGGCAAGTTACCAACATGGTTTAATGGTGGGGTTCATTTTACGTCGTGCATTATTTGGATTCTAAGATAATATTTAGAGAGTGAAGCTTACCTACAACAATGAACAGAATATATGAAAAAGGAAATACAAATAACTACCTTTTTCAATTGTTAAGAATCAAAAAAGGAGAATAAGATGGAACAAATTAAAAATATGGAAAATAATTTTCATGTAATGAGTCATGAGGAATTGGCCGATGTAGAAGGAGGCTTGCTATTTGGTCTGGTAGTAGTTGGAGGAGTCGCAATTGCAGGAACATTTTTATTGGGTGCGGTAGATGGTGCTTCAGGAGCACATGCTAAGCGTCGTGGACGTTAACAGGGAAGGATGAGCGCTAATGGAACGCATAATAGAAAGTTGGATTACTAGGGTAGAGAATTTTTACAGTTTGCAGTCAATTCCTGTAAAAGTATTCATTTTCATAGTTGGAGTAGTTGGGATTTATGCTTTAGGGACATTACTTTTAGGACCGGTTTATTGGGCGGGGCAGAAGTTTGGCGAAACAATTTACAATTATTTGTTTTAATAAAAAATTATAGATAAAGAGGAACAGACATAATGAATATGATAAAAATTGAAGAAAAATTTACAAGTCTTACAGAAAAAGATTTGGCAACAGTAGAGGGTGGTCGAGTGTCATGGAGAGGTAATATTAACATCGATGTCCACAAAGTGATTGATAGTACGGGAAGATTTTTCGGTGGTATCTATAATGCTGGTAGATCATTTGGGCGAAATGTTTACAATGCATTTTATTAATATAGTTTATTAAAATGAATATCATATATTATATTTTTGAATTCGTTTTCGAATAGATAAATAAGAGGAATACAGGGAATGATTATTTCAGTAATTCAAGATTTGGATGAAACAATTTAATAAACACTGCTATACCAAACTTATCAAGTTTGTAACAAGACAAATATTAAAAATAAAAAAGAGGTATTCGTTATAAATACAAAAACGATGTCACAATTTGAACTTATGGATACTGAGATGCTTGCTTGCCTTGAAGGTGGCGGATGCAATTGGGGAGATTTTGCCAAAGCAGGTGTTGGAGGAGGAGCAGCACGAGGTCTTCAGCTAGGAATTAAAACAGGAACATGGCAAGGTGCAGCAACTGGTGCTGCGGGAGGAGCTATACTTGGAGGTGTGGCATATGCAGCGACATGTTGGTGGTAATTATGGATTTTAAAAGTTTTATTATTGGTTTAGTAGTTGGTATATTTGGTCCTTATATGGATGATTTAATTAGAAAAAAATTTTTAAAGTCTTCGGAGAAGAAAACAGAAAAATTTGTCAAAAAATAATCAGAACGATAAATGATGAATCTGATTCAAAATTATCTTGCACATGTAAAGAGGACCATCTCTCCTCTTATCAGGTAAATAGGAGTCTTGTAGTAACGAATCAAAAAAAGGAGTAACTATGAATCGTAATTTAGAACGGTGTTATCTATTCTGACTATGAATAGATCATACCAGAGGTGGCTTAGAAATAGCAGGGACATTGGAAATTGTAGTAATAAATAGGATGTCACAAATGTTACTATCAATGATTTATTTGTTCCAAGCTTGCCTAGGGTGTCAGTAAAAAATCATTTTCCTTTCAATAGCATATTTTTAGTAGGTAGGACGCTTGTTCTGCCTATTTTTTTGCTGAAAAGTACAGTTGAAGTGTCTATTTGCATCATTTGGAGTTTTACATGTATTTTTGATAAAAAATAGGCATAGAAATTAGGAAAGTTGAAGAAAAGGAATGAAGAAGGTCTTAGTTTGTGATTTTTTACATACTTTTAAGGCTTGATGAACCAGTTTGAACTAATATATAATTGCTAGAAGTTGAATACACTACTCCTTGAGGGCATTTTGCCCTTTTTTATATTTTACAATAAGTGTAAAAAGGAGAGTTTTTATGCGTTACGGTTATGTTCGAGTATCTACAAAAGAACAAAATATTGATAGGCAATTTTCAGCCTTAGTAGAAAACAAATTATCAAAAGAAAATATTTTTATTGATTACGTTTCAGGAAAAGATTTTGACAGAATGGAATATCAAAAATTATTAGCTACCTTGAAAGAGAATGATGAATTGGTTATTAAATCAATTGATAGGTTGGGAAGAAACTATGATGAAATTTTAGAACAATGGCAAGCAATTACTAAGAAAAAGAAAGTAAATATAACTGTTTTAGATTTCCCCTTATTAAATACAAAGAATAGCAATGATAATATCACAGGAAAACTAATCTCCGATATCGTTTTACAAGTCCTATCTTATGTGGCACAGTTTGAAAGAGAACAAATCAAACAAAGACAAATGGAAGGAATACGGGAAGCACAGAAAAAAGGGAAGAAATTCGGTAGACCAAAATTGGTTGTCCCGAATAATTTCCCTGATGTGATAGCTCAATATAAGAAAAAAGAAATAACCTTACGAGAAGGTGCAGACATCTTAGGAGTATCAAAAAGCACCTTTCATAATTGGATAAAAAATTCATAGTTCTTGTCAAAAAACCTAGGATTTTTTGGACAGAAAATACAGTCTATTTTAGAAGCGTTTTCGTTAGAAAAAAGGTTCTAAAATCCAGCATTTTGACCAATTATTATTACACTTTCATTTTATCAAGTTTGTCCAAAAAAGTCTAGATTTTAGGACAAACTGATTATTTTACAATAAATAAAAATAGGGGGACACGAAATGGACACCAAAGCTAAAAAGTTCACACTTGCAACGATTTCAGCTCTATCACTTCTTGGGGTAGGAATTGTTACATCACAATCAGTAGCTGCTAATGATAGGCTGGTTTCCACTCAAGCAATCAATGGTCAATCCTACAATATCTTAAACTCTGAGGTCACTAGTACTTCTTCTGGTACTACTCTAGTTGGGATTGAAGGGACTTTCTTAACGCCAGATAAACAGGCTATCTTAGATCGTATCAATGCTATTCGAAAAGAGGCAGCAGATGAAGGTCTAGTTACTAGCTATGTTCCGATCAAATGGTCAACTGAACTAGAAAAAACAGCCTTCGTTCGGGCAGCAGAAGCTTCTGTAACCAGGCATCATAAACGTTTATCTAATAAAGATATTTGGAGTGCCTGGTCTTCAGGAAATTTCTCCCTAGCAGAAAACTTGGCTTGGAACTATGACGGATTTATGACAGCTATTAATCAATGGTATGAGGAAAAAGCCGATTATGTTAAATCTCGTAGTGGGGCAAGTGTCTCTGGTCAAACTGGACACTACGAATCCTTAATCAATCCAGAATTAACTTATATGGGACTTGCAGCCTTTGAGAATCCTAAAAATAGTTGGATTACCATTGCACAAAGTTTCGGAACAGCATCTGGTGGCTCTGAAGAATTAGCTGGCGGTTATGGAAAAGCCATTCAATACACAGAAGTCGATTCTTCTCAAATTCAAACATTTGCGACCAAGGCGAATCTTTTTGACAAAGATTTGAAGGCTATCGGAACTCATACCAGTAAGAAAACAAAACAAGGTAAGTCTAACGGGACTAATAAACCAGGTTTCTTTTTTCAAATGCAAGATATTGGTAGGGGTATGGGTTTTTGGCGACAATCGGGCTCTCGTTGGTGGTTTATGCAACTTGATGGGTCTTACCCTTACAATCAGTGGGCAAAATTAGATAATATCTGGTATCACTTCGATAGTTCAGGTTGGATGCAAACTGGCTGGATAAAAGACAACGGCACGTGGTACTATCTCGACGGTTCAGGTGCTATGAAGACTGGTTGGTTCAAAGATAATGGTAGCTGGTATTATCTTGATAGCTCAGGGGCTATGAAAACAGGCTGGATGAAGGTATCTGGTAAATGGTACTATGCCTATAGCTCTGGTGCACTCGCAATCAATACAACTACACCTGACGGTTATCGTGTCAATTACAACGGTGAGTGGGTATAAAAACAATTTCAAATTGTAAGATTAAACATATGAAAAAATTATTTCTATTCAGTATCAGTATTTTAGCTATCTCCATTTTAACAGCTTGCCAACCTCAGAGTAAAAACACTTCCTCAGAAAGTTCTGAAACAACTACTTCTAGTAGCAGTTCGCCTACTTCCACATCAGAAGAGAAGAAAAATGATTACACCCTATATAATCCTGTCCTTAAAGAATATGCCAAAGTATTAGATGATTCATCAGCTTCACCTAAAGAGCTCAATTCAAAAGCAAACTTAAAAAATACTTATCCTAAAGAATACTCTGGACTACAATACAGCTTGTATGATTTAGACCAAAATGGTACGGACGAACTTTTGGTTGCCCTTAAAACGGATTCTAACTATTACGATTTATTAGATATTCGAACTCTTAAAAATGACGAAGTTATTCGACTGACCAATGCAGAAAACAATCTGGACTTTATTGGAGAGCGAGTACATTTTAATCCTTTAGAAAATGGCTATTTCCAATTATCTACCCGAGTATCTATTAATCAAATCCAACTTAAACTATACAAGTTCAATCAGGATGGAACACGATTAGACTTAGTTATCGAATCAGATACAGAAGAGGGACTGGGCACAAAACCACCTTCCCTTGACATAAGATCTTTCTCTTGGAAATCTGTCACAAGTCTCATAAGTGAAGAATCTTCCTTTCCGTCAGAAAGTAAAGGGATGGATATTTCTGCAATTCAAAATGGAGATTTTTCTAGTGTCTCAGGAACTTGGAGGAATCGTTCAGGTATTGAATTTACTTTCGACAAAAATGGTTTAGTAAGTGATAAGTCCAAAATTTCAATTGAACATGCTAAAGAAATTGACCACTATCTTAAGGCAAATTCTGTTTCTAAAGATGGAGGTGCTGGTGCAGCTATTGCCTTTTTACCAGCAGGAATCCCTATAACCATGTCTGTCACCTCTTCTTCAGATAATGGCTATACTGACTCGTCTGATATTACACAAGACCGCTTATGGTTTGGACACCAACTTATCAATGGTAGTACCGAGGGATTTTTTTACAAGGTAGAATAGTTTTAATAGACTTACAAATTTATCAATAAGAATGTCGGAAAATTTTCTGATATTCTTATTTTTTTGACTTCCTTTTCGAATAGATAAGTAAGAGGAAAAGGAAAGG
This sequence comes from Streptococcus sp. Marseille-Q6488, assembly GCF_946902925.1. Classification (NCBI taxonomy): domain Bacteria; kingdom Bacillati; phylum Bacillota; class Bacilli; order Lactobacillales; family Streptococcaceae; genus Streptococcus; species Streptococcus sp. Marseille-Q6488. The sequence continues at coordinate 44,656 of NZ_CAMPPZ010000015.1, read as the reverse complement.
AGCCTAGTTCATGTTTATATCAATGTTCTACCCATGGTTGACTGAGTTATTTTTTAAATAAATTTAATTTAGTTGTACATTTTCGAAAATTTTTTCGAATAGATAAGTAAGAGGAAAAAGAAAGGAGTCTGGTTTATGTATCTACCAATTTTCTATTCATGGTACATTAAATTATTTTTCAAATAAATTTTGATTTAGTTGTTTATTTTCGAATTCTTTTTCGAATAAATAAGTGAGAGGAAAAGGAAAGGAGTTTGCTTCATGTATCTACCAATTTTCTATCCATGGTTTACTAAATTATTTTTCAAATAAATTTAATTAGTTGTACATTTTCGAATTGTTTTTCGAATAGATAAGTAAGAGGAAAAAAGAAAGGAATAAAATAATGAAAGAACATTACTATGGATTTGTTGAGCTAACTTCGGAAGAATTGACCGATATTCAAGGTGGAGAAAATTGGGTGAAGACCCTTGCAGATTGGTACATTGGATTTCGTAGAGGTTTTGGTTTTTAGGAGGATAAGAGATGAATGAAATGAATGATAAGTATACTATTGAAGTATTAAAGGAGAGCGACTTAGCTTTGCTGGTGGGTGGTAGCAAGGAAAGTTATCAACGGGGTCTAATTACAGGTCTATTGTTACGCGGTATATTTATTGGAACCCCATTTTTTAGAAGATAAGATTTAGAAAAAATAGAACAAGAGGAGAAAAAAGATGACAAATTTTGACAAAATGGAACAGAACTTTGTAGCTCTTACAGAAGAAGAGTTGATGGATGTGGATGGGGGAGCATTGCCTCTTGTAATCGCCGGAGTGTCTATCTGGAAGATAGGTGCAGCAGTAGCAGGTGGAGCAGCAGCGCTTTTTGCTGGAGGAGCAGCTTTGGGGTATTATGCGAATAGACCATAATCTGATTATAGTCAGAGAGGCATTTCTATGTTTTTAAAAAAAGAAGTGATATTACTAGGGGTATTGTTATCGCTACGTATTATTTTTACTATCGTTCAAATTTTAATTGACTATAAAATATTATCTGGACAGTATAGTATAAATTTTATGGATATTTCAGAAGTATTTACTTATCCAATACTCATTTTAATCATTTACATAGCAATAAAATATAATACAAAGGAGTAATGACGAACATGAACTTAGAACAATTTTATCAATTATCTGACGATGAATTAGTGGGAACAAAAGGTGGTTTTGGTCTTGTGGAAGCAGTTGGGATTGCAGGAGTACTGAATGCTGCTGTACAAATTTTTAATGCTGGTTACAAATTTGGTTCAGATTTTGCTCGTCGTGGGCGTTAGATAATGAACAGTCGCAACCTTAATCTCAATACATTGTTACCTAAACTAGCCACTATATTTCCTTTGTTGGGAATAATTCTTAATGTCGCGCTTCATGTGATTCGTACAGGTTCGTTAGTATCCTTTAATTGGCAAGGGACTTTAGTTGGGTTGCTTTTCTCAGCATATTTTGGTATTTTTCGCAAAGATTTGTCAAAAAATAATCAAAACTATAAATGAAGAACATGAATCAAAAGGATTTTGTGCATATGAATGGTAGCGTTTTTCCGCCATTCTTGTCAGGTAATTAGGAGTTTCTTATGAAAACATTTTTATTAGGCTTTGCTGAGGGTTATTTTACCGTATCGCTCATAATCTACATCGTAACGTATTTGATGTTGAAAAATCCAATCAATACCCTATTTTATCCAGAAATTTACCCCGTTTTATTTGGGCTCTTTTATCTAGGATATAAGGCCAATAAAAAGCAAGTAGAGTGAGCAGTTAAGAATGATTTGTTAGTCTGTGCTAAAATGACTAGGCTAGAATCTCAGAATGCATCACATTGGAGTTTAATATGAAATTTGTTAAATCAATACTGAAAGTTTGGCCTGAAATCATGGTATTACTTAGTTCAATGTCTTATATCATCATCAGATTAGTAGCTGACATAAATAAAGTATCTTTACCTACTTGGCTTGATAGTTTCAATATACCAACGATTGCATTATTTATGATGGTCTTCATTCTTTTATATAGAAGTAAAGAAAAAAAGAATAGATAAATTTGAAGCAGTAGACGCTCTATAGGGAATAGGTGTCTTATAGTAACGAATCAACAAAAGGAGTAACTATGAATCGTAATTTAGAACGGTATAATCTATTCTGACTATGAATAGATCATACCATAGGTGGCTTAGAAATAGCAGGGACATTAAAAATTGAAGTAACTTTAAATAGGATGTCGTAAAGGTTACTATCAATGATTTATTTGTCCCAAGCTTGCCTAGGGTGTCAGAAAAAAATCATTTTCCTTTCAATAGCATATTTTTAGTAGGTAGGACGTTTGTTCTGCCTATTTTTTGCCAAAAAAAGTGTAGTTGAGGTGTTTATTTGGAGTTTTATACTCTTCGAAAATCAAATTCAAACCACGTCAGCGTCGCCTTACCGTACTCAAGTACAGCTTGCGGCTAGCTTCCTAATTTGCTTTTTGATTTTCCTTGAGTATTACATGTATTTTTGATAAAATAGTTATAGAAATTAGGAGAGTTGAAGAAAAAAATGAATAAGATTTTAAAATATTTTTTAGTATTTGTTTTTCTATTTTTGATGAATATTTTCATCTTTAAGATACTAGCAACTCTGGGATTTCATCTGACAATGAGTGAAAAGAGTTATATTGTACCACCGCTGTTTTCGATTATCGTGTTGTATATGATTGACAAAAGAATTAGGAAGAAAAAGAAATAAATATATATTTTAGGCGTGACGTTTGTTCTGCCTATTTTTTTATCCTAAAAGTGCATTTGGGAGGGAGATAGGCGCATTTGGGAAGGAAGTCCAGTTTTTGTTTGAGGATTGGGGTAAGATAGTTGTTATCAGATGAGTTTATACTCTTCGAAAATCAAATTCAAACCACGTCAACGTCGCCTTGCCGTATATATGTGACTGACTTCGTCAGTCCTATCTACAACCTCAAAACAGTGTTTTGAGCAGCCTGCGGCTAGTTTCCTAGTTTGCTCTTTGATTTTCATTGAGTATTAGGAAAAGGAGATGAATATGAAATTTGGGAAACGTCACTATCGTCCGCAGGTGGATCAGATGGACTGCGGTGTAGCTTCATTAGCCATGGTTTTTGGCTACTACGGTAGCTATTATTCTTTGGCTCACTTGCGAGAATTGGCCAAGACGACCATGGATGGGACTACGGCTTTGGGCTTGGTCAAGGTGGCAGAGGAGATTGGTTTTGAGACGCGAGCAATTAAGGCGGATATGACGCTTTTTGACTTGCCAGATTTGACTTTTCCTTTTGTTGCCCATGTGCTTAAGGAAGGGAAATTGCTCCACTACTATGTGGTGACTGGGCAGGATAAGGATAGCATTCATATTGCCGATCCAGATCCTGGGGTGAAATTGACCAAACTGCCACGTGAGCGTTTTGCGGAAGAATGGACAGGAGTGACTCTTTTTATGGCACCTAGTCCAGACTATAAGCCTCATAAGGATCAAAAGAATGGCCTGCTCTCTTTTATCCCTATATTAGTGAAGCAGCGTGGCTTGATTGCCAATATCGTTTTGGCAACACTCTTGGTAACCTTGATTAACATTGTGGGTTCTTATTATCTGCAGTCTATCATTGATACCTATGTGCCAGATCAGATGCGTTCGACGCTGGGGATTATTTCTATTGGGCTGGTCATCGTCTATATTCTTCAGCAGATTTTGTCTTACGCTCAGGAGTATCTCTTACTTGTTTTGGGGCAACGCTTGTCGATTGATGTGATTTTGTCCTATATCAAGCATGTTTTTCACCTGCCTATGTCCTTCTTTGCGACACGCAGGACAGGGGAAATCGTGTCTCGTTTCACAGATGCTAACAGTATCATCGATGCGCTGGCTTCGACCATTCTTTCGATTTTCCTAGATGTGTCAACGGTTGTCATTATTTCTCTTGTTTTATTTTCACAAAATACCAATCTCTTTTTCATGACCTTATTGGCACTTCCTATCTACACAGTGATTATCTTTGCCTTTATGAAGCCGTTTGAAAAGATGAATCGGGATACCATGGAAGCCAATGCGGTTCTGTCTTCTTCTATCATTGAGGACATCAACGGTATTGAGACTATTAAGTCCTTGACCAGTGAAAGTCAGCGTTACCAAAAGATTGACAAGGAATTTGTGGATTATCTGAAAAAATCTTTTACCTATAGTCGGGCAGAGAGTCAGCAAAAGGCTCTGAAAAAGGTTGCCCATCTCTTGCTCAATGTCGGCATTCTCTGGATGGGGGCTGTTCTGGTTATGGATGGCAAGATGAGTTTGGGGCAGTTGATTACCTATAATACCTTGCTGGTTTACTTTACCAATCCTTTGGAAAATATCATCAATCTGCAAACCAAACTTCAGACTGCGCAGGTTGCCAATAACCGTCTGAATGAGGTTTATCTGGTAGCTTCTGAGTTTGAGGAGAAGAAAACAGTTGAGGATCTGAGCTTGATGAAGGGAGATATGACCTTCAAGCAGGTTTACTACAAGTATGGCTATGGTCGAGATGTCTTGTCAGACATCAATTTGACCATTCCCCAAGGTTCTAAGGTGGCTTTTGTGGGAATTTCAGGGTCAGGTAAGACGACCTTGGCCAAGATGATGGTTAATTTTTACGACCCAAGTCAGGGAGAGATTAGTCTGGGTGGTGTCAATCTCAATCAGATTGATAAAAAGGCTCTGCGTCAGTATATCAACTATCTGCCTCAACAGCCTTATGTCTTTAACGGAACGATTTTGGAGAATCTTCTCCTTGGGGCCAAGGAAGGGACGACTCAAGAGGATATCTTACGGGCGGTCGAGTTGGCAGAGATTCGGGAGGACATTGAGCGCATGCCACTGAATTACCAGACAGAATTGACTTCGGATGGGGCAGGAATATCAGGTGGTCAACGTCAGAGAATTGCTCTGGCGCGTGCTCTCTTGACAGATGCGCCGGTCTTGATTTTGGATGAGGCGACCAGCAGTTTGGATATTTTGACAGAGAAGCGAATTGTCGATAATCTCATGGCTTTAGACAAGACCTTGATTTTCATTGCTCACCGTTTGACTATTGCTGAGCGGACAGAGAAGGTTGTTGTCTTGGATCAGGGCAAGATTGTCGAAGAAGGAAAGCATGCTGATTTGCTTGCACAGGGTGGATTTTACGCCCATTTGGTGAATAGCTAGAAAGAGGAGAGGATGAAACCAGAATTTTTAGAAAGTGCGGAGTTTTATAATCGTCGTTACCATAATTTTTCCAGTCGGGTGATTGTCCCCATGTCCCTTCTGCTTGTGTTTTTGCTTGGATTTGCAACATTTGCAGAGAAGGAGATGAGTTTGTCTACTAGAGCTACTGTTGAGCCTAGTCGTATCCTGGCAAATATCCAGTCAACTAGCAACAATCGTATTCTTGTCAATCATCTGGAAGAAAATAAGCTGGTTAAAAAGGGAGAACTGTTGCTTCAATATCAGGATGGGGCAGAGGGTGTCCAAGCGGAGGCCTATGCCAGTCAGTTGGACATGCTCAAGGATCAAAAAAAGCAATTGAAGTATTTGCAGAAGAGCTTGCAAGAAGGGGAGAACCACTTTCCAGAGGAGGATAAGTTTGGCTACCAAGCCACCTTTCGCGACTACATCAGTCAAGCAGGCAGTCTTAGGGCTAGTACATCGCAACAAAATGAGACCATCGCATCCCAGAATGCAGCAGCTAGTCAGACTCAAGCCGAAATCGGCAACCTCATCAGCCAAACAGAGGCTAAAATTCGCGATTACCAGACAGCTAAGTCAGCTATTGAAACAGGCGCTTCCTTGGCCAGTCAGAATCTAGCCTACTCTCTCTACCAGTCCTATAAGTCTCAGGGTGAGGAAAATCCGCAAGCTAAGGCACAAGCAGTTGCGCAAGTTGAAGCACAGCTTTCTCAGTTAGAATCCAGTCTTGCTACTTACCGTGTTCAGTATGCAGGTTCAGGTACCCAGCAAGCCTATGCATCAGGTTTAAGCAGTCAATTGGAATCCCTTAAATCCCAACACTTGGCAAAGGTTGGTCAGGAATTGACCCTTCTAGACCAGAAAATCTTGGAGGCAGAGTCAGGTAAGAAAGTTCAGGGAAATCTTTTAGACAAGGGGAAAATTATGGCAAGTGAGGATGGGGTGCTTCATCTTAATCCTGAGACCAGTGATTCTACCATGGTAGCAGAAGGTGCCCTACTAGCCCAACTCTATCCGTCTTTGGAGAAAGAAGGGAAAGCTAAACTCACAGCCTATCTTAGTTCAAAGGATGTAGCAAGGATCAAGGTCGGTGATTCTGTTCGCTATACGACGACTCATGATGCTAAGAATCAACTTTTCCTAGATTCTACTATTACAAGTATTGATGCGACAGCTACTAAGACCGAGAAAGGGAATTTCTTTAAAATCGAGGCGGAGACTAATCTAACTTCGGAGCAGGCTGAAAAACTTCGGTACGGGGTGGAAGGTCGCTTGCAGATGATTACGGGCAAGAAAAGTTACCTACGTTATTATTTGGATCAATTTTTGAACAAAGAGTAATGTTCGTGTTTTTAGAGTTAAATGATTTTAAAACTGTGAGAAAGATTCTTCTTGCAGTTTTTTCTTTATGATTTTTGAGGTTACTACGTTATTTATTCGGTTAAATTCTTGTAATTTTAGGTTTTTTATGGTAGAATGTGCTCAAGTAATACGAAAGGCGAACTTTAAAATGTCAAAACAATTGATCTATTCGGGAAAAGCTAAAGATATCTATACAACTGAGGATGAAAATCTTATTATTTCAACTTACAAGGATCAGGCGACTGCTTTCAATGGTGTTAAGAAGGAGCAGATTGCGGGCAAGGGAGTATTGAATAATCAGATTTCATCTTTTATTTTTGAGAAATTAAATGCGGCTGGTGTGGCAACTCACTTTGTGGAGAAACTTTCAGATACGGAACAACTCAATAAAAAGGTTGAGATTATTCCTTTGGAAGTCGTGCTTCGCAACTATACTGCTGGTTCCTTTTCAAAACGTTTTGGTGTGGATGAGGGAATCGCCTTGGAGACTCCGATTGTCGAGTTTTATTACAAAAATGATGACTTGGATGATCCATTCATCAATGACGAGCATGTGAAATTCCTACAGATTGCGGATGACCAGCAAATCGCTTACTTGAAGGAAGAAACTCGTCGAATCAATGAACTCTTGAAGGTCTGGTTTGCTGAGATTGGGCTTAAGTTGATTGACTTTAAGCTAGAGTTCGGTTTTGACAAGGATGGCAAGATTATCTTAGCAGATGAATTTTCACCAGATAACTGTCGCTTGTGGGATGCGGATGGCAACCACATGGATAAGGATGTTTTCCGTAGAGGATTGGGAGAACTAACAGATGTTTACGAGATTGTCTGGGAAAAGTTGCAGAAATTGAAATAACAACCTCAAGGCTGTTTGGGAACATTGCAAGAGCTGAAATAAAGGAATAAGGATTGATGGATAAACGTATTTTTGTTGAAAAAAAGGCTGATTTTCAGGTTAAGTCAGAGAGTTTGGTGAGAGAACTCCAGCATAACTTGGGACTGTCAACTTTGAAAAGTATTCGCATTGTGCAAGTTTATGATGTATTTGATTTGGCAGAGGACTTGTTTGCACCTGCAGAGAAACACATCTTCTCTGAGCAGGTGACAGACCACGTCTGGGACGAAGTTGCTGTACAGGCGGATCTGGCTAACTATGCTTTCTTTGCTATTGAAAGCCTACCTGGGCAATTTGACCAACGTGCAGCTTCTTCACAGGAAGCCTTGCTTTTGCTGGGAAGTTCGAGTGATGTGACAGTTAATACAGCCCAACTTTATTTGGTCAATAAAGATATTGATGCGACTGAGTTAGAAGCGGTCAAAAACTACTTGCTTAATCCAGTTGATTCTCGTTTCAAGGATATCACGACAGGGATTGCCAAGCAGGAATTTTCTGCGTCAGACAAGACTATTCCCAAATTGACTTTCTTTGAAAGCTATACAGCAGAAGACTTTGCTCGCTACAAGGCTAAACAAGGGATGGCCATGGAAGTGGATGATTTGCTCTTTATTCAAGACTACTTTAAGTCAATCGGGCGCGTGCCGACGGAAACAGAACTCAAGGTTTTGGACACTTACTGGTCTGACCACTGCCGTCATACGACTTTTGAGACAGAGTTGAAACACATCGACTTTTCAGCTTCTAAATTCCAAAAACAATTGCAGTCAACCTATGACAAGTATATTGCCATGCGTGAGGAGTTGGGGCGTTCTGAAAAACCTCAAACCTTGATGGATATGGCGACTATTTTTGGTCGTTATGAGCGTGCTAATGGACGTTTAGACGACATGGAAGTGTCAGACGAAATCAATGCTTGCTCAGTAGAAATCGAAGTGGATGTTGATGGTGTGAAAGAGCCATGGCTCCTAATGTTCAAGAATGAAACTCACAACCACCCAACGGAAATTGAGCCATTTGGTGGGGCTGCTACCTGTATTGGTGGAGCCATTCGTGACCCATTGTCAGGACGTTCATATGTTTACCAAGCCATGCGGATCTCAGGTGCTGGTGATATTACAGCACCGATTTCAGAAACTCGCGCTGGGAAACTGCCACAACAAGTCATTTCTAAAACAGCGGCTCATGGTTATTCTTCATACGGTAACCAGATTGGGCTTGCAACAACCTACGTTCGTGAATATTTCCACCCAGGTTTCGTTGCTAAGCGTATGGAACTTGGTGCCGTTGTTGGTGCGGCTCCCAAGGGCAATGTTGTCCGTGAAAAACCGGAAGCGGGCGATGTCATTATCCTCCTCGGTGGTAAGACTGGGCGTGACGGTGTCGGTGGTGCGACGGGTTCTTCTAAAATTCAAACGGTTGAGTCTGTAGAGACTGCTGGTGCTGAGATTCAAAAAGGGAATGCTATCGAAGAACGCAAGATTCAACGCCTTTTTCGTAATGGCAATGTCACTCGTGTTATCAAGAAATCTAATGACTTTGGTGCTGGTGGTGTCTGTGTGGCTATCGGTGAATTAGCAGACGGTCTTGAAATTGATCTTAACAAGGTGCCTCTTAAATACCAGGGCTTGAATGGTACCGAAATTGCCATCTCTGAATCACAAGAACGGATGGCGGTTGTGGTGCGTCTTGAAGACGTAGATGCCTTTGTTGAAGAATGTAACAAAGAGAATATTGACGCTGTTGTGGTTGCGACAGTCACTGAAAAACCAAATCTGGTTATGCACTGGAATGGTGAGACAATTGTGGACTTGGAGCGTCGTTTCCTTGATACCAATGGTGTACGTGTCGTTGTCGATGCAAAGGTTGTGGACAAGGATGTCAAACTCCCAGAAGAGCGTACAACAAGCGCTGACACACTGGAAGCAGATACCCTTGCGGTTCTATCTGACCTCAACCATGCGAGTCAAAAAGGCTTGCAGACCATCTTTGACTGTTCGGTCGGTCGTTCAACGGTTAATCACCCACTTGGTGGTCGCTACCAACTCACACCAACTGAGGCATCTGTACAGAAATTGCCAGTCCAACACGGTGTGACTCATACTGCGTCTGTCATGGCTCAAGGGTTTAATCCTTATATTGCAGAATGGTCTCCATACCACGGTGCTGCTTATGCGGTTATTGAAGCAACTGCTCGTTTGGTTGCTGCTGGTGCCAACTGGTCTAAGGCTCGCTTCTCTTACCAAGAGTACTTCGAGCGCATGGACAAACAAGCTGAGCGTTTTGGTCAGCCAGTAGCAGCTCTCCTAGGCTCTATCGAGGCACAAATTCAGCTTGGTTTGCCATCTATCGGTGGTAAGGACTCCATGTCTGGTACTTTTGAAGAATTGACAGTACCGCCAACCTTGGTCGCTTTTGGGGTGACGACGGCAGATAGCCGGAAGGTACTTTCTCCTGAGTTCAAGACTGCTGGGGAAAACATCTACTACATCCCAGGTCAAGCTCTTGCTGCAGAGATTGATTTTGACTTGATTAAGTCAAATTTTGCTCAGTTTGAAGCCCTTCAAAAGGCTCATAAAGTGACATCTGCATCAGCTGTCAAATACGGTGGTGTGGTTGAAAGTTTGGCTCTTGCTACTTTTGGAAATCATATTGGTGCAGAGGTAACCTTGCCTGAACTTGAAAGTTCTTTGACAGCACAATTGGGCGGATTTGTCTTTACCTCTCCTGAAGAAATCACTGGAGTAGAGAAAATCGGTCAAACAAGTGCAGACTTTACACTCCTTGTCAACGGTGTGAAGCTAGATGGACACAAGCTTGACAGTGCCTTCCAAGGAAAACTGGAAAAAGTTTACCCAACAGAGTTTGCCCAAGCCAAAGAACTAGCTGAAGTACCAGCTGTGGTATCAGATGTTGTGATTAAAGCAAAAGAAAAGGTTGAAAAACCTGTGGTCTATATCCCAGTCTTCCCAGGAACAAACTCAGAGTATGATTCAGCTAAGGCATTTGAAAAAGAAGGCGCAGAGGTCAACTTGATGCCATTTGTGACCTTGAATGAAGAGGCTATTGTCAAGTCAGTTGAAACTATGGTTGACAACATCGGCAAGGCTAACATTCTCTTCTTTGCCGGTGGATTCTCAGCTGCGGATGAACCAGATGGTTCAGCCAAGTTCATTGTCAATATTCTGCTCAATGAAAAAGTCCGTGTGGCTATTGATAGCTTTATCGCGCGTGGTGGCTTGATTATCGGTATCTGTAATGGATTCCAGGCTTTGGTCAAATCAGGTCTTCTTCCATACGGGAATTTCGAGGATGCTAACAGTACTAGCCCAACCCTCTTCTACAATGATGCCAACCAACACGTGGCCAAGATGGTGGAAACCCGTATTGCCAATACCAACTCACCATGGTTAGCTGGTGTGCAAGTAGGCGATATCCACGCTATTCCTGTTTCACACGGTGAAGGGAAGTTTGTCGTGACGGCTGAAGAATTTGCGGAGCTCCGTGACAATGGTCAAATCTTTAGCCAATACGTTGACTTTGACGGCAAACCAAGTATGGACTCTAAGTACAATCCAAATGGTTCTGTCCATGCTATCGAAGGAATTACCAGCAAGAACGGCCAAATCATCGGTAAGATGGGGCACTCAGAACGTTATGAAGACGGTCTCTTCCAAAACATCCCAGGAAATAAAGACCAGCACCTGTTCGCGTCAGCGGTTAAATACTTTACTGGAAAATAAGACTTACAGATTTTCTAATAGATAGTGGCAGTAATGTAAAAATCATGTAGATTTAGCTCTTGGTGCTACACAAATAAAAATTAGGTATAAAAAATGACATACGAAGTAAAATCTCTTAATGAAGAATGCGGTGTTTTCGGTATCTGGGGACATCCAGATGCTGCTAAATTGACCTATTTTGGTCTCCACAGTCTTCAACACCGTGGTCAGGAGGGGGCAGGAATCCTCTCCAATGATCAAGGGAAACTAAAGCGACATCGCGATATGGGTCTTCTATCAGAAGTCTTCAGAAATCCTGCTAACTTAGATAAATTGACAGGAACTGGTGCGATTGGGCATGTGCGTTATGCGACTGCTGGCGAAGCTTCTGTAGATAACATCCAGCCCTTCCTCTTCCGTTTTCACGATATGCAGTTTGGGTTGGCTCATAATGGAAATCTGACCAATGCGGCCTCTCTCAAGAAAGAATTGGAAGATAGAGGAGCGATTTTCAGCGCGACTTCGGACTCGGAAATCTTGGCTCACCTCATTCGTCGCAGTCATAATCCTAATCTAATGGGCAAAATCAAGGAGGCGCTCAGTCTAGTTAAAGGTGGTTTTGCCTATATCTTGCTGTTTGAAGACAAGTTGATTGCGGCTCTTGATCCCAATGGTTTCCGTCCGCTTTCTATCGGGAAAATGGCCAACGGAGCGGTGGTTGTTTCCTCTGAAACTTGTGCTTTTGAGGTCATTGGTGCTGAATGGATTCGTGATTTGAAGCCAGGTGAGATTGTGATTATTGATGACAAGGGTATCCAGTATGACAACTATACAGATGATACTCAGTTGGCGATTTGTTCTATGGAGTATATCTATTTTGCCCGCCCTGATTCTAACATTCATGGTGTCAATGTCCATACGGCTCGTAAACGTATGGGTGCCCAATTGGCGCGTGAATTCAAGCATGAGGCGGATATCGTGGTCGGTGTGCCCAATTCTTCCCTCAGCGCGGCTATGGGATTTGCGGAAGAGTCCGGGCTACCAAATGAAATGGGGCTCATCAAGAACCAATACACCCAACGTACCTTTATCCAACCGACTCAAGAATTGCGGGAGCAAGGGGTGCGGATGAAACTCTCTGCTGTTTCAGGCGTTGTAAAAGGCAAGCGTGTGGTTATGATTGATGACTCTATTGTACGTGGAACAACCTCTCGTCGGATCGTTCAACTCTTGAAAGAAGCGGGTGCGACTGAGGTTCACGTTGCCATTGGTAGTCCAGCGCTAGCTTATCCATGTTTCTACGGGATTGATATCCAGACACGTCAGGAGCTGATTGCGGCTAATCATACGGTCGAAGAAACTCGCCAAATCATTGGTGCGGACAGTCTGACTTATCTTTCTGTTGAGGGGTTGATTGATTCAATTGGTATTGAAACAGATGCGCCAAATGGTGGTCTCTGTGTCGCTTACTTTGACGGTGACTACCCAACACCTCTCTACGACTATGAGGAAGACTATCGTAGAAGTTTGGAAGAAAAGACCAGTTTTTACAAATAGACAATAGATTCTCCATTAAAGGAAAGGAAGAGGAGATAGAATGACAAATAAGAATGCTTATGCTTCACGTCTCACTACTGACTAAAAGCTAAAGTATTTGTCAGTAGACGCTTTGTCCTATAGGATCAAAGCTAGAGCCCTGACTAGTATTTTTAGATAAAATAATTGTTTATCTAGAAATACGTCGCAATCTTTCCCCCAAAAAAAGAAAAGGAAAAATAAAATGGCAAATAAAAATGCGTACGCTCAATCTGGTGTGGATGTTGAAGCGGGTTATGAAGTTGTTGAACGGATTAAAAAGCACGTGGCTCGTACGGAGCGTGCAGGTGTCATGGGAGCTCTGGGTGGCTTTGGTGGTATGTTTGACCTTTCAAAAACAGGTGTCAAAGAACCCGTCTTGATTTCAGGAACTGATGGTGTCGGAACCAAGCTCATGCTGGCTATCAAGTACGACAAGCACGATACCATCGGTCAGGACTGTGTAGCCATGTGTGTCAATGATATCATCGCTGCGGGTGCGGAGCCCCTCTATTTCCTTGACTACGTAGCGACAGGGAAGAATGAACCAGCTAAGCTAGAACAAGTTGTCGCTGGTGTGGCAGAAGGTTGTGTGCAGGCAGGTGCTGCCCTCATTGGTGGGGAAACGGCTGAAATGCCTGGCATGTACGGCGAAGATGACTATGACTTGGCTGGTTTTGCGGTTGGTGTGGCTGAAAAATCTCAAATCATTGACGGTTCAAAGGTGGCAGAAGGAGATGTTCTTCTCGGACTTGCTTCAAGTGGGATTCATTCCAATGGTTACTCTCTCGTCCGTCGTGTCTTTGCGGATTACACAGGTGAGGAAATCTTGCCAGAATTGGAAGGCAAGCAACTCAAGGAAGTTCTTCTTGAGCCGACTCGTATCTATGTCAAGGCTGTCTTACCACTCATCAAGGAAGGGTTGGTCAACGGCATTGCCCACATCACAGGTGGTGGCTTTATTGAGAATGTCCCTCGTATGTTTGCAGCTGACTTGGCTGCTGAGATTGATGAAAGCAAAGTTCCAGTGCTTCCAATTTTCAAAGCCCTTGAAAAATACGGTCAGATTAAACACGAAGAAATGTTTGAAATCTTCAATATGGGTGTGGGACTTATGCTAGCAGTTAGCCCTGAAAATGTAATTCGTGTCAAGGAGTTGTTGGATGAACCAGTCTATGAAATTGGTCGTATCGTCAAGAAAGAAAACGAAAGTGTCATCATCAAATGAAAAAAATAGCGGTTTTTGCCTCTGGTAATGGCTCAAATTTTCAGGTGATTGCCGAAGAATTTCCAGTAGAGTTTGTCTTTTCAGACCATCGTGACGCCTATGTGCTTGAGCGTGCAGAGCAGCTCGGCGTTCTGTCCTATGCTTTTGAACTCAAGGAGTTTGAAAGCAAGGCAGACTACGAAGCAGCTATTGTCGAACTCTTGGAAGAACACCAGATTGACTTGATTTGCCTAGCAGGCTACATGAAAATCGTTGGGCCAACCTTATTGGCGGCTTATGAAGGTCGGATTATCAACATTCATCCAGCCTACTTGCCAGAATTTCCAGGAGCTCATGGGATTGAGGATGCTTGGAATGCTGACGTTGCTGAGAGCGGCGTGACCATTCACTGGGTGGATTCAGGTGTGGATACAGGCAAGGTTATCAAACAAGTCCGTGTGCCACGGTTAGCTGATGATACCATTGACAGTTTTGAAGAACGGATTCATGAAGCAGAGTATAAGTTGTATCCAGAGGTGCTGGATAGTTTGGGAGTGGAAAGGATAAATAAGAGAATTTTATGAATAAAGTAGTTGATGATTTGTTGAAAAATATAAAAGAATTTGAAGCATCCTTTAATGAATATGAAAAACAATTTTATCCTGAAATACGGAAAGAGAGACAAAGGTTGATGATATACTTTATCTTATGGATACTGTTTATCATAGGAGCTGCAATTGTATTCCAATTTTTCCCTAAATTTGTTTGTTTGAGGAATATTCTTATTTTTCTTACCATAATTTTTACAGTATTAGTTTTATTTTATACTATAAAATTTGATGAAGTTTCAGTTGGGGTGCCTAGTAAATTTACCAAATTATGTGATAAAGTCAAGTATAGATTGAAATATCTTTACGGAGATAATGCTAAAGAAGTCGCTGATATGTTGGTTAATGATTTAAGCGAGAAAAGAAATAGTCAGCTACAAAAATATGAAAATATAGTTAAAGCTATAGGTACTATTGGGAAAGTTTTGGTAACAGCAACTATTACTCTGGCTTTAAATAGATTATTCGTTGAAGATAAAACAAACATTTCTGGCGAAACGTTTGGAAATATAATTATTATTGTAGCTATAATGGTAATTTTAATCAAACTTATAGATAGTGGGATTAAAAAAATTATTAAATATCCTGTATTTGGAAAGGCTTCAAAAGAAGTGTATTTAACAGATATTTTATACGAAGTGAAGTATATGATATTAGAAAAGGAAGATAACTAACATGACTAAACGCGCCTTAATCAGCGTCTCAGATAAAGCGGGCATTGTTGAATTTACCCAAGAACTCAAAAAACTTGGTTGGGATATTATCTCGACAGGTGGGACAAAGGTTGCCCTTGACAATGCTGGGGTGGAGACTATTGCGATCGATGATGTGACGGGCTTCCCAGAGATGATGGATGGCCGTGTTAAGACCCTTCATCCAAATATCCACGGTGGGCTCCTCGCCCGTCGTGATTTGGATAGCCACTTGGAAGCGGCCAAGGAGAACCAAATTGAGCTTATCGACCTTGTAGTGGTCAACCTTTATCCTTTCAAGGAAACGATCCTCAAACCAGACGTGAGGTACGCTGATGCGGTTGAGAACATCGATATCGGTGGGCCATCTATGCTTCGCTCGGCAGCGAAGAATCATGCCAGCGTGACGGTTGTGGTAGACCCTGCTGACTATACAGTGGTTTTGGACGAGTTGTCAGCCAATGGTGAAACGACTTACGAAACGCGTCAACGTTTGGCAGCCAAAGTTTTCCGTCACACAGCGGCTTATGACGCCTTGATTGCAGAGTATTTCACAGCTCAAGTCGGAGAAAGCAAACCTGAAAAGCTCACTTTGACCTATGACCTCAAACAAGCTATGCGTTACGGTGAGAATCCTCAACAAGATGCGGATTTCTACCAAAAAGCTTTGCCAACAGACTATTCGATTGCTTCAGCGAAACAGCTCAACGGGAAAGAATTGTCATTTAACAATATCCGCGATGCTGACGCTGCCATTCGTATTATTCGCGATTTCAAAGAACGCCCAACGGTTGTAGCTCTCAAACACATGAACCCATGTGGGATTGGTCAAGCTGATGACATCGAGACTGCTTGGGACTACGCTTATGAGTCTGACCCAGTGTCTATCTTTGGTGGGATTGTCGTTCTCAACCGTGAGGTGGATGCTGCGACAGCTGAGAAGATGCACGGCGTTTTCCTTGAAATCATCATTGCACCAAGCTATACGGATGAAGCGCTAGCCATTTTGACCAACAAAAAGAAAAACTTGCGTATCCTTGCCTTGCCATTTGATGCTCAAGAGGCCAGTGAAGTGGAAGCAGAATACACAGGTGTAGTTGGTGGACTTCTGGTGCAAAATCAAGACGTAGTGAAAGAAAGCCCAGCTGATTGGCAAGTGGTGACCAAACGTCAGCCAACTGAGACAGAAGCGACAGCTCTTGAGTTTGCTTGGAAGGCTATCAAGTATGTCAAATCAAACGGAATCATTGTAACCAATGACCACATGACACTGGGTGTTGGTCCAGGTCAAACTAATCGTGTGGCCTCTGTTCGTATTGCCGTTGACCAAGCCAAAGACCGCCTTGACGGCGCTGTGCTTGCTTCGGATGCCTTCTTCCCATTTGCGGATAATGTGGAAGAAATCGCCAAAGCAGGGATCAAGGCCATCATCCAGCCCGGTGGCTCAGTCCGTGACCAAGAGTCTATCGAAGCTGCGGATAAATATGGCTTGACCATGGTCTTCACAGGAGTGAGACATTTTAGACATTAAGAAAACGAAAGGGAAGAAAACAGTTTCTTTCCTTTTTTGCGTAAAAATGCGGAGTGAAATAAGATTAAAACGAACGTTTATGGTATAATGTTATTAAATAATTCGCAAAAGAGGTTGTGAGATGAAGCTGTTAGTTGTAGGTTCAGGTGGTCGTGAACATGCGATTGCTAAGAAGTTACTTGAGTCAAAAGACGTTGAAAAAGTATTTGTAGCTCCTGGGAATGATGGGATGACTCTGGATGGTTTGGAGTTGGTAAATATCTCCATTTCCGAACATTCTAAATTGATTGAGTTTGCAAAAACCAACTATATTGCTTGGACCTTTATCGGGCCAGATGACGCCCTTGCGGCTGGTATCGTGGATGATTTCCATGCAGCGGGTCTCAAAGCCTTTGGTCCGACAAGATTGGCAGCGGAGCTGGAGTGGTCCAAGGATTTTGCCAAGGAAATCATGGTCAAATATGGCGTTCCGACAGCAGCCTATGGCACATTCTCGGATTTTGAGGAAGCCAAGGTCTATATCGAAAAACAGGGTGCGCCTATCGTGGTCAAGGCGGATGGCTTGGCGCTTGGGAAAGGTGTCGTCGTTGCGGAGACAGTCGAGCAAGCGGTCGAAGCAGCTCACGAGATGCTTTTGGACAATAAATTTGGTGACTCAGGTGCGCGTGTAGTTATTGAGGAATTCCTTGAAGGAGAGGAATTTTCACTCTTTGTCTTTGTCAATGGCGACAAGTTCTATATCATGCCGACAGCGCAAGACCACAAACGTGCCTATGATGGTGACAAAGGGCCTAACACGGGTGGTATGGGTGCCTATGCGCCAGTTCCACACTTGCCACAGAGTGTAGTTGACACAGCGGTTGAGACTATTGTCAAGCCAGTTCTTGAAGGGATGATCAAAGAAGGCCGTCCGTATCTTGGCATCCTCTACGCAGGGCTTATCCTGACAGCAGAAGGTCCTAAAGTCATCGAGTTCAATGCTCGCTTTGGAGATCCTGAAACACAGATTATCTTGCCTCGTTTGACATCTGACTTTGCACAAAATATTACAGATATTCTGGATAGCAAGGAGCCAAACATCACCTGGACGGATAAGGGTGTGACTCTGGGTGTGGTTGTCGCATCCAAGGGTTACCCGCTAGAATATGAAAAGGGTGTTGCATTGCCAGCAAAAACCAATGGCGGCATTATCACCTACTATGCAGGTGCTAAGTTTGCGGCAAATAGCAGAGCACTGCTATCAAACGGTGGACGTGTCTATATGCTCGTTAACACAGCAGATACCGTCAAAGAGGCTCAAGATACCATCTACCAAGAACTCACCCAACAAAAAACAGAAGGCCTCTTCTACCGAACAGATATCGGAAGCAAGGCGATAAAAGATTAACAGATACTAACTTTGTTATGGCGAGCGAAAGCGAGCCAAAATAGAATAATCGTCGCAGTAGTGGAACTCCTAGTAGCTTTGCTACTAGGAGCGGAAAACTGGAGACCTAGGCTCCAGTTTTAGTAATGGAACGCCCTAGGCGGTCGCTTACGTCCGCACTACATTAGACGATTATCAAAAAGAAAAATAAAAATTCACAAAATACGTTAATGACCGTATGGTTTGCGAGCGTTAGCGAGCTAATATAGAACAATCGCCGCCGTTCAGGGAAATTAGAAGACCTTGGGCTTCCAATTTAGGCATGAGACACCTTTGATGGCTGCTGCCGTCCCTCACAACCTAAGGTGATTGTTGAAAAACAGGAAAAAGGAGAAGAAATGAAACCCGTAATTTCCATTATCATGGGCTCAAAATCCGATTGGGCAACCATGCAAAAAACAGCAGAAGTCTTAGACCGCTTCGGTGTAGCCTACGAAAAGAAAGTTGTCTCTGCCCACCGTACACCAGACCTCATGTTCCAACATGCCGAAGAAGCTCGTAGTCGTGGCATCAAGGTTATCATCGCAGGTGCTGGAGGTGCAGCCCATTTGCCAGGTATGGTCGCTGCTAAAACAACCCTTCCAGTCATTGGTGTGCCAGTCAAATCTCGTGCTCTTAGTGGAGTGGATTCACTCTATTCTATCGTTCAGATGCCGGGTGGCGTACCTGTTGCGACAATGGCTATCGGTGAAGCTGGTGCGACAAATGCGGCTCTCTTCGCCCTCCGTCTTCTTTCAGTAGAGGATCAAGCTATCGCGACAGCTTTGGCAGATTTTGCAGAAGAACAAGGAAAAATCGCAGAGGAGTCTACCAATGAGCTCATCTAAAACAATCGGAATTATCGGTGGCGGTCAGCTGGGTCAGATGATGGCGATCTCAACTATCTATATGGGGCACAAGGTCATTGCGCTGGATCCTGCTGCGGATTGCCCAGCCTCTCGTGTGGCGGAAATCATTGTGGCGCCTTATAACGATGTGGATGCCCTTCGTCAGCTAGCTGAGCGTTGCGATGTCCTGACTTATGAATTTGAGAATGTAGATGCTGACGGTCTTGATGCTGTTATCAAGGATGGGCAACTCCCTCAAGGGACCGACCTGCTTCGCATCTCCCAAAACCGGATCTTTGAGAAAGACTTCCTCTCAAACAAGGCTCAAGTCACTGTAGCACCTTACAAGGTTGTGACTTCTAGCCAAGACTTGGCAGATATCGACCTGTCGAAAAACTATGTCCTCAAGACGGCAACAGGTGGTTATGATGGCCATGGACAAAAGGTCATTCGCTCGGCAGAAGACTTGGAAGAAGCCAATGCACTAGCCGATTCAGCAGACTGTGTTTTGGAAGAATTTGTCAATTTTGACCTTGAAATTTCTGTCATTGTATCAGGAAATGGCAAGGACGTGACGGTTTTCCCAGTTCAGGAAAATATCCACCGAAACAATATCCTTTCAAAAACTATTGTGCCTGCTCGCATTTCTGAAAGTTTAGCCGAGAAAGCCAAAGCTATGGCAGTGAGAATCGCTGAGCAACTCAACTTGTCTGGAACCCTTTGCGTGGAAATGTTTGCGACAGCTGATGATATCATTGTCAACGAGATTGCCCCACGACCACACAACTCTGGGCACTACTCTATTGAAGCTTGCGACTTCTCCCAGTTTGATGCCCATATTCTGGGTGTTCTGGGGGCACCATTGCCAGCTATCAAACTGCATGCTCCAGCCGTCATGCTCAATGTCCTCGGCCAGCATGTCGAAGCTGCTGAAAAATATGTCACAGAAAATCCAAGCGCCCACCTCCACATGTATGGTAAAATAGAAGCGAAGCACAACCGCAAGATGGGACATGTGACTTTATTTAGTGATGAACCAGATAGTGTGGGAGAGTTTTAGGGGAGAGGGGTCTAAAGAAAAAATGTTTGAAAAAATTAAAGGAATTAATATAAAATCAGGTATTTTTGAAGATGAAACAAAATTAGAACTCTTTGAAGGAAATTTTGAGGGAACAAATCCAGTACAAAACGATAGGGCAAGTTTATTGTTTGGAAGGAATGGTTCAGGGAAAAGTACCATTGCTCGAGGAATAAATCAATTAAAAAATGGTGAGTTTGGAACAGATAGAGTATCATTTATTGATAAAAATAATAATAATATTGTACTTAGTGATACTGAACGAAAATCGATATTTGTTTTCAATGAACACTATGTTGATCAGAAAGTCAAAATTGCTCAAGAAGGGTTAGATACAATTGTAATTTTAGGTGAACAGGTTGATATCGATGAGGAACTGGATAGATTAAGAACGCAGTTATCAGAATCACAAATTGAATCTCAAGATTATTATGCTGAATATGAAGAATATTTAGATGAAAAAAATGAAAAATCTCCAGACTTTTGGAAAAAGGAAATGACAGATTCTTTGAAAGGAGTAGGCAACTGGGCCGAAAGAGATAGGGAGATAAAAGGAAATCGAGCTGCATCTCCCGTTCATAATAATACCTTTCAAAATTTTGTTGATTTACAACCAATCTTAGATAAAAATGAGTTAGAGGTTGAATTCAACAATAAAAAAGCTAGATATTTTTCAATAAGAGATTCCGCAGTTACTATAAATAATGAACTATCTTTACCTGATATTAATTTTGATAGCAATGAATTATCAACTTTATTGTCTGAAAAAATCGAAGAACCTGAGTTGAATTCTAGGGATAAGTATTTACTGACATTATTATCTGATTCCACAAAAGGTGAACGTCATTTGAGAGAAGTTAAAGATTTCTTTGAAGATGAACATCAAAAAAAATGTCCTTTTTGTACTCAATCAGTATCAGAAGATGTTAAAGTTGAACTCACGAATGGCATAACTAAACTACTATCAAGAGCAGTCGAAGAACACCAATCCGCATTGAGAGGTAAAAAAATTGATGAGATTAATCAAGATTTTTCTGGTTATGAACAGATAGATCCAATATTAATTCAGTCTTATCAAAATAGTATTAATGCTTTGAATGCTAAATTTAACGAAATTAACTCAATAATCGATAAGAAGATTGATAATCCATATAATATAGTTGAGTTACCTAATATAAGCTTTTCTCAAGAATTAAGTCAAGCAGAGCATGATATTGAAAAAATTAACCAAGCAATTATCAAACATAATTCAGAAATCTCGGATATTCAAAAGTTAAAAGTAGATCTCCTTCAAATAAATAATGAATTAGCTTTTTATGAAATTCAAGATGCATACAAAAAGTTTCAAGAGAAAACAAATAAAAAAGCAATTTGTGAAAATAATTATAATAGCAGTAGTAAACGAGTAAAGGATTATGAGAAGCAGATTTCTGATTTAGAAGACAAGAAACTTAATATAGATATTGCAGTTGATGAAATTAATAAAAGTTTAAATTACATATTTTTTTCAAAAAATCGGTTAGCTATACAGAATCAAAACGGAAAATACTATCTGTTATCAAGAGGTAAGTCTGTGGTCCCCAGTAGGGTTTCCGTAGGGGAACGAAATGCGCTGGCATTATGTTATTTCTTTACTGAGATAATTCAACAGAGAGAGTTAGCAGATGCTTATAGTCATGAATATTTTATTGTTATTGACGATCCAATTTCTAGTTTTGATATGGAAAATAAAGTTGGAATAACCTCGTATTTAAAATACTGTTTAACTAGATTTTTTAAGGGGAATAGTAATACTAGAGTTTTACTAATGACCCATGATAAACAAACAATATATGACTTTGATATCTTTTTGAAAGAGATAATGGAATCCTGTAAAGAAGAGGAAGGTGGACAAAAATCTAAATACAAGAAGTTAGAATTGGTTTCTGGTAAATTACAAGAATTCAAAACTAGTACTCACGATTATACAGAACTACTTGAAATAGTCTTCGGTTATGCATTGGGAAATAGTACACCTACTTCGGAAAGTTTTGTTGGGAATGCAATGAGAAAAATTTTAGAAGCCTATGGTAGTTTTAATTATAAGAAGGGAATTGCCGAGCTAACAACAGATCCTTTAATTGTTGAAAAAATTGATAAAGAATACAGAACTTATTTTGAGAATCTTATGTATAGACTGGTTTTAAACGGTGAAAGTCATTTTAAGGATCCGGTTAAAACTTTGAGTATTGATTTCTTTGATACCATTTCTGATGAAGAACGAAAAAAAACAGCTAGAGATTTACTAGTTTTACTTTATCTTTTAGATGATTTACATGTTTTAAAACATTTAGAGGGTGTATCAAATGCGGAAAATAGACTTGAACAATGGAAGTGTGAGATTTTAGAATAAGAGAATCATACCATTTGACTTATTGCAATGGTTGAAGTTTGCATGATAGCTGATTAGAGTAATCAAAGGATTATTACTTCCTAATTTTATTTTCTACAAACCCTAATTTAGCATCTAATAATGCAAAGTTTCCTGAGCCTCATAGATAAAAAAGATTTTTAAGGAGAAACAACATGATCAACCGTTACTCTCGCCCGGAGATGGCGAACATTTGGAGTGAAGAAAATAAATACCGTGCTTGGCTTGAGGTAGAAATCCTCGCTGATGAGGCATGGGCTGAGTTGGGGGAAATCCCTAAGGAAGATGTAGCTTTGATTCGTGAAAAGGCGGACTTTGACATCGACCGTATTTTGGAGATTGAGCAAGAGACTCGCCACGATGTGGTTGCCTTCACACGTGCGGTTTCTGAGACTCTTGGTGAAGAGCGCAAGTGGGTTCACTATGGTTTGACTTCTACCGACGTGGTGGATACGGCCTACGGTTACCTCTACAAGCAGGCCAACGATATCATCCGTCGTGACCTTGAAAACTTTACCAACATCATCGCTGACAAGGCTAAGGAACACAAGTTCACCATCATGATGGGTCGTACCCACGGTGTGCACGCTGAGCCTACAACCTTTGGTCTTAAATTGGCGACTTGGTATAGCGAAATGAAGCGCAATATCGAGCGTTTCGAGCATGCGGCTGCTGGTGTGGAAGCTGGTAAGATTTCTGGTGCGGTTGGGAACTTTGCTAATATCCCACCATTTGTAGAGCAATATGTCTGCGACAAATTGGGTATTCGTGCCCAAGAAATCTCTACACAGGTGCTTCCTCGTGACCTTCACGCTGAGTACTTTGCGGTTCTTGCCAGCATCGCAACTTCTATCGAACGTATGGCGACTGAGATTCGTGGTTTGCAAAAATCTGAACAACGCGAAGTAGAAGAATTCTTTGCCAAAGGTCAAAAAGGTTCATCTGCTATGCCTCACAAACGCAACCCTATCGGTTCTGAAAATATGACAGGTCTTGCGCGTGTTATCCGTGGTCATATGATTACAGCCTATGAAAACGTTGCTCTCTGGCACGAACGAGACATTTCCCACTCATCAGCTGAACGCATCATCACACCAGATACAACTATCTTGATTGACTACATGCTCAACCGCTTTGGAAATATTGTCAAGAACTTGACGGTCTTCCCAGAAAATATGATCCGCAATATGAACTCGACATTTGGTTTGATTTTCAGCCAACGTGCTATGTTGACCTTGATTGAAAAAGGGATGACCCGTGAGCAAGCCTATGACTTGGTACAACCAAAAACAGCCTACTCTTGGGACAACCAAGTAGACTTCAAACCACTGCTAGAAGCAGATCCAGAGGTGACATCACGCCTCACACAAGAAGAAATCGACGAGATCTTCAACCCTCTTTACTACACTAAACGAGTGGATGATATTTTTGAACGTCTTGGATTAGGATAATTAGAAAAAATCGAATTTCTATTACTCCATTTATAGGAGTAGCAGAACTTCGATTTTTCTTTTTTATTAAAGTGCTTTAGAAAAAAATAACCAATATTTTATAATATGTTGAATATAGAATAGTATACTGTGACTTCTAAAATATTACTAGAAATTGATTTGAATTTCCTAATCGATTTGTCCATATTCTATTTCAATCTACTATGTTATATAATAAGCATAGAAAAAGCCCAAGCGATTAGGCTCAGGCTTTCTTCTTAGTGATCACGGTCACATGAGATGAATTTAATCTTGTAATAATCAGATCGTTTGTAAGTTTCACTGTATCCTAAAACTTGACCAGTTGATTCGAGTTTGGTGATTTTAGTTTGTAGGACAGTAGGGAATTGTTCATCGACTCCGAGGACTGAAGCCGCATGTTCTGGAGTTGGAAAGACTATTTCGTTGATTTCTTCAAAGTGTTCATCATTCATGTGAATGTGGTAGTCTAACTTGAAACGGTTATAGATAGAACTATAGTATTCAAGGTTTGGATAATTTGCGTTGATATATTGTTCTGGGATGTAGGATGTATGGTAGATATAAACGACACCGTTTGATTCGCGGACACGTTCAATCTTGTAGTAGAATTGATCGCCGCGTAGACCCAATTTTTCCAAGTAAGCGAGTTTGTTTCCGCGTTCAATTGAAAGAACAGTTACCTTATCATCTTTAGCATTAAAGAGTTCAATATCTGAAAACTCTACAAGCTTGTGTTTGCGTGCGCGTGAAACGAATGTCCCCTTTCCTTGTTGGCGGACAATATAGCCATCTTTAGCAAGGTCGTTTAAGGCGCGGACAACTGTGATAGAACTGACATCGTACATTGAAATGAGCTCTGCTTCAGTGTAAAATTTATCTCCGCTGCTAAATTGCCCAGAGATGATTTTATTTTTTAATTCGTCTTTTATGTATTGATATTTGGGAATTGCCATATTTTTACCTCTATTTTCCTTCTCCATAGAAAATTTTACCATAAAAGCGAAAAAAATAGTAGTCTTTTGAATAAAAAATTAGAATAATAGTTTGAAAAATTAAGCTACATAAGCATTGCTCATATTTTATAAATGTATTTTATGCAAAATTATTTTAGGTTCTCTATTCCGAATTGAAAGAGCGTTTGAAATGGGTCTAAAAATGTTTGAAACTAATTGAACGTGTGTATAATAGTAAAATCGCAGTAAATATTCCGACAATTTCTATTGACAATTCAAACAGATTGGTTTATAATTACTATAACAACAAATGAAAGCGCAAACTTTCACGGTCAGAAGGTAGTTTTATGACACGATTTGAGATACGAGATGATTTTTATCTCGATGGAAAATCATTTAAGATTTTATCTGGCGCCATTCATTATTTTAGGGTTCCTCCAGAAGATTGGTATCATTCGCTCTATAACTTGAAGGCTCTTGGTTTTAATACAGTAGAGACTTATGTGGCTTGGAATTTACACGAGTCTCGTGAGGGTGAGTTTCACTTTGAAGGAGCTCTGGATTTGGAGCGATTTCTCCAAACGGCACAAGATTTGGGTCTTTACGCTATCGTTCGTCCCTCTCCCTTCATCTGTGCGGAGTGGGAATTCGGTGGCTTACCAGCTTGGCTTTTAACCAAAGATATGAGGCTTCGTTCCTCAGACTCAGCCTATATTGAAGCTGTCGGTCGCTACTATGACCAGCTCTTGTCACGATTGGTTCCACATTTGTTGGACAATGGTGGCAATATCCTCATGATGCAGGTTGAAAATGAGTATGGTTCTTATGGAGAAGATAAGGCTTATCTGAGAGCAATTCGACAGTTGATGGAAGAGCGTGGCGTAACCTGTCCTCTCTTTACATCAGATGGTCCATGGAGAGCTACTCTGAAAGCTGGAACCTTAATCGAAGATGACCTCTTTGTAACAGGCAACTTTGGTTCTAAAGCTCCGTACAACTTTTCACAGATGCAGGAATTCTTTGATGAACATGGCAAGAAATGGCCGCTCATGTGTATGGAGTTCTGGGATGGCTGGTTCAATCGTTGGAAAGAACCGATTATCACACGGGATCCTAAGGAATTGGCAGATGCAGTTCGAGAGGTTTTGGAACAAGGCTCCATCAATCTTTACATGTTCCACGGTGGTACAAACTTTGGCTTCATGAATGGTTGCTCGGCTCGAGGAACCTTGGATTTGCCACAAGTTACATCTTATGATTACGATGCCCTTCTGGATGAAGAAGGAAATCCAACTGCCAAATATCTGGCGGTCAAGAAGATGATGGCAACACATTTTCCAGAGTATCCGCAGTTGGAACCCCTCTACAAAGAGAGTATGGAGTTGGATGCTATTCCACTAGTTGAAAAAGTTTCCTTGTTTGAAACCTTGGATAGCTTATCTAGTCCTGTAGAAAGCCTCTATCCTAAAAAGATGGAGGAGTTGGGACAAAGCTATGGCTATCTACTCTATCGAACAGAAACAAACTGGGATGCAGAAGAAGAAAGACTTCGTATCATTGATGGTCGAGATAGGGCTCAGCTTTATGTCGATGGTCAGTGGGTTAAAACCCAATATCAGACAGAGATTGGGGAAGATATTTTTTATCAAGGCGAAAAGAAAGCGTTATCTAGGATTGACATATTGATAGAAAATATGGGGCGTGTCAACTATGGACATAAGTTCTTAGCAGATACGCAACGTAAGGGAATTCGGACAGGGGTTTGTAAGGATTTGCACTTCTTACTAAACTGGAAACACTATCCACTTCCACTAGATAATCCTGATAAAATTGATTTTTCAAAAGGATGGACTCAAGGACAACCAGCCTTTTACGCTTATGACTTTACAGTCCAAGAGCCAAAAGATGCTTACCTAGACTTGTCTGAGTTTGGTAAGGGAGTTGCCTTTGTCAATGGGCAGAATCTAGGACGTTTTTGGAACGTTGGCCCAACTCTCTCGCTTTATATCCCTCATAGCTATCTCAAGGAAGGTGCCAACCGCATCATCATCTTTGAAACAGAGGGCCAATATAAAGAAGAGATTCATTTAACTCGTAAACCTACACTAAAACACATAAAGGGGGAAAACTTATGACAATTGTAGGATGCCGTATCGATGGACGTTTGATCCACGGACAAGTAGCCAATCTTTGGGCTGGAAAACTAAATGTTTCACGCATTATGGTTGTAGACGACGAAGTTGTCAACAACGACGTTGAAAAGAGTGGTTTGAAACTTGCGACACCACCAGGTGTGAAATTGAGTATTTTGCCAATTGAAAAAGCGGCAGCCAATATTCTTGCTGGTAAGTACGATAGCCAACGTCTCTTTATCGTGGCTCGTAAACCAGACCGCTTCCTTGGCTTGGTCGAAGCAGGTGTACCACTTGAAACCCTCAATGTTGGGAATATGTCTCAAACACCAGAAACTCGCGCCATCACACGTTCTATCAACGTAGTGGACAAGGATGTGGAAGACTTCCGCAAACTAGCAGAAAAAGGTGTTAAACTTACTGCTCAAATGGTTCCAAATGATCCAATTTCAGACTTTTTGAGCTTATTAAAATAGGAAAAAATTTTTAGGAGGTCATTGTTATGATACAATGGTGGCAAATTTTACTTCTCACTTTGTACTCAGCTTATCAAATCTGTGATGAGTTGACGATTGTTTCATCTGCAGGTTCCCCTGTATTTGCTGGTTTCATTACTGGTTTAATCATGGGAGATGTGACTACTGGTTTGCTTATCGGTGGTAACTTGCAACTGTTCGTTCTTGGGGTTGGTACCTTCGGTGGTGCTTCTCGTATCGACGCAACTTCTGGTGCGGTTCTTGCGACAGCCTTCTCTGTTTCACAGGGAATTGATGCACCGCTTGCAATTACTACAATCGCTGTACCAGTAGCAGCTCTCTTGACTTACTTCGACGTTCTTGGACGTATGACTACTACCTTCTTCGCTCACCGTGTGGATGCTGCAATCGAACGCTTTGACTATAAAGGTATTGAACGCAACTACCTACTTGGTGCGATTCCTTGGGCTCTATCTCGTGCCCTTCCAGTCTTCTTTGCGCTTGCTTTTGGTGGTGCCTTTGTACAACATGTAGTAGACTTAGTGACAGAATACCAATGGATTGCAGATGGTTTGACACTCGCAGGACGTATGCTTCCAGGTCTTGGATTTGCAATCTTGCTTCGTTACCTTCCAGTTAAACGTAACCTTCACTACCTTGCTATGGGATTTGGTTTGACAGCTATGTTGACTGTTCTTTACTCATATGTAACAGGTCTTGGTGGCGCTGTTGCTGGTATCGTAGGTACTCTTCCTGCTGAAGTTGCTGAAAAGATTGGTTTCGTGAACAACTTCAAAGGTTTGTCTATGATTGGTATTTCTATCGTAGGTATTTTCCTTGCAGTGCTTCACTTCAAAAATAGCCAAAAAGTAGCTGTAGCAGCACCTTCTACACCATCAGAAAGTGGGGAAATCGAAGATGACGAATTCTAATTACAAACTTACAAAAGAAGATTTTAATCAAATCAACAAACGTAGCTTGTTTACTTTCCAATTGGGTTGGAACTACGAACGTATGCAAGCTTCTGGTTACCTGTACATGATCTTGCCTCAGTTGCGTAAAATGTATGGGGATGGAACTCCTGAATTGAAAGAAATGATGAAAGTTCATACTCAATTCTTCAATACTTCACCATTCTTCCATACCATTATCGCTGGTTTTGACCTTGCCATGGAAGAAAAAGATGGTGTGGGTTCAAAAGACGCCGTTAACGGTATCAAGACAGGTTTGATGGGACCATTCGCTCCTCTTGGGGATACAATCTTTGGTTCACTTGTACCTGCTATCATGGGGTCAGTCGCAGCAACTATGGCTATCGCTGGCCAACCTTGGGGTATCTTCCTTTGGATTGCAGTTGCAGTTGCTTATGACATCTTCCGTTGGAAACAGTTGGAATTTGCTTACAAAGAAGGGGTTAACCTTATCAATAACATGCAAAGTACCTTGACAGCTTTGATTGACGCTGCATCTGTACTTGGTGTCTTCATGATGGGTGCTCTTGTAGCAACAATGATCAACTTTGAAATTTCTTACAAGTTGCCAATCGGTGAAAAGATGATTGATTTCCAAGACATCTTGAACCAAATCTTCCCACGTTTGCTTCCAGCAATCTTTACTGCCTTTATCTTCTGGTTGCTTGGTAAGAAAGGTATGACTTCTACTAAAGCTATCGGTATCATTATCGCTCTTGCAGTAGGTCTTTCTGCCCTTGGTCACTTTGCATTTGGAATGGGACCTAAATAAGTTTTATGGTAAAATCATTAATTTTGGTCAGCCATGGTCGCTTCTGTGAGGAGCTTAAAGGCAGTACAGAAATGATTATGGGCCCACAAGATAACATTCATGCAGTGGCTCTTCTTCCAGAAGATGGGCCAGAAGAATTTACTGCAAAATTTGAAGCTGCTATTGAAGGTTTGGATGATTTCCTAGTCTTTGCGGATCTTCTCGGTGGAACACCATGTAACGTGGTCAGCCGTTTGATTATGGAAGGTCGTGACATCGAACTTTACGCAGGGATGAATCTTCCAATGGTGATTGAATTTATCAATGCGAGCCTTACAGGCGCAGATGCGGACTATAAGAACCGTGCTGCAGAAAGCATTGTGAAAGTCAATGATTTATTAGCGGGCTTCGATGATGATGAAGATGAATAAGATGTGACTTAGAGCATTTTATATAGAATATACATGGGAATGGGGCTTACTCCCATTCCCATATTTGATAGAAAAAGAGGAACTCAATGCTACATTATACAAAAGAAGACTTGGTCGAATTGGGTGCAGAAATCACTACACGTGAAATCTACCAACAGCCTGATGTATGGAAAGAAACTTTTGAATCTTATCAAGCAAAACGTGAAGAAATTGCAGCCTTCCTACAAGGGATTGCTGATAAACATGACTATATCAAGGTTATCTTGACAGGTGCTGGGACTTCTGCTTATGTGGGAGATACCTTGGTACCATACTTTAAGGAAGTCTATGACGAACGCAAATGGAATTTCAATGCTATTGCGACAACAGATATCGTTGCCAATCCAGAAACTTATTTGAAAAAAGATGTGGCAACTGTACTTGTATCCTTTGCTCGTAGTGGGAACTCGCCTGAAAGTGTGGCGACTGTTGATTTGGCCAAGGCCTTGGTAGATGAGCTTTATCAAGTGACGATTACTTGTGCAGCGGACGGTAAGTTGGCTCTTCAAGCTCATGGAGATGACCGCAATCTCTTGCTGTTGCAACCAGCTGCCTCTAATGACGCTGGATTTGCTATGACTTCTAGCTTTACGTCTATGATGTTAACAGCTCTCTTGGTCTTTGATCCTACAGAATTTGCTGTTAAGTCTGAACGTTTTGAAGTTGTATCTAGTCTTGCCCGTAAAATTCTAGACAATGCAGAAGATGTCAAAGAACTTGTTGACCTAGACTTTAACCGTGTCATCTATCTAGGTGCTGGTCCTTTCTTTGGACTTGCTCATGAAGCTCAGCTCAAGATTTTGGAATTGACAGCTGGCCAAGTGGCGACCATGTATGAAAGCCCAGTCGGCTTCCGTCACGGTCCAAAATCTCTTATCAACGAAGATACAGTTGTTTTAGTCTTTGGTACAACGACAGACTATACTCGTAAGTACGACTTGGACTTGGTTCGTGAAGTTGCTAGTGACCAGATTGCTCGTCGTGTTGTGCTTTTGAGTGATCAAACCTTTGGCCTTGAAAATGTCAAAGAAGTGGCCCTTGGTTGTGGCGGTGTCTTGAATGATATTTACCGTGTCTTCCCTTACATCGTTTATGCCCAACTCTTTGCCCTATTGACTTCACTCAAGGTAGAAAATAAACCTGATACACCGTCTCCTACAGGTACCGTAAACCGTGTGGTACAAGGTGTTATCATCCACGAATATCAAAAGTAAGACAGTATTTATGAATTCTTGATAAAGGAGTTTGTAAATCATACAAGTAAACCATAGATTGTCAGTAGGCTTTCTATGGTTTGTTTGCTTGGGAGAAATAGTAAAAGGAGAAGAGAATGAAAGCATACACAGAGCGTGTATTTGGAAATCATGAGGGCAAGGATGTATTGGCCTATCGATTTGAAACTGACAGTGGCTACCAACTTGAGGTTATGACTTATGGTGCGACCATCTTGCGTTATGTCACACCTGACAAGGCTGGAAATTTTGCCAATGTTATCTTGGGATTTGATGACTTTGATAGCTATGTAGGTAATAGTCCCAAGCATGGAGCTAGCGTAGGTCCTGTGGCGGGCCGTATTGCAGGTGCGACATTTGAGCTCAATGGCAAGACTTATGACCTTGAAGTCAACAATGCTAGCAACTGTAACCACAGTGGTTCAACTGGTTGGGATTCGAGCTTGTTTGAACTAGTCGAAGTGAGCGACCATGGCTTGACCCTCTACACAGAGCGTACAGATGGGACAGGAGGATTTCCTGGAAATCTCAAGATTTGGATCAGTTACCACTTGGAAGAAACTGGTGCCTACGAAATCAGCTACAAGGTAACGACCGATCAGGATACGCTGGTCAATCCGACCAACCACAGCTACTTCAACTTGTCTGGTGATTTCACGCAGACCATTGACCGCCATGTCTTCCAACTAAACACAGAGGGCATTTACCCAATTGCTCCCGACGGTGTTCCTGCAAAAACTCCAGATGCTACTCGTGATGTGGTCAAACACATCTACAATGGTGCCTTGTTGAAAGACATCTTTGCAGAAGAAGATGAGCAAATCCAACTGGTATCTGGTTTGGATCATCCATTTGCCCTTCCTGCAGGCCATGACAATGCTGGTTTTCTTTATGAGCAAAACTCAGGTCGCTTCCTGCTCTTCAAGACAGAGGCTCCTTGCTTTGTAGTCTACACAGCAAATTTTGTGGATGAGAGTGTCATCATAGGAGGTCAGCCAATGGTACAGCACAATGGGATTGCCCTTGAAGCGCAAGCTTTACCAGATGCCATTCACAGTAACCTCAAAGACCAAGTCATCCTTAAAGCTGGTCAAACCTTCACAAGTAAGACACGTTATGAACTTGTTGTGAAATAAAAGAATCATTGCGCCTACTTTTGGGATTTAGGAATAGGTAAGCAAAGACAAATAGTAGGAAAATATGATATAATTAAACGTTGAAAGGTATCTGTTAAGATAATATTCAAACTACAATAAGGAGTAAGAAAGAAATGAAGAAAATTGTATTTGCTAGCGCCTTGGCCTTGACCTTGGCAGGAGCAGTTTTGACAAATGATGTTTTTGCCAACGACAGACTGGTTGCAACACAATCTGCTGATGGTAATGTATTGACCTCAGAGGTGCTAAAACCTTCTAGTGGCAATGTTTTGGTTGGAATCAAGGGAGAATTTTTGCCTCCTCATCAACAATCTATTTTAGATGCTATCAATAAAATTCGTAAAGAAGCAGCCGACGAAGGTTTGGTAGATAAGTATGTTCCTGTCAAATGGTCAGTTGACCATGAGAAAACGGCTTTTGTACGCGCTGCTGAGGTATCTGTTGCGCTGAAGGCTGAACGTCTTTCCAGTAAAAACAACTGGACTGCCTTTCCATCTGGTAATAGCCTAAGTGGAGAAGCTTTAGATTTGAATCCTGATGGATTTCTAAAAGCAATTGAAAACTGGCATGCTGAAAAGGCGCAATATGTGGCGAAAAAGAAAGATAAAACATCAAAAGAATTTTCATCTTATTATGAGAACTTGATTAACCCTAAATTTACCCATGTGGGTCTTGCTGCTTTTAAAAATGCAGCTAGTCCTCAGAAAGCAGCAACGGTTGCTTTGGCTCTAGGAACTACGACTTCTTCAGAGGAATTGGCTGGTGGATATGGTTCTGCTGTTCAGTACACAGAAGTGACTGCCTCAAACCTTTCAACAATTAAAAGTAAAGCTATAGTTGTAGAAACACCGCTGAAAGATTTCAGAAAATCTACGTCTGATCAGTCTGGCTGGGTGCAGTCTAATGGCAAGTGGTATTTTTATGAGTCTGGTGATGTGAAGACAGGCTGGTTGAAAACAGGTGGTCAATGGTACTACTTGAATGACCTAGGTGTCATGCAGACTGGATTTGTAGAAGTTGATGGATCGGTGTATTATCTAAGTAACTCAGGCGCTATGTTTACAGGCTGGGGAACAGATGGTAGCAGATGGTTCTACTTTGATGGCTCAGGAGCTATGAAAACAGGTTGGTACAAGGAAAATGGTACCTGGTATTACCTTGATGAAGAAGGGATCATGAAGACGGGTTGGTTTAAAGTAGGTCAACACTGGTACTATGCCTACGGTTCTGGAGCTTTGGCAGTGAGCACAACAACACCAGATGGTTACCGTGTAAATGGTAATGGTGAATGGGTAAGCTAGGATGAACATGCTGACTGAGAGGTAAGTTATCCGTCTCACTAGCAACAAGAATGAACGATAAGAAAGAGGTTGATGGCGAACATTGACCTCTTTTTTGGAGTGTCTCGAGTCAGTTGCTACTTACTGAAAATAAGAACGAGTCATCATCCATCGCAAATATGCAAGACTATTCCTAATTCAGAAATCAACCTTTTGATATATGGTAATGTGAGTTTTATCTGCAATCGAAAAGCAAATACACACCTTGTTTTGAAGTCAAGTGAGTATAAAAGAGAAACTCTAAGGGAGAGAATGTAAAGAAATACAAAAGTTTTCAAAACGATTTTCATAAAAACTTTGACAAAACAAATAAAATCCCGAACAAAAATGTAACACAAATGTAATATAAAACACTTGACAAGTATTTACGGGGGGGGTATACTTAATATAGTATAGTCTGAAAATGATTATCAGAAAAGAGGTAAATTTAGATGAATAAGAAAAAAATGATTTTAACAAGTCTAGCCAGTGTCGCTATCTTAGGGGCTGGTTTTGTTGCGTCTCCGCCAGTAACTGTGAAAGCGGAGGTGGCATCTACAGCATCTGCTTCATCTACCGTAGAACAGGCAAAGAGCAAGGTTGCTGAGGCAGAAAAAAAGGTGGCCGAAGCTCAGAAAAATTACGATGAAGCTCAGAAAAAAGCCGAAGAAAAGGCAAGTGCTGTTAAAATATTAGATGAAGAACTGCAAAAAGCTAATGAAGCGGTGCAAAGAGCTTATGTAGGCGAAAGAAAAGCACAAGAAGAAAAAAATAAACATCCAAATAGTCCTGAATATATTAAAAAATTAGATGAAGCAACGAAAAAGGTGAAGGAAGAAGTAGAAAAACAGACAGCTAAGCAAACAGAATATACACAAAAAATGTATGAGTCTATTCCTGATGTCGACTCTCTGTTGGCAAAATTAAACACCGAAAAAGCCACCCTCGAAACTGCTAAGCGACAACTTGAGGTGACTGAAAAGGCTGAGAAAGAAGCCGAAGCAGCTGCTCAAAAAGAATTCTTATCTAATTTTGATAAAGCTTTAGAAACTACAGTTAAAGAATTAGAAGAAGATTTAAACAATGCAAAAAATGATCCAGAATTAGAAAAACAAATTCAAGGGTTTATTGATGAATTAAAAAAACGAGCTGCAGATAAGAAGGCTGATTATGAAAAACGCTTCAAAGAAGGTCTAACTGCAGAAGCCGCTGAAAAAGAAATAGAAGAAAAAGCTAAAGAAGAGGAAGTTGCAGAAGAAAAAGAAGCTAAGGAAGAAGCAGCTGCCCAAAAAGAATTTTTAGCCAATTACGATAAAGCTAAAGAAGCTACAGTTAAAGAATTACAAGAATATTTAGACAATGCAAAAGGAAAAGGAGATTCAGAATTAGCAAAACAAATTCAAGGGTTTATCGATGAATTTAAAAAACGAGCTGAAGCTCAGAAGGCTAAGTATGAAGAAGGCTTCAAAGCAGGTAGTTTAACTGCAGAAGACGCTGAAAAAGAAATAGAGGAAAAAGCTAAAGAAGAGGAAGCTGCAGAGGAAAAAGAAGCTAAGGAAGAAGCAGCAGCTCAAAAAGAATTCTTATCTAATTTTGATAAAGCTGCAGAAGCTACAGTTAAAGAATTAAAAGAATATTTAGAGAATGCAAAAGGAGATCCAGAATTAGAAAACCAAATTCAAGGGTTTATTGATGAATTTAAAAAACGAACTGAAGCTCAGAAGGCTGACTATGAAAAACGCTTCAAAGAAGGTCTAACTGCAGAAGATGCTGAAGAAGAAATAGAATCAAAAGCTAAAGAAGAGGAAGTTGCAGAAGAAAAAGAAGCTAAGGAAGAAGAAGCTGCTCAACAAGAATTTTTAGCTAATTTTGACAAGGCATTAAAGGATACGGTTTCAAAATTAGAAGAAGATGCAAAAAATAATCCTGAAATAGAAGAACAAATTCAAGATACGATTGCAAAATTAAAAGCAGAAGCAGATAAAACAAAAGCTAAAATCGTAGAAGGTTTCAAACAAGGCTTAACTGCAGAAGACGCTGAAAAAGCAATCGATGATGCAAATAAAAAGTCAGCAGAAGAAGAGAAAGCAGCTCAGGAAGAATTTTTAGCAAACTATGATGCAGCATTGAAAGCAGCAATCGCAGAATTAGAAAAAGCTGAAACTAATAGTCCAGAAGAAGCAAAAGCAAAAGCTGATACAATTGCAGCATTAAAAGCAGCATCAGATGAAACAAGAAAACAAATTGTAGAAGGCTTCAAAAAAGGCTTAACTGCAAAACAAGCTGAAAAATTTATCGATGAATTAAATAAGAAAGCTGCAGAAGAAGATAAAGCTAAAGAAAAACCAGCGGAAAAACCGGCAGAGAAACCAGCAGAAAAACCAGCGGAAAAACCGGCAGAAAAACCAGCAGAAAAACCGGCGGAGAAACCAGCGGAAAAACCAGCGGAAAAACCGGCAGAAAAACCGGCAGAGAAACCAGCAGAAAAACCGGCGGAAAAACCAGCAGAAAAACCAGCTGAAGAGCCATCTCAACCAGCTCCAGAAACTCCAGCCCCAGCTCCAAAACCAGCTGGAGACACTCCAGCACAACCTTCTGTTCCTGCAAGACCATCTAATCCGACATATGTCCCTTCATACCCTTCATATGTTCCATCATACAGCTCATATTCTGTAGTAGAACCAGCTAAACCAGCCGCTCCAAAAACAGGTTGGAAACAAGAAAACGGTATGTGGTACTTCTACAATACTGATGGTTCAACGGCGACAGGATGGCTACAAGACAACGGTTCATGGTACTACCTAAACGCTAATGGTGCTATGGTAACAGGTTGGCTACAAAACAATGGCTCATGGTACTACCTCAACAGCAATGGCGCTATGGCGACAGGATGGCTCCAATACAATGGTTCATGGTACTACCTAAACGCTAACGGCGCTATGGCAACAGGTTGGGCTAAAGTCAACGGCTCATGGTACTACCTAAACGCTAATGGTTCAATGGCAACAGGTTGGCTTAAAGATGGAGGTACTTGGTACTATCTTGAAGCATCAGGTGCTATGAAAGCAAGCCAATGGTTCAAAGTATCAGACGAATGGTACTATGTCAATGGCTCAGGTGCCCTTGCAGTCAACACAACTGTAGATGGCTATAGAGTCAATGCTAATGGTGAATGGGTAAACTAATATTCAATGAAAATCAAAGAGCAAACTAGGAAGCCAGCCGCAGGCTGCTCAAAACACCGTTTTGAGGTTGCAGATAGAACTGACGAAGTCAGTCACATCTATACGGCAAGGTGAAGCTGACGTGGTTTGAAGAGATTTTCGAAGAGTATAAGCCTAATATAACTAGTTAATACTGACTTCCTGTAAGAACTCTTTAAAGTATTCCCTACAAATACCATATCCTTTCAGTAGATAATATACTCTTGTAGGAAGTTTAGATTAAAAAATAACTCTGTAATCTCTAGCTGGATTTATGGCGCTAGAGACTACGGAGTTTTTTTTGATTGGTAAAGAATGGTGGTACTCAAGAGACTCTTAGTTTGCTATTTGATTTGAAAATTACAAATTCTTTCTCTTCTTGGCATTCTTGGTCAGGGAAACCTGGTAAGTATCCTGTTTTTTAGTGAGGTAATTGATGATTTGGAAATCGTTAGTTTGAGCCTTGAAATCAACTTCATAGACAGTGGTGACTTGTTCTCCATCATTGCTAATATCAATCGAGATGAGGTCTAACTCAGTACAGAATTGTGCCAGTCCAGATTGGATAGTTTGGAGTTGCTTTTCTTGGTTGGCGATTGTGATGGTTAATAGTCTGCGGCGTTGGTGATTGCTCTTGCTTTGTTGCTTTTCTAAAAGAAGCCATACTGCTAAGATAAAGACGGTGAAGAGAACAGCTAAGGCTAGGTAGCCTGTCCCTGCTGCCAGCCCGATAATCATGGCAAGGAAGATTGCAATTAGTTCCCGTGAGCCACTGGTGGCTGAACGGAAACGAATGAGGCTAAAGGTTCCTGCAACAGCGATAGAGGTTCCTAAGCTGCCATTTACCAGAAAGATGACCAAGGTCATCAAGCAGGGGAGTAGGGTCAAACTAACCGCAAATTCCCGTGTATAGAGAGTACGGTGTTTGTAAGCCCAGGTCAGCGCCAAACCTAAAATCAGGCTGACCAAGAGAGCCAGAAAGAGCTGGATAGGATTGGCAGTAGCAGTTGTGTCGTTGAAAATAGAATTAAAAAGATTAGACATAAGTAGTACCTACACTTTCTGTGCTTGGTCGTGGGCTATAGTCCAGCCCCTGAGACTTGTGGTAGGCGCAGCTGTATTTTGAAAATTTCTGCTCTACCAGTCCATATTGGTCGAGAATATCTTGTAGCCATTGGGGTTTTCTACCAGGTGCTTTAATTTCCATGATGACAATGTCCTCGTTTAGTAGAGGGAAACCGTCCTTTCCTGAGAATAAACTGACGTTCTCATCACGATAGGTTAGATTTTGGTCAATGGTGATACGAATTTTATTGTAGGGAAATCCGCTAATTTCTTTCTTTTCCTTGAGAGAAAAACGGAGTGGAGATAAAAACTTCTTCTATATTTTTTACCCAACCCACATTTACCTACTCTATATCTTAGCAAGTCTGCTTCATTGATCAATTTTAAATCATCTTGTAACTGGGATGTTTTTGATGCAAGAAGTACTAGTGTAGGAGAGAGTTTTTGTGGATGACTAGATGATGTCAATGATTTTTTCTATTTATTTTCAGTCAAAGATGATACAATAGTAAGGTCGCAAACACTAGACTGCGCAGGCAGGAGGTGATCTTATGTGCGTTTTCATCGAACTTGTCTTGCTACCTATTCTTGCTGGTACACTAGCGAATGTCTTATCGGAGTGGCTTATCCGATTTGTAGCAAGCAAATGCGACAAGAAAAAGAAATAGCCTGAGCGCCTTGAGCAAGCGCAAAAAAACACCACTGGCGGCAACCGGTGGTGTTTCTTATGTGCTTATTTCATCGAACTTTTAAGCAAGTCCATTGTACCATTAAAAAGAGTCTCTGTCAAAAATATTGTTATTGTATTGTTTCTCTCCCCAGTTCATCAGCTTCCTCCTTGACACTCGGTCAGTTTTTGATACAATAGTACAAAATTAGAGGAGGCAGGCTATGATTCAGAAACATGCAATTCCCATTTTAGAGTTTGATGACAATCCCCAAGCGGTCCTTATGCCAACGCATGAGGGGTTAGACTTAAAGTTGCCAAAGAAGTGTGTCTATGCTTTCTTAGGTGAGGAGATTGACCGTTATGCGAGGGAAGTAGGAGCGGACTGTGTCGGTGAATTCATTTCTGCCACCAAGACCTATCCAGTCTATGTCGTGAACTACAAAGGCGAGGAGATTTGTCTGGCTCAGGCTCCTGTTGGTTCAGCTCCAGCAGCCCAGTTTATGGATTGGTTGATTGGATATGGTGTGGAGCAGATTATTTCCACAGGTACCTGTGGTGTGCTAGCCGATATAGAGGAAAATGCCTTTCTAGTCCCTGTTCGCGCTCTGCGAGATGAAGGAACCAGTTATCACTATGTGGCAGCTTCTCGTTATATGGAAATTCAGCTAGAGGCTATTGCTGCTATTGAGCAAGTTTTGGAAGACAGAGAGATTCCCTATGAAGAAGTCACGACCTGGTCTACAGATGGCTTTTACCGAGAAACAGCTGAAAAGGTAGCTTATCGCAAGGAGGAAGGCTGTGCTGTTGTGGAGATGGAGTGTGCTGCGCTTGCGGCAGTAGCCCAACTGCGTGGGGTTCTCTGGGGAGAATTGTTGTTCACAGCAGATTCCCTAGCTGACTTGGACCAGTACGATAGTCGTGACTGGGGCTCGCAAGCTTTTGATAAGGCGCTAGAACTGAGTTTAGCAAGTGTTCACCTCCTTTAGTTGTGCTGACAAAAGGTCTGCTTTATCATAAAATGTCTAGCTCATACTTTGCGAAAATAGTGTTAAACGAGGTCATCTTCCTCTTTTTGAACGTATGTTGAGATTGGGAAAAATTTTTAAAATCAGAGAAAGCGCATCATATCAGGTGATGAAAACTTTGATACTATGCGTTTTTATTGTGGTAATATGAAATAAAATCTCAACAAATTGATTAGGTAAGTTACATCAATTTCTAGTAATGTTTGAGAAACTGTAGCCTACTATTTCAGATTCAAAATGGTGTGTTTCATTTTCTCCTGAAACGCATATAGAGTAGCTGGCGTTAACAGCTCCTGTCTTGCTTTTTTGACCTATAGTCACATCTATCAAATATTGTTCTTGCCTAGGCTATCAACAAAAAGGTGGCATTTTTTAGGCTTGGTGTTAGTGGATTTTGCCTTATCCTATCTAAGTCATTTCGAGCTTTTTATGGTACAATGGAAACATGTTATTCAGATTATCTAAGGAAAAAATAGAGCTAGGCTTATCTCGTTTATCGCCAGCCCGTCGTATTTTTTTGAGTTTCGCCTTGGTCATTTTACTAGGCTCTCTTCTTTTGAGCTTGCCTTTTGTACAAGTGCCTAGCTCTCGAGCGACTTATTTTGACCATCTCTTTACAACTGTATCCATGGTCTGTGTGACAGGTCTTTTTACCCAGCCTGTCGCTTCGACCTACAATATTTGGGGTCAGCTCATTTGTATGTTCTTGATTCAGATTGGTGGTCTGGGGCTCATGACCTTTATTGGGGTTTTCTATATCCAGAGCAAGCAAAAGCTTAGTCTTCGTAGCCGTGCAACTATTCAGGATAGTTTTAGTTATGGAGAGACTCGATCTTTGAGAAAGTTTGTCTATTCTATTTTTCTCACGACTTTTTTGGTTGAGGGTTTGGGAGCTCTATTCCTCAGTTTTCGTTTTGTTCCTCAACTTGGCTGGGGGCGCGGTCTCTTTAGTGCTATTTTTCTAGCTATATCTGCCTTCTGTAATGCAGGTTTTGATAATTTTGGAAGTACGAGCTTGATTGCTTTTCAGACCGATCCCTTGGTCAATCTGGTCATCGCAGGCTTGATTATCACAGGTGGTCTTGGATTTATGGTCTGGTTTGACCTTGCTACGCATATAGGGAAAAAGAAAAAAGGGCGCCTGCATTTTCACACCAAACTGGTTTTATTACTAACGGTGGGACTACTAGCTTTTGGGACGGTGAGCAGTCTCGTTCTTGAATGGAACAATGCAGGGACGATTGGCAATCTCCCTGTTGCAGATAAGGTCTTGGTCAGCTTTTTCCAAACTGTCAGCATGAGAACGGCTGGTTTTGGGACAATTGATTACAGCATGGCTCGTCCTGTTACCTTATTGATTTATATCTTGCAGATGTTTCTAGGTGGGGCTCCAGGAGGAACAGCTGGGGGACTCAAGATTACCACATTTTTTGTCCTCTTGGTTTTTGCACGAAGTGAGCTTCTAGGCTTGCCTCATGCCAATGTCGCTCGACGGACGATTGCGCCACGAACCGTTCAAAAATCCTTTAGTGTCTTTATTATCTTTTTGATGACCTTCTTGCTGGGCTTGATTTTAATAGGGATGACAGCCAAGGGAAATCCTCCCTTTATCCACCTCATATTTGAAACCATTTCTGCTCTTGGAACAGTCGGAGTGACGGCAAATTTAACTCCAGATTTAGGGAAATTAGCTCTAAGTGTGATTATGGTTCTCATGTTTATCGGACGAATTGGTCCCTTGACTCTGCTGGTCAGCCTAGCAGATTACCATCCAGAAAAGAAAGATATGATTCACTATATGAAAGCAGATATTAGTATTGGTTAAGAAAGGAAAGAGCATGTCAGATCGTACGATTGGAATTTTAGGCTTGGGAATTTTTGGAAGTAGTGTCCTAGCTGCCCTAGCCAAGCAGGATATGAATATTATCGCTATTGATGACCACGCAGAGCGCATCAATCAGTTTGAGCCAGTTTTGGCGCGTGGAGTGATTGGTGACATCACAGATGAAGAATTATTGAGATCAGCAGGGATTGATACCTGCGATACCGTTGTAGTCGCGACAGGTGAAAATCTGGAGTCGAGTGTGCTTGCGGTTATGCACTGTAAGAGTTTGGGGGTACCGACTGTTATTGCTAAGGTTAAAAGCCATACAGCTAAGAAAGTGCTAGAAAAGATTGGAGCTGACTCGGTGATTTCGCCAGAGTATGAAATGGGGCAGTCCCTAGCACAGACCATTCTTTTCCATAATAGTGTTGATGTCTTTCAGTTGGATAAAAATGTCTCTATCGTGGAGATGAAAATTCCTCAGTCTTGGGCAGGTCAAAGTTTGAGTGAATTAGATCTCCGTGGCAAATACAATCTGAATATTTTGGGTTTCCGAGAGCAGGAAAATTCCCCATTGGATGTTGAATTTGGACCAGATGACCTTTTGAAGGCAGACACCTATATTTTGGCAGTCATCAACAACCAGTATTTGGATACCCTAGCAGCATTAAATTCGTAAAAGAGGGAGCTTCCCTCTTTTTTGATGCCCAAGATGGCAAAGAGAGACAAAAGCCTTGTATTCTAGTAAAAGTTCTTCAAAGGCTGGACTTTATGGTAAAATAGAAAGAAGTGACAAGAGAGAGTAATACTCAATGAAAATCAAAGATCAAACTAGGAAACTAGCCGCAGGCTGCTCAAAACACTGTTTTGAGGTTGTAGATAGAACTGACGAAGTCAGCTCAAAACACCGTTTTGAGGTTGTGGATAGAACTGACGAAGTCAGCTCAAAACACCGTTTTGAGGTTGCAGATAGAACTGACGAAGTCAGTATCATATACCTACGGCAAGGCGACGTTGACGCGGTTTGAATTTAATTTTCGAAGAGTATAAGAAAAAATCAGTCCCCTAAAGGAGCAGATTATGAAGTTATTGTCTATCGCCATCCCTAGCTATAATGCCGCAGCCTATCTTCATTACTGTGTGGAGTCGCTAGTGATTGGTGGTGAGCAAGTTGAGATTTTGATTATCAATGACGGATCTCAGGACCAGACTCAGGAAATAGCTGAGCGTTTAGCCAGCAAGTATCCTAGCATCGTTAGAGCCATCTATCAGGAAAACAAAGGCCATGGCGGTGCGGTCAATCGCGGCTTGGCGGAGGCTTCTGGGCGCTATTTTAAAGTAGTTGACAGTGATGACTGGGTGGATCCTCGTGCCTACTTGAAAATTCTTGAAACCTTGCAGGAACTTGAGAGCAAGGGTCAAGAGGTTGACGCCTTTGTGACCAATTTTGTCTATGAAAAAGAAGGTCAGTCTCGCAAGAAGAGTATGAGTTATGAGTCAGTCTTGCCTGTCCAGCAGATTTTTGGCTGGGATCAGGTCGGAAATTTCTCAAAAGGCCAGTATATCATGATGCATTCGCTGATTTATCG
This sequence comes from Streptococcus sp. Marseille-Q6488, assembly GCF_946902925.1. NCBI lineage: Bacteria > Bacillati > Bacillota > Bacilli > Lactobacillales > Streptococcaceae > Streptococcus > Streptococcus sp. Marseille-Q6488. The sequence goes on along the minus strand of NZ_CAMPPZ010000015.1, from coordinate 1,767 downwards.
GACAGATTTGTTGCGAGCGAGCCAGTTCCAACTGCCTGAACATACTTTTTATGTCGATAATCTTTTTGTCTTTACCCCCCTTCAGCAGGTCAAGACCATGTACTATCTGCCTGTCGATTTCTATCGTTATTTGATTGGGCGTGAGGACCAGTCTGTCAATGAGCAAGTGATGATTAAGCGCATTGACCAGCAACTGAAAGTCAATCGACTCTTGGTAGACCAGCTTGATTTATCCAAAGTGAGCCACCCCAAAATGCGAGAATATTTGCTGAATCATATTGAGATTACGACGGTGATTTCCAGTGCCCTGCTCAACCGAGCTGGAACAGCGGAACATCTGGCAAAAAAACGGGAGCTGTGGACCTATATTCAGCGGGAAAATCCAGAGGTTTTTCATGCTATCCGCAAGACCATGTTGAGTCGTTTGACCAAACATTCAGTCTTGCCAGCTCGCAAACTTTCCAATGTTGTCTATCAAATCACCAAATCTGTTTATGGATTTAATTGATATAAGTATTTTATAAGAGGGATTTAAGAAAAATTTTAACTTTTTCTTAGTCCTTTTTAATTTTAGGAGATTATACTAGAGTCATCAAATAAAGAAAAACTCTAAGGAGAATCCTATGAAATTCAATCCAAATCAAAGATATACTCGTTGGTCTATTCGCCGTCTTAGTGTCGGTGTTGCCTCAGTTGTTGTGGCCAGTGGCTTTTTTGTCCTAGTTGGTCAACCAAGTTCTGTACGTGCCGATGGGCTCAATCCAACCCCTGCTCAAGTCTTACCTGAAGGGGAATCGGTAACGAAAGAGGGTGACTTAGCAGAAACTCAGGGAGACACCGTTCTTGCTCAAGCGAAACCTGAGGCCGTTACTGGAAATACAAACTCACTTTCTACACCTACAGAAGGAACTGAAGTGAGCGAGGAAACAAGCCCTTCTCGTCTGGATACACTTTTTGAAAAAGGTGAAGAAGCTCAAGAAAATCCAGAGCTAACAGATGTCTTAAAAGACGCTGTAGATACAGCTGATGTGGATGGGACACAAGCAACTCCAGAAGATATTAAAAAAGCTGTCGATGAGGATGTTAAAGACAGTATCGATGTCCCAGCGGGCTACCTAGAACAAGCCAAAGCTTCCGGTCCTTTCTTGGCTGGTGTAAACAAACCGCTTAAATATGAACTTTTCGCAGGCGATGGTATGTTGACTCGTCTCTTGCTCAAAGCATCTGACAAGGCTCCATGGTCAGATAATGGTAAGGATAAAAATGAAAAAATTCCACCAGTGAAAAATTTACCTGATGGCAAGTATTACTATCAAGTATCTTTGAATGGTAACACTACAGGTAAGCAAGATCAGGATTTGTTAGATACACTTCGTACTAATGGTACAAATACCTATGAAGCTACCCTGACTGTCTATGAAGCAGCCGGTGATAAACCAAATTTGAATAAGGTTGTCAAGGAACGTAAAGTCAATATTACCTTGAACGGTCTTGTAACAAGAAGCGATGTTAACTCTGCAGTTGAAAACAACGTTAAAGACAGTATCGATGTTCCAGCAGCTTATCTTGAAAAAGCTGAAGGAAAAGGTCCTTTCACTGCCGGTGTAAATCAAGTAATTCCTTATGAATTCTTCGCTGGTGATGGTATGTTGACTCGTCTCTTGCTCAAAGCATCTGACAAGGCTCCATGGTCAGATAATGGTACAGCTAAAAATCCTGCTTTATCTCCATTAGGAGAAAATGTGAAAACAAAAGGTCAATACTTCT
>NZ_CAMPPZ010000014.1:0-64094 GCF_946902925.1 Streptococcus sp. Marseille-Q6488 | reverse complement strand
ATGAAGTAGACTTAAATGGCAATACTGTTGGTAAACAAGGTCAAGATTTAATTGATCAGCTTCGTGCTAATGGTACTCAAACTTATAAAGCTACTGTTAAAGTTTACGGAAATAAAGACGGTAAAGCTGACTTGACTAATCTAGTTGCTACTAAAAATGTAGACATCAACATCAATGGATTAGTTGCTAAAGAAACTGTCGAAAAAGCTGTTAAAGATAACGTTAAAGACAGTATCGATGTTCCTGCTGCTTATCTTGAAAAAGCTGAAGGAAAAGGTCCATTCACTGCCGGTGTAAACCAAGTAATTCCTTATGAACTCTTCGCAGGTGATGGTATGTTGACTCGTCTCTTGCTCAAAGCTTCTGATAAGGCTCCATGGTCTGATAATGGTGTAGCTAAAAATCCTGCTTTATCTCCATTAGGAGAAAATGTGAAAACCAAAGGTCAATATTTCTATGAAGTAGACTTAAATGGCAATACTGTTGGTAAACAAGGTCAAGATTTAATTGATCAGCTTCGTGCTAATGGTACTCAAACTTATAAAGCTACTGTTAAAGTTTACGGAAATAAAGACGGTAAAGCAGATTTGACAAATGTCGTAGCAACTAAACAAGTTACTATTAAGATAAATGTTAAAGAAACATCAGGCACAGCAAATGGTTCATTCTCACCTTCTAACTCTGGTTCTGGCGTGACTCCGATGAATCACAGTCATGCTACAGGTGCGACTCATCAAACAGCTGCTGACCATAAGGACATGATGGCACCAGCCAAAGAGACTGATAAAGCAATGCCAGCAAATGACCAAATGGAAAAATCAGGTATGAAGACTGAGACTCCAGCTCCAGGTACTACAGATAGCATGCCTGCTGACACCATGACAAGCTCTACCAATACGATGGCAGGTGAAAACATGGCTGCTTCTGCCAATAAGATGGCTGATACGATGATGTCAGACAAGATGATGTCAGATGATAAAGCTATGCTACCAAATACTGGTGAAGCTCAAACATCAATGGCAAGTATTGGTTTCCTTGGGCTTGCACTCGCAGGTTTACTCGGTGGTCTAGGTTTGAAAAACAAAAAAGAAGAAAACTAATCAGCTAAGGAAATAAATGATGGATAGTGGGCTGACTAAGGCTAGTTTACCAACTCAATCAGCTATCAGGACTTTCTTTCAATAGCAGATTAAAATCATCGTAAAACAATAAAAATAGTGTTATACTTAAAGCAGTATAGCACTGTTTTTATCAAAGGAGAGACAGATGGGAAAGACAATTTTACTCGTTGACGACGAGGTAGAAATCACCGATATTCATCAGAGATACTTAATTCAGGCAGGTTATCAGGTCTTGGTAGCCCATGATGGACTGGAAGCGCTAGAGCTGTTCAAGAAAAAACCGATTGATTTGATTATCACAGATGTCATGATGCCTCGGATGGATGGTTATGATTTAATCGGTGAGGTTCAATACTTATCACCAGAGCAGCCTTTCCTATTTATTACTGCTAAGACCAGTGAACAGGACAAGATTTACGGTCTGAGCTTGGGAGCAGATGATTTTATTGCTAAGCCCTTTAGCCCTCGTGAGCTGGTTTTGCGGGTTAACAATATTTTGCGCCGCCTTCATCGTGGGGGCGAAACAGAGCTGATTTCCCTTGGCAATCTGAAAATGAATCATAGTAGTCATGAAGTTCAAATAGGAGAAGAAATGCTGGATTTGACTGTTAAATCATTTGAATTGCTGTGGATTTTAGCTAGCAATCCAGAGAGAGTTTTCTCCAAGACAGACCTCTATGAAAAGGTCTGGCAAGAAGACTATGTGGATGATACCAATACCTTGAATGTGCATATCCATGCTCTTCGACAGGAGTTGGCAAAATATAGTAGTGACCAAACGCCCACTATTAAGACAGTTTGGGGCTTGGGATATAAGATAGAGAAACCGAGAGGACAAACATGAAACTAAAAAGTTATATTTTGGTTGGATATATTATTTCAACCCTCTTAACCATTTTGGTTGTTTTTTGGGCTGTTCAAAAAATGCTGATTGAGAAAGGTGAGATTTATTTTTTGCTTGGAATGACCATCGTTGCCAGCCTTGTCGGTGCTGGGATTAGTCTCTTTCTCCTATCGCCTGTATTTACGTCGTTGGGCAAACTCAAGGAACATGCCAAGCGGGTAGCGGACAAGGATTTTCCATCAAATCTGGAGGTTCAAGGACCTGTAGAATTTCAGCAATTAGGCCAAGCTTTCAATGAAATGTCCCATGATTTGCAGGCAACCTTTGATTCCTTGGAAGAAAGCGAACGAGAAAAGGGCTTGATGATTGCCCAGCTATCGCATGATATCAAGACTCCCATTACTTCGATTCAAGCGACAGTAGAAGGGATTTTGGATGGGGTTATCAAGGAAGGAGAACAGGAGCATTATCTAGCAACCATTGGGCGTCAGACGGAAAGGCTCAATAAACTGGTTGAAGAGTTGAATTTTTTGACTCTAAATACAGCTAGAAATCAGGTGGAAACTACTAGCAAAGACAGCATTTTTCTGGATCAGCTCTTGATTGAGTGCATGAGTGAGTTTCAGTTCTTGATTGAGCAGGAGGAGCGAGATGTCCATTTGCAGGTAATCCCAGAGTCTGCCCGGATTGAGGGAGATTATGCCAAACTTTCTCGTATCTTGGTGAATCTGGTCAATAACGCTTTTAAATACTCAGCACCAGGAACCAAACTGGAAGTGGTGGCTAAGCTGGAGAAGAACCAGCTTTCAATCAGTGTGACCGATGAAGGACAGGGGATTGCCCCAGAGGACTTGGAGAATATTTTCAAACGCCTTTATCGTGTCGAAACTTCACGTAACATGAAGACAGGTGGGCATGGCTTAGGGCTTGCGATTGCGCGTGAATTGGCTCATCAATTGGGTGGGGAAATCACAGTCAGCAGTCAGTACGGCCTCGGAAGCACCTTTACCCTCCTTCTTAACCTCTCTGGCAATGAAAATAAAGCTTAAAACCCCTTTACAAATCTAGCCATTCATGGTAGAATGGATTTTGTGCGAAATATCAGCAGGAAAGCATGAAGCTCGTCAACAGGTGTCTTATGATAAGTAACCTTGGCTGTTTAGGCGAAGGGCATCTGCACGAATCAGGGCTTTCTAAGTGACTATTTCCACCGAAATATTATTTATATCAGGAGGACATTTACATGTCACGTTATACAGGACCATCTTGGAAACAAGCTCGTCGCCTTGGCCTTTCACTTACAGGTACAGGTAAAGAATTGGCACGTCGTAACTACGTACCAGGACAACACGGACCAAACAACCGTTCTAAATTGTCAGAATACGGTTTGCAATTGGCTGAAAAACAAAAACTTCGTTTCACTTACGGTGTAGGTGAAAAACAATTCCGTAACTTGTTCGTACAAGCTACAAAAATCAAAGGCGGAATCCTAGGTTTCAACTTCATGCTTCTTTTGGAACGTCGTTTGGATAACGTTGTTTACCGTCTTGGTCTTGCGACTACTCGTCGTCAAGCTCGTCAATTCGTAAACCACGGTCACATCCTTGTTGACGGAAAACGTGTTGATATCCCATCATACCGCGTAACTCCAGGTCAAGTGATCTCAGTTCGTGAAAAATCATTGAAAGTTCCAGCTATCCTTGAAGCAGTAGAAGCTACTCTTGGACGTCCAGCATTCGTATCATTCGATGCTGAAAAATTGGAAGGTTCATTGACTCGCTTGCCAGAACGCGACGAAATCAACCCAGAAATCAACGAAGCACTTGTCGTTGAATTCTACAACAAAATGCTTTAAGATAAGACTTTATATTGTAAGAAGCCTACAACAGTGGGCTTTTTGCTTTGTCTTAAAACGTTGATTTCTGGGTTTGTATAGAGATTTGTTAGTAAGGTTATTTGTGTATCTAAGTCTATCTATTCCAATAATTAAGTGATGTTGATGATATAAATCTGGTATGATATAATGTTTTGGCCCCCTCAATTTAATGAAGGGAGGTGTTACATATGTTAGAAACTTTACTCACAGTGTTTCTAGCTCCGTTACTTATTAACGTGTTATCTGAGCTTTTCAAGTTATGGCTTAAGAAACGTAAGAAGTAATGGTTAACCCTTTAAGAGGGTAGCAAAAAACCCCATCGGTGGCACGGTGGGGCTTTTTAGTTACATATGCTGTAACTTTACTCACATTGTAAGTTCATTCTAACATATAACACCCAATATTTCAAGTTTTTATTTTTATATTTCCTCAGAGTGTGTTTGTGGTTTGAGTCCATTTTACTGAAATTAGAACCCGTGTTACCAATTTCCATTTTGCATATCAGGTATAATATAGGTAAACAATGATGACATTGGTTAAGTAGAGTCCTAAAATTACCTGAATCAAATCAGTTTTACAAAAAAGATTGTGGGACGAGTAGAGTTTGAATTGAAATATAAGATAATTAACAAAAAGAAAAAACGCTGATCAAGCGTTTTTCTTCTGTATTGATTCGTATTGAATGCTTACTTCACTTCTGTAAACACAACGTGTTTGCGAAGTTTTGGTGAGTATTTCTTCAATTGAAGACGGTCTGGAGTATTACGTTTGTTTTTAGAAGTAAGGTACAAGCGTTCACCAGATTCTTTGTGTTCAAGTGTAATATTTACGCGCATGGTATCTCCCTTCTATTATTCAGCTGATGCAGCTTTAGCGATTTTACGTCCTTTGTAGTATCCTTTAAGTGATACACGGTGAGAACGTGAGTAATCTCCAGTAGTTTCGTCAAAGTTTACAGATGGAGCTGTTACTTTGTAGTGTGTACGACGTTTGTTTTTCTTCGCTTTTGAAGTGCGACGTGCAGGTACTGCCATTTTGATTTCTCCTTTAGGTATTTATATTCGATTCAATCTACTGATTTTCATCAACCATACTAGGATAACACATTTTTTTTGTAAAGTAAAGTTACTTGACAAAAAAAGATGAAAAAATTCTCCTGTCTGACAAGTCGGACAGGAGAAGATGTTAAATATCAATCTCAAATGGTTCGTCAATGGTTTCTGATACGTATTTTCCGTCTTTCTTCCGTTGCTTGACACACTCTGTGAGGAGATATTTGATTTGCCCATTGACTGAACGAAAGTCGTCTTCTGCCCATGATGCGAGTGCAGCGTATAACTTTGTTGAGAGTCGAAGGGGGATCTGCTTTTTTTTAGCTTCAGCCATCTTTAGTAAAGACTTCCTGTGTTGACAATTGGTTGTGCATCATGATTGCCACAAAGAACGACAAGGAGATTTGAAACCATGGCAGCTTTTCGTTCTTCGTCAAGTTCTACCAATTCCCCTTCATTGAGCCGTTCTAGTGCCATTTCAACCATTCCTACAGCACCATCTACAATCATCTTCCGTGCATCAATAATGGCAGATGCTTGTTGGCGTTGAAGCATAACGGCAGCAATTTCTGGAGCATAAGCTAGGTAAGTGATACGTGCTTCAAGGATTTCCAAGCCAGCATCCTCAACACGACTTTGGATTTCTTCACGAATACGGTTAGCAACAATTTCGCTAGAGCCACGGAGACTACCTTCATCTGCTTGCCCGTCACCCGTAGTATCCACATTAGGAGACACATCGTAAGGATAGATGCGGACAATATTACGGAGGGCGCTATCACATTGCAATGAAAGATATTCTTTGTAGTTATCAACGTTGAAGACTGCCTTAGCGGTATCGACAACTCTCCAAGTTACCGCGATACCGATTTCTACAGGGTTTCCTAAGCAATCATTGATTTTTTGACGAGAATTGCTCAAGGTCATGACTTTGAGGGAAATCTGTTTCTTGCCAATTTCAAGATTTACATCATTGCCATTTGATGATTTAGCTCCTAAAAAAGGAGATTTTGTGCTAACATCACCACTTTGTCCAAGTCGAGTGTGGTTTGCAGGGTTGACTGCTACGCTGAAGGGATTGACAAAGTAAAAGCCAGGTTCTTTGATGGTACCTGTATAGTTACCAAAGAGTGTCAGAACCAGAGCCTCCTGAGGTTTGACAACTTTTAAACCAGCATGAGTTAGCGCTGCAATTACGATTAGTAAAGGTCCGATAATAATTCCAAAAATGTTTTCCGAACCAACACCCATTATAAATATAAAGACACCAAGTACGAGCGTCAACTCAATGAGAATCAATGCGAATACACCATTTGGTTTTGAATTGATTAGTTTTTCAGTCATAAGAATGACCTCCCATTATTTGATATCTAAATAATATCGCTTTAATTTATAAATTCAAGAAAAAGTAGAAAAATAATCACTAAAAACTTTCAGCCCAATAATTTCTTTTAAAAGGTGAGATTATATTGTGCTCAAATACTCTTTTATTCTTATAACTTTTACACTATAATTGTAGTTAGAAAGGAAGAGAAATGTTTGATTATAGAGCACTAGTTATTTTGATGACTTTGATGGATCATTGTGAGCTATCATTATATGAATTATCTGTTAAGGTGAGCTTACCTATAAAGGAAGTCAAAGAAGGAATAGATTATTTAGTGCCTTATCTAGCTAATAAGGGGATAGTGCTGGATAAAAAGCAAGGTCGCTATAGTTTATCAAATCGTACGAAGCAGTCTTTGACAGATATTATTAAGTCGGATGAATTGGTTTTACCAAAGTCGACTCGCTTAGCTTTAATCTATCTTTACACTTTTTGCCGATTAGATTTTATATCGAATAATCATTACCAAGACTTTTTGAAAGTAAGTAAGAATACAACCTTATCTGATATTCAATCATTAAGAAAGATTATGTTAGATAATGATTTGGAGCTAGGGTACAGTAGAGCAAAAGGTTATACTTTACACGGTTCAGAGTGGAATAAGCACCGTTTAGCTTTTCAAATGGTTAGTGAGTTGCTGGAATCCTCCATAGGGATTTGGGGTTTGGATTATGTTTTATCCAGTTGGGGGTATTCATTAACTTATGATTTGATAAATCAGGTAGTTAAAGATTATTATGAGAAGCTACAGCTAGTACCTATTGTTAATCAATTAAAAGTTTGCCTTTTCGGTTTAGTATTCATTCTGTGTAGGTATCAAAGGGATGTTGAAAGAGTATGTCTTTCAGAGACATTAGTATCTCCTGTTATTCAAGATATAACCACTATTTTATTGGATACAGTGGTTGATTTGGGAATTATAGATACGGTGTTTTCTGAGGATGATTATCGCTATATCACAGTTTTATTATCAAGTTGCTTTGAAGGTGAAGTAGATGTTGCTCCGGTTTACTTTAATCAATTAACAGAGGCTATTATAAGTAGAATGGAAGATATTTCTTTGTTACATTTTAAACAAAGGGAAGGATTGAGAGAAAATCTTCGTCGCCATCTTATACCGGCTTACTATAGATTAAAGTTCGGTCTACCTAGTTCAAATGAATATGTGTTGCATGTTAAAGAACATTATCCTGATTTATTTGAACTAGTAAAAGATTCTTTGACTCCCTTGATGGACGCTATTGACAAGCCCATACCTGATAGTGAAACAGCATATTTTGTTATCCATTTCGGAGGTTATTTAAAGAAAGCAGATACTTTGCCTCAAAAATGGTATAAAGCAGCAATCATTTGTCCTAATGGTGTTAGTTCTTCATTGATGTTAAAAGAGAATCTATTAGCATTATTTCCTCAAATTGAGTTCATAGGAACCTCAAAGATTGATGATTTACAGGCGAAAACTAGTAGTGACTATGATATGGTTTTTTCTACCATAAAGGTGGAGACAGAAAAGCCAAATTATCTAGTTTCGGTTATGATGACTGAAGAGCAAGCAATACAACTAGTAGAACTAGTGTTAAAAGATTTTCCGAATTTAGAGTATGGGGATTTTGAGATTGAACAAATCCTGAATATTGTCAAAAGATATGGAATTATTACACAAGAATTGGAATTAAGATTGGCGTTAAAGAATTATCTTTATCAAAAAAATGATAGAAAGGAAATTGTACCAGTGCTAGAACAACTTATTACCAAAGAAACCTATCAGGTTAGTTCGCAAAAATTAGGATGGAAGGAGGCGATTCGTTTAGCAGCTAAACCGCTTTTGGATCAAGATAAGATAACGGAGAACTACCCTGAGGCAATGATTCAAAAAGTAGAAGAGTTTGGGCCTTTTATTAATTTAGGGAAGGGAGTAGCAATTCCTCACGCTCGGCCAGATGAAGGTGTGAATGAAATAGGAATGTCAATGTTAGTTTTGGAAAAACCGATTTATTTATTGGATAATCCAGAACAAGAGGTAAGATTGTTGATTTGTATTGCAGCCATTGATAATGAAAGTCATTTAAAGGCTTTGTCACATTTAACAACAATTTTAAGAGATAAAAGTCATGTTCAAACTTTAATATCATCAAAAAACTATGATGACATTGAAATGATAATTAAACAGGAGGATTAGATAATGTTAAAAATTGGTACAGCTTGTGGTTCAGGATTAGGTTCAAGTTTTATGGTACAGATGAATATTGAATCTGTATTGAGTGATTTGAATGTTTCAGATGTAGAAGTTGAACACTATGATTTAGGTGGAGCAGATCCAAATGCAGCTGATATTTGGATTGTTGGTCGTGATCTAGCTGATTCAGCTAGTCATCTTGGAGATGTTCGTATCTTAAATAGTATTATTGATATGGATGAACTACGAGAATTAATTACGAAACTTTGTGAAGAAAAAGGACTTATATAGGAGGCTAGCGTCATGATGAAGTTCATATTGGATATTGTTAGTACACCAGCTATTTTAGTAGCTTTAATTGCAATCTTAGGATTAGTTCTTCAGAAGAAGAAATTACCTGATATTATTAAAGGTGGAATTAAGACCTTTGTTGGTTTCTTAGTTGTATCTGGTGGTGCAGGAATTGTACAAAATTCTTTGAATCCATTTGGTACCATGTTTGAACATGCTTTTCATTTATCTGGAGTTGTACCGAATAATGAAGCAATTGTAGCTGTAGCTTTAACAACATATGGCTCAGCTACTGCAATGATTATGTTTGCAGGTATGGTATTCAATATCTTAATTGCTCGTTTTACTCGATTCAAATATATCTTTTTAACAGGGCACCACACTCTATATATGGCGTGTATGATTGCAGTCATTTTATCAGTTGCTGGCTTTACAAGTTTGCCTCTTATCTTACTAGGAGGATTAGCACTCGGTATTATTATGAGTATTTCCCCAGCATTTGTGCAAAAATATATGGTTCAATTAACTGGAAATGACAAGGTGGCTTTAGGTCATTTCAGTTCTTTGGGATATTGGTTGAGTGGTTTTACTGGTAGCCTTATCGGTGACAAATCAAAATCAACAGAGGACATTAAATTTCCAAAGAGTTTAGCTTTTTTACGTGATAGTACTGTTAGTATTACTTTATCCATGGCAGTTATTTACATTATTGTAGCTATCTTTTCAGGGTCAGAATATATAGAAAAAGAAATCAGTAGTGGTACAAGTGGTCTAGTTTATGCTTTACAATTAGCAGGTCAATTTGCAGCAGGGGTATTTGTTATTTTAGCAGGTGTTCGCCTTATTTTGGGTGAAATTGTTCCAGCCTTTAAAGGTATTTCAGAGCGTCTTGTACCTAATTCAAAACCTGCTTTGGATTGTCCGATTGTTTATACTTATGCACCCAATGCAGTTCTAATTGGATTTATCTCTAGTTTTGTTGGTGGTTTAGTAAGTATGGCAATTATGATTGCTTCAGGAACGGTTGTTATCTTACCAGGCGTTGTGCCTCATTTCTTCTGTGGAGCGACTGCAGGTGTTATTGGGAATGCATCTGGTGGTGTTCGTGGAGCCACTATTGGAGCATTTTTACAAGGTATTTTAATCAGTTTTCTTCCAGTCTTTTTAATGCCAGTTTTGGGAGGACTTGGTTTCCAAGGATCAACTTTCTCAGATGCAGATTTTGGTCTATCAGGAATTATTTTAGGAATGTTAAATCAATTTGGCTCACAAGCAGGCATTGTGATTGGTCTTGTTCTTATTTTAGCAGTTATGTTTGGAGTATCCTTTATTAAAAAGCCATCTGTAAAGGAGGAATAAGGGATGATTTTAAGTAAAAATAGAGAAGATGAGTTAAGAAAATTTGCGACTAACATCCGATTAAATACTCTTGAAACCTTGAATCATCTTGGATTTGGTCATTATGGAGGGAGCCTGTCTATCGTAGAAGTTCTAGCAGTGCTTTATGGTGAAATAATGCCAATGACTCCAGAAATATTTGCATCGCGAGATAGAGATTATTTCATATTATCAAAAGGTCACGGAGGACCAGCTCTATACAGTACACTCTATTTGAATGGTTTCTTTGACAAAGAATTCTTATATTCTTTAAATACAAATGGAACCAAATTACCGTCTCATCCTGATAGAAATCTAACGCCAGGCATAGATATGACAACGGGCTCTTTAGGACAAGGAATTAGTGTTGCAACCGGACTTGCATATGGTCAGAGAATAAGAAAAAGTCCCTTTTATACCTATGCTATTGTTGGAGATGGTGAGTTAAATGAGGGACAATGTTGGGAGGCTATACAGTTTGCTTCTCATCAACAGTTATCTAATTTAATTGTATTTGTAGACGATAACAAAAAACAATTAGATGGTTTTACAAAGGATATTTGTAATCCAGGTGATTTTGTAGAAAAATTCTCATCATTTGGATTTGAATCCATTAGGGTCAATGGTTCAGATATTAGAGAAATTTATGAAGGGATTATCCAATTAAAACAGTCAAATAATTCATCCCCTAAGTGTATTGTATTAGACACTATTAAAGGTCAAGGAGTTCGAGAGCTGGAAGAAATGAAATCCAATCATCATCTTCGCCCTACTGTAGAGGAGAGACAAATGTTAACTTCAGTTGTAGAAAGATTAAGTCAGGAATTGGAGGAAACAGAATGATGAGAAGTACGAAAGAATTACGACATGTGTATAGAGATTTCCTTCTAGAGGCTAACCAAAGTTATTCTGATATAGTAGTTTTAGAAGCAGACTTGTCAAGTTCTAGGGCTACTAATAATCTTGAAAAGGACTTTGGAGACCGTTATGTGAATGTTGGGATCATGGAAGCAGAGATGGTCGGACTTGCAGCAGGTTTATCTATTCAGGGGTTTAGACCTTATCTTCATACATTTGGTCCTTTTGCTTCACGAAGGGTATTTGATCAATTATTTATTTCTCTTGGATACGCACAATTGGATGCCACTGTGATTGGATCAGATGCAGGAGTAACTGCAGAAATGAATGGTGGGACACATATGCCATTTGAAGAAATTGGATTGTTACGTTTAATTCCTAAATCGATCATTTTTGAAGCAACTGATGATATCCAATTTCGTGAAATATTGAACCAGACATTAGACTTAAAAGGACTGAAATATATTCGAACAATTAGAAAAGCTCCAGAGGCTGTATATCAAGGTGGAGAAGATTTTTCTAAAGGCTACATTGAGTTAAGACACGGTGAAGATGTTGTAATCGTTGCTTCTGGCATAATGGTTGCTCCAAGTATTCGAGTTGCGGATGAACTGTCTAAATTAGGTTATTCAGTAGGTGTGATAGATTTATTTAGAATTAAACCGATACCAGAACAGATAAAAACAATGTTAAGTGGAAAAACTATATTTACTGTAGAAAACCACAATCAGATAGGTGGAATTGGCAGTGCTTTATGTGAATTATTCTCTGATGATGGAATAACAAAAATTCATCGGATGGGTGTTCAAGAAAGATTCGGTCAAGTAGGGAAAGTGGATTATCTTCTTAATGAGTATGGTTTGAGTGAATCGAATATAAAAGAGAAAGTTCTAGAAATTTATAATGCAAGATAGATGTTGAATACACTGTTCTGAAAGAATTTTTGTAACAATTACAGTACGTTATTTAAAGAAAGCGGATTAAAAAGCATATTCTGGTCATCAGAAAGTGCCCTAATCCGCTTTGTTGTTTTTAGTTTTAAATATTTCATATGTATATAGAATTTTCTGAAAATTCAAGAATTTTCTTCTGTTCATTGCTTTTAAAATGTGCTATAATAGTAAAAACTGAAATGGGAGGGAACAAATGACCGAATTAGATAAACGTCACCGCAGTAGCATTTATGACAGTATGGTAAAATCACCAAACCGTGCTATGCTTCGTGCGACTGGTATGACAGATAAGGACTTTGAGACACCGATTGTGGGAGTGATTTCGACTTGGGCGGAAAATACACCATGTAACATCCACTTGCATGATTTTGGGAAATTGGCTAAAGAAGGTGTCAAATCGGCAGGTGCTTGGCCTGTGCAGTTTGGGACTATCACTGTAGCGGACGGGATTGCCATGGGAACGCCCGGTATGCGTTTCTCTTTGACATCTCGTGATATCATTGCGGACTCAATCGAGGCGGCTATGGGAGGCCACAATGTGGATGCCTTCGTCGCTATCGGTGGCTGTGACAAGAACATGCCTGGTTCTATGATTGCCATTGCCAATATGGATATTCCAGCTATTTTCGCTTATGGTGGAACTATTGCACCGGGAAATCTTGATGGTAAAGATATTGACTTGGTTTCTGTTTTTGAGGGTATCGGAAAATGGAACCACGGTGACATGACAGCTGAGGACGTAAAACGTCTTGAATGTAATGCCTGCCCTGGCCCTGGTGGCTGTGGTGGTATGTATACAGCTAATACCATGGCGACAGCTATCGAAGTTCTAGGTATGAGTTTGCCAGGCTCCTCATCTCACCCAGCTGAATCAGCTGATAAGAAAGAAGACATCGAAGCAGCAGGACGTGCTGTTGTTAAGATGTTGGAGCTCGGTCTCAAACCATCAGACATCTTGACTCGTGAAGCCTTTGAAGATGCCATCACTGTAACTATGGCTCTCGGTGGTTCTACAAATGCCACTCTTCACTTGCTTGCCATTGCCCATGCTGCCAATGTTGACTTGTCACTTGAGGACTTCAATACGATCCAAGAGCGTGTGCCTCACTTGGCCGACTTGAAACCATCTGGTCAGTATGTCTTCCAAGACCTCTATGAAGTCGGTGGTGTGCCTGCGGTTATGAGATACCTCTTGGCAAATGGTTTCCTTCATGGAGACCGCATTACATGTACTGGTAAGACTGTAGCTGAAAACTTAGCTGACTTTGCAGACCTTACACCAGGCCAAAAAGTCATTATGCCACTTGAAAATCCAAAACGTGCAGATGGTCCGCTTATCATCTTGAACGGGAACCTTGCCCCTGATGGAGCAGTTGCCAAGGTATCAGGTGTTAAAGTGCGTCGTCACGTTGGACCAGCTAAGGTCTTTGACTCAGAAGAAGATGCGATTCAGGCCGTTCTGACAGATGAAATCGTTGATGGCGATGTTGTCGTTGTTCGTTTTGTTGGACCTAAGGGTGGTCCTGGTATGCCTGAGATGCTGTCACTTTCATCCATGATTGTTGGTAAAGGTCAAGGAGACAAGGTTGCCCTCTTAACGGATGGCCGTTTCTCTGGTGGGACTTATGGTCTAGTTGTTGGACATATCGCTCCTGAGGCTCAGGATGGTGGACCAATTGCCTACCTTCGTACAGGCGATATTGTTACGGTTGACCAAGATACCAAAGAAATTTCCATGGCCGTATCCGAAGAAGAACTTGAAAAACGCAAGGCAGAAACTACCTTGCCACCACTTTACAGTCGTGGTGTCCTCGGTAAATATGCCCACATCGTATCATCTGCTTCACGCGGAGCCGTGACAGACTTCTGGAATATGGACAAGTCAGGTAAAAAATAAACTCAAAAAGCAAGCCAACTTCGGCTTGCTTCTTTTCATCTCCAAAAGTGATTTGCCTGCCTATACTCAATAAAAATCAAAGAGCAAACTAGAAAGCTAGGCGCAGGTTGCTCAAAACACTGTTTTGAGGTTGCAGATAGAACTGACGAAGTCAGTAACATCTATACGATAAGGCTAAGCTGACG
This sequence comes from Streptococcus sp. Marseille-Q6488, assembly GCF_946902925.1. Lineage (NCBI taxonomy): Bacteria > Bacillati > Bacillota > Bacilli > Lactobacillales > Streptococcaceae > Streptococcus > Streptococcus sp. Marseille-Q6488. Next base: position 50,077 of record NZ_CAMPPZ010000014.1, on the reverse strand, counting down.
TGGTTTGAAGAGATTTTTGAAGAGTATTAACGAGGTGGCAGTCCAAGGGCAATACGGCCGTAGCGACTGATTCGTGTGATTTTCCAGGCAGGCGACCAGGTGACTTCAACCTTGACATCTTCGATACCCTCGATTTGTTTCAGACCTGCTACGATTTCGATAGGCAGGCTTTCGGCACAATCACAGGCGGTGTCGGTGAAGGTCATGACAATCTTGCAGAGGCCCGTTTCATCCAGATTGATTTCATAAATCAGTCCTAGATTGTAAACATCCAATTCCACATCTGTATCAAAAACCTTCTCTAGTTTTTCGATAATTTGGTCTTGCAAGGCTAAAGCGCGGTCATTGATTTTGATATCCTCTCTCATTACAGTCCCTCCACGTGATAAATATCCTCTATTTTCTCATAATTCTGACAATTTGGCAAGTTTTTGATGAATTTTCTGAAAAATATGATAAAATGAAGAAAATACTGAATCAAGGGGAAGTCTATGGAGCAGATTGGAAAAGTCTTTAGACAATTACGAGAGTCAAGAAATATCTCGCTGAGACAAGCAACTGGGGGACAATTTTCGCCGTCTATGTTGTCCCGATTTGAAACAGGTCAGAGTGAGCTTTCGGTGGAAAAGTTTTTATTTGCCCTAGAAAATATATCTGCCAGTGTAGAGGAAATTCTCTTTCTGGCGAGAGGTTTTCAGTATGATACAGATTCTGAGTTGAGAAAAGAAATCATAGATGTCTTGGATCCAAAGAATATAGCTCCGCTTGAGGACTTGTATCGCAAGGAGTATCAAAAGCATGCCCATTCTCAAAACAAACAGAAACATATTCTAAATGCCATTATGATCAAGTCTTATATGAAGGGCATGGATGAAGGGGTAGAGTTAACAGCAGAGGAAGGGAAAGTCCTTCATGATTATTTGTTTTCTACCGAGATTTGGGGGATCTATGAACTCAATTTATTTTCAGTCAGTTCACCATTTTTATCTGTTTCTCTTTTTACTAGATATGTACGAGAAATGGTCCGAAAATCTGATTTTCTAATGGAAATGTCTGGCAATCGAAACCTTTTTCACACTATACTATTGAATGGTTTTTTAGCTAGCATTGAGTGTGAAGAATTTACTAATGCCCATTATTTTAAACGTGTTATCGAAGAGCATTTCTACAAGGAAAATGAGACCTACTTCCGAATTGTCTATTTGTGGGCGGAAGGTCTCCTTGATAGCAAGCAAGGCAGAGTCAAGGAAGGACAAAAAAAGATGGAAGATGCTGTCCGTATTTTTGAGATGCTTGGCTGTAACAAATCTGCCGAATACTATAGAAAAACGATCGATTGTTGAATATCTGCAAACTAAGAAAATTATTTGAAATTTGAAGCGATAGAACTATTGGGCTCTCTCGTGTCACTGGAGAAATTCTATCGTTTCTTTTTGCTCATTTCATTTGTTGCATATATTCAAAAGTTTTTCCTCTAAAATTTCTAAGTGCTATACTATAGTCATACTTCACATAAAACTTCGAACAAGAAGGGAGATTACCTATGAAACTATTGTTTAGAAATCAAGCTTATCGATTCTTGACTTTGTCACGATTCTTCAATGCTTTTGGTGCTTCGATTTTCAACCTGGTATTTATCGTCTATGCATCGACCTTGCCGCAAGCCTCCTTTGCTGTTGCTATGGCGAATATTGTCATGATTCTTCCGACTCTCTTTACAGTTTTTGTAGGGATTCGGGCAGATTACACGAGGGACAAGGTCAAATGGATGGTCTATAGCGGTTTGTTTCAGGCGGTTTTATTTTTTCTAGCAGCCCTAGTTGTTCAGCAAGCTAGTCTCTTTGCCTTTTCTAGCCTGTGTTTGATCAATGTCATTAGTGATGTCATCAGTGATTTTGCTGGTGGTTTGCGCATGCCTCTTATTAAGGAAAAAGTAGCTGAAAATGATTTGATGGAGGCTTACTCTTTTTCACAGTTCATCACCTATATTTCAGCTATTGGGGGTCAATCTTTCGGAGTCTGGCTCTTAGGGCTATTGGTCAACAATTTTTCCCTTGTTGCGGGAATCAATGCCTGTTTTTTCCTCGTATCAGCTTCTGTTCTCTTTTTAGGAAGAAGCAAATTGAGTATATCAATTTCATCTGCTGATGGTGAATCACTAAAAAATGAGAAGCTTCCTATCAAAGACCAGTTCCTAACGATTTACCGAAATTTACGTCTCGTTTTTCTTAAAAGTGGACAGAAAAACTTTGGTTTTATGCTCTTTGCTGTCTTGCTTATCAATGCCTTGGGTGGCGCTTTGGGTGGAATTTATAATATCTTCTTTTTGAGCCATTCTCTCTTGAATTTTTCTTATACAGAGGCACTATTTATCAGTCAAGTCTGTGCTTTAGTAGCAATCATCATCAGTAGCCTTACGGGCAATGATTATTTTGGGAAGCAGTCCTTGCCTAGATTGATGATGTGGGTGACCGTAGGACTCAGTCTAGTTGGTCTAGCTAATTTATTCAATCAAGTCGTACTTGGTTTACTATTTCTCTGTTCAACTCTGTATGTGTCTGGTAAAGTTCAACCAAAGATTAGTGCCATGCTCCTGAAAAATCTAGCTCCAGAGGTTCTAGCTCGTACCAGTAATTTTTTAGGTTTATTGTTCACCTTATCCATACCTGTGGGAACAGCCTGTTTTTCACTTGTAGCTGTATGGAATATACAGTTGACTTGGATGCTATTTGTTGGTCTTTCCTTGCTAGCTATTCTTTTGACGATTCTTAATCTCAAAAATGATATCTAATACTCTTCGAAAATCTCTTCAAACCACGTCAGTGTCGCCTTACCGTAGATATGGTTACTGACTTCGTCAGTTCTATCCACAACTTCAAAACATTGTTTTGAGCAACCTGCGGCTAACTTCCTAGTTTGCTTTTTGATTTTCATTGAGTATAAATCCTAATTTTGTTCTCACTGTTTTAATCCCTCTATTTATGGTAAAATAAGACTATTAAGTTTAAAGAGGATTCCCTATGAAATTACAAAAACCAAAAGGAACGCAGGATATTTTACCTGCTGAATCTGCCAAATGGCAGTACGTTGAGGGCTTTGCCCGTGAAATTTTCAAGCGCTATAACTATGCAGAAGTGCGCACGCCTATTTTTGAGCATTACGAGGTTATCAGCCGTTCTGTCGGAGATACAACGGATATCGTAACCAAGGAAATGTACGATTTCTATGACAAGGGTGACCGCCATATTACCCTCCGTCCAGAAGGAACTGCGCCTGTTGTCCGTTCCTACGTGGAAAATAAACTCTTCGCCCCAGAAGTGCAAAAGCCAAGTAAGTTCTACTACATGGGCCCTATGTTCCGCTATGAGCGTCCACAGGCAGGGCGTTTGCGCCAGTTCCACCAGATTGGTGTTGAGTGTTTTGGATCTAGCAATCCAGCTACCGATGTGGAAACCATCGCTATGGCAGCCCACTTCCTGAAAGAAATTGGCATCCAAGGTGTCAAATTGCACCTCAACACTCTTGGGAATCCTGAGAGTCGTGCGGCCTACCGTCAAGCCTTGATTGACTATTTGACACCGCTCAAGGAGACCTTGTCCAAGGATAGCCAACGTCGTTTGGAGGAAAATCCTCTCCGTGTCTTGGACTCTAAGGAAAAAGAAGACAAGGTGGCAGTGGAGAATGCACCTTCTATCTTGGATTTCCTTGATGAAGAAAGCCAAGCTCATTTTGATGCTGTGCGTCAGATGTTGGAAAATCTGGGTGTAGACTATATCATCGATACCAATATGGTGCGTGGTCTGGACTACTACAACCACACCATTTTCGAGTTTATCACTGAGATTGAGGGCAATGACCTGACCGTCTGTGCGGGTGGTCGTTACGATGGTTTGGTTTCTTACTTTGGAGGCCCTGAAACTGCTGGCTTTGGTTTTGGACTTGGTGTAGAGCGCCTGCTTCTCATTCTTGAAAAGCAAGGTGTGTCTCTCCCTATCGAAAACGCCCTAGATGTCTATATCGCAGTTTTGGGAGAAGGAGCAAATGTCAAGGCCTTGGAATTAGTACAGACTCTTCGCCAACAAGGTTTCAAAGCAGAGCGTGATTACCTCAATCGTAAACTCAAAGCTCAGTTCAAGTCAGCCGATGTCTTTGCGTCTAAGACCCTCATCACCCTAGGAGAGAGCGAAGTCGAAAGCGGACAAGTGACAGTCAAGAACAACCAAACTCGAGAAGAAGTGCAAGTGTCACTTGAGACAATCAGCCAAAACTTCTCAGAAATCTTTGAAAAACTAGGATTTTAATGATAGATAAACTGGTCAGGAACCTACTCCTGACCTTTTTCTTTTGCAAAATGACAAAAATCATAAACTTTTTGACAAATATGCTTGTCAAAAAGAAAAAGATGTGTTACAATATAAGCAAGTTAAGAAATAGGAGGGAGCCACATGTGGGTATGGATTTTGTTTCCTTTTCTCGTCTTGATTTATATGAGTCAATCTAAGAAAATCAAGCGGATAGAGAAGAGGTTAAAGGTAATCGAAAGAAAAGAGAAAGGAAACGCAGAAATGTCGAGATTATTGCAAGAAATGATTGGAAAGAAACCAACAATCATTGGAGAACTATTTGGAACAAATTTTTGGGAAGTTGTGGATGTTGATGAGGAATGGGTCAAGCTACGATACGTAGATAAGACGGGAAAAGAAAAAATCAAGTTGCAACGTATTGAGGATATCCAAGCCGTTGAATTTGACGGAGAGTAGGTGTGTGACATGCAACTAAAAAATCGTCTAAAAGAGTTGCGGGCTCGCGATGGCCTTAATCAAACCGAACTAGCCAAGCTAGCAGAGGTTTCCAGACAGACTATCAGTCTATTAGAACGGGATGAATACACCCCGTCCATTATCATTGCCCTGAAAATATCTCAAATTTTCAACGAAACAGTCGAATCGGTATTTCGCTTGGAGGAGGACGAGTGATGAACAAGTATAAAGTGATTTATTGTATGAGTGTTCTTGCCCTTATTGTGAATGCTTTTGCTATGATTGGAACATTACTGGGTTGGTTCTATTTTGTTGAAAGTAAGTATTTGTTTTGGGTTAACTTAGTCCTCTTGTCCATTTTCAACTGGTTAAAGAAAAAGGAGAAAAATGATGAACAAGTATAAAGTGATTTATTATGTAGTTGCCATAGCTTTATTAGTCAGCGTGTGTCTACTAATTGGAACAAATCTAGGATGGTTTGATCTCTATTACAGTGACCAATTTATTTGGGCCTACTTTGCCCTCATCCCAGTCGTTGACTGGATTGAAAAGAAAGCAAACAATTTAGCGAGTGAAAAAGGAGAATGAATATGAAAAAGAATAAGAAAGGTGTCTTGTTATTTTTAATGTCTGTTGTCTTTGGAGGCTTCTTGGGCATGTTTGTAGGGATGTTTAAGGCACGTGCCGAATCCTACGAAGTTATTTTAGATGTAAAAGTCTTGATACCTTGGATATCAGCTATTTGTTTAGTATTAGGTTTCATTAGTCTTTTTTTGACTTTCAATTTCTTAAAGAAAAGCAGAAAATTTCATTCCTTGTATCAAGAGGAAATGGATGATGATCTGAATGAAAGCTATTATGTGCAAATGTATCGGAATCTTGAGTTTGGAAGTATTGCTTTTAATAGTGCAAGTGTAGTGATTTTATTGGCTCTCTTCATTTCAGCAAGTGAAGTGGTTATACTAAATAGAAGCAATCTAACCTTATCTCTTTCTTTTTTGGGATTAGTGTTGACTTTTAATGCTCAAAAATATTTTTATAAAACCATTGCGATTGTTCGCCAGTTTGATATGGTATTTTTCTCTATGCCAAAGGATATCTTAGGTTATGTCAATTCTTGCGATGAAGGGGAGCGCCAGGCTAATTTGGAACAGAGTTTTCGGATTTTATTCCAATTACATCAGTATGTCTTGCCAGCTTTGTACTTTCTGATTGCTCTCTTTTCTTTACTGACAGGAGAGATTCAGTTACTAGCCTTCTTGTTTGTCGGAGCAATCCATATTTATATCAATGTGATGCAGTTACCTATGGTGAAACGTTATTTCAAATAAAGGAGTTTTTATGATTCGTGTTGAAAATGTAAGCAAAAGTTTTGGGAACAAAAAAGCTCTTCATCAGATTTCTTTTGAGATTAAGGAGGGTGAAATCTTTGGTTTTCTTGGGCCTTCTGGCTCAGGTAAAACAACCATGATCAATGTCTTAACAGGTCAGTTGGCTGCAGATCAAGGTAAAACAGTTTTGTTAGGCAAGAATTCTCAAGATTTAACCTCAAATGATTTGGAACAAATTGGTATTGTTAGTGATGGCAGTGGTTTTTATGAAAAGATGAGTCTTTATAAAAATCTTCTCATCTATGCTAAGTTATATGGTCTCAAGGCAGATAGAGTAAATCAGGTGCTCCAACAGGTTGGATTGGCAGATGCTAAAGATATTATTGCAGAAAAGTTATCTACTGGAATGAAACAACGAATGTTCTTGGCTCGTGCCCTTCTGAATGCTCCTAAGATTCTCTTTCTAGATGAGCCAACCAGTGGCTTAGACCCTACAACATCTAAGATGATTCATACCCTACTTCAAGAGTTAAAGCAGGCGGGGACAACTATCTTTCTGACCACGCATGATATGCATGAAGCAACTCTGCTTTGTGATCGCTTATCTCTTTTGAATAAGGGGAACTTAATAGAGTATGGAAGTCCACAAGATATTATCCAGAAGTACCATGTGGATAAGAAAGTACGTGTGGTTTATAATGATGGACGAGAACAGATCGTTCCATTTGAAGAATTACCACATTTAGATACGACAGATTTGATGATGGTTCACTCTTGTGAGCCAACTCTAGAAGAAATCTTTATCAGATTGACAGGAGAAAAGTTAGATGTTTAGAAAATTAAATGCCCTACTATGGTTAAGAGTACAAGTTCTTATTAGCAATTCAAGTTTGTTAGCAACTTTATTGATGCCTTTTGGTATTGCTGTTCTATATAATGAATTCATGAATAAGAATGGAGAATTGAGTATGTTTCTCCTCTCTACGAGTTTGACCATGGTCTTGAGTATGGGAAGTGGTTATATGGTATCGATTATGATGGCAGAAGATAAGGAAAAACGAAATCTGAAATCACTCATTCTAAGTGGTGTGACAGCAACAGAATATACTTTCAGTATGCTCGTTCTCCCTATTCTGATAATGTTGCTTGCTATGATTGCACTTCCCATCTATCTTAGAGTAGATGTATCTGGTTATTTAGTTGCCTACGTTATCTATTTGCTCCTAGCAACGATTAGTATTATTTTTCTCAACCTTCTAATCGGTGCGGTTTCAGATACTCAATCTAAAGCGCAAGTTTATAGTATCTTCCCTATGTTAATTGTCTCTTTTTTACCTATAATTGCTCTTCAAAATGATACGGCTCAGAAAGTGTTAGATTACTCGTTCGTCGGTCCTATTGTAAATCTTTTAAATCAAAAAGGTGGGGAAATATCTTTTTCTAATATTGGTATGTTACTTGCCTGGGTACTTGTGTTAGGAATAGCAAACCTCTTTGTATTGAAAAACAGCTATAAAGCAAGATAGGAGAACTTTATGAAACTACTTAAAAACCTTGGCTGGTTTCTTCTAGCCATTCTATCCTTTTTATTCATCTATGGCTTCATTCAGGTGCTCGCGACTACGTCGCTTGCCTTAGGCGGTTCACCCTATGCTGTGACCTTGCTCTATGTGGCCTTGGCTGGAGTTTATGTGTACGGCATTTACAAATGGTATCAGAAAGGTCCTGTTCGTATTGAGAAGAGTGGCTTCAACCGATTTATTTGGCTTCCTGTCTTGGTTTGGTTCTTATCTCTTGTTGTCCAGTTTTTCTTGCCAAATGATCCTTCAGTAAATCAGCAAATAGCGATAGACTTGACCTTGTCTCAACCACTTTTCTCATTCTTTGCGGTCGTTATTTTTGCTCCTTTGACGGAAGAACTTATCTTTAGAGGGATGTTGGCACGCTATCTCTTTCCTAAGCAGGACAATAGGAAACAAACTCTGATTTTCCTTCTGGTATCTAGTCTTCTGTTTGCCTTGATTCATTTCCCAGGTGATGTGCAACAATTTTTTGTCTATTTTAGCCTTGGTTTTAGTTTGGGTTTGGCTTACATTAGCAGAAAAGGTCTGGTCTACAGTATTTCTCTCCACGCTTTGAATAATTTAATCGGCTTTTTGATGATACTCATGCTATAATAGAGTCAGGAGGTCACATGAAACGAGTAATTTTATTAGCAGTGATTCAAGCAGTTGTTCTATTTTTCATCATTGGGGCGCTAGCTTATGCCTTTAAGGGCGATTTCTTCTATAACTATCTAGTAGTCGTCTTTGCCCCTATTGCAGGTGTCTTGCGTTTTGGGACAGCTTACATAACGGAAATTGTCTTGCCTCGAAAGGCAGCCGAAATCGCTGAAAAGCGTAAAGCAGGCAACAATTCAAAATAAAAGAGTCCGGTGAACTTCATCGGATTTTTGTATGTGAGTTAATTTTTAAAGACTGGCAAACTTTTCTGATGATTTTCATGAAGAGCCTGCGCTTTTATGGTAAAATAGTAACAGAATAAAAGAGGAGAGAAACAATGAAACGTAGTATGTATGCTGGTCGTGTTCGTGAGGAACACATCGGACAAGAAATAACCTTGAAAGGATGGGTAGGCCGTCGTCGTGACCTTGGTGGTTTGATCTTTATCGATCTTCGTGACCGTGAAGGAATCATGCAGTTGGTTATCAACCCTGAAAAAGTCTCTGCAGAGGTTATGACAACAGCTGAAAGCCTTCGTAGCGAATTTGTTATCGAGGTGACTGGTCAGGTCGCTGCGCGTGAGCAAGCCAATGATAAGTTGCCAACTGGTGCAGTTGAGTTAAACGTGACAGCTCTGACAGTGCTTAATACAGCTAAGACAACACCATTTGAGATTAAGGATGGTATTGAGGCCAATGACGATACACGTTTGCGTTACCGTTACCTTGACCTTCGTCGTCCAGAAATGTTGGAAAATCTTAAACTTCGTGCTAAGGTGACCCACTCTATCCGTAATTACTTGGATGAGTTGGAGTTTATCGACGTGGAGACACCATTCCTTTCTAAGTCAACGCCTGAAGGGGCGCGTGATTATTTGGTGCCATCTCGTGTTAATAAGGGGCATTTCTATGCTCTTCCTCAAAGTCCACAAATCACTAAGCAATTGTTGATGAATGCTGGTTTTGACCGTTACTACCAAATCGTCAAATGTTTCCGTGACGAGGACTTGCGTGGTGACCGCCAGCCTGAGTTCACTCAGGTCGACTTGGAAACGTCTTTCCTTACTGAGCAAGAAATCCAAGATATCACAGAAGGCTTGATTGCACGCGTGATGAAAGAAACTAAAGGCATCGAAGTCACTCTGCCTTTCCCGCGTATGAAGTATGATGACGCTATGGCTCGTTACGGTTCTGATAAGCCAGATACTCGTTTTGACATGTTGCTTCAGGACTTGACAGAAGTGGTCAAAGGTGTAGATTTTAAAGTCTTTTCAGAAGCACCTGCTGTAAAAGCAATTGTGGTCAAAGGCGCTGCGGACAACTATTCACGTAAAGACATCGACAAGATGACGGAAGTAGCCAAACAATATGGTGCCAAAGGTCTTGCTTGGGTCAAGGTGGTTGATGGAGAATTAAACGGACCAGTTGCCAAGTTCTTGACTGGTATCCAAGAAGAATTGACAGCAGCGCTTGCTCTTGAAGACAAGGACTTGGTTCTCTTTGTGGCGGATACGCTTGAAGTGGCCAATGCAACTCTCGGTGCCCTTCGTGGACGTATTGCCAAAGAGCTTGGCTTGATTGATAATGATAAGTTCAACTTCCTTTGGGTGGTTGACTGGCCGATGTTTGAATGGTCTGAAGAAGAAGGCCGCTACATGAGCGCCCACCATCCATTCACACTTCCACAGGAAGAGACTGCTCACGAATTAGAAGGTGATTTGGCTAAGGTTCGTGCCATTGCTTACGATATTGTCTTGAACGGTTATGAGCTTGGTGGTGGTAGTCTTCGTATCAACCAAAAAGACCTTCAAGAACGCATGTTCAAGGCTCTTGGTTTCTCAGCTGAAGAAGCAAATGACCAGTTTGGTTTCCTTCTTGAAGCCATGGACTATGGTTTCCCACCACACGGTGGTTTGGCTATAGGGCTTGATCGTTTTGTCATGCTCTTAGCAGGAGAAGAAAATATCCGTGAAGTCATTGCCTTTCCTAAGAACAACAAGGCAAGTGACCCAATGACACAAGCTCCTTCAACAGTCGCTCTCAAACAACTAGAGGAACTCAGCTTACAAGTAGAAGAAGATGAAACAAGCAAAACGAATTAAGCGGTGGCGCTATTATCTGCGCCGCTTTGCTTATCAGATAAAAATTTTACGTGTCTTACAAAGCATCTCTCGGGAAAAATATGATGAGAAGATTTCAGCTTCTCTGGTCTATGGTTTTTTATCAGCAGTGGCAGTCAATTTCTTTTTCCAACCAGGGCATGTGTATTCGAGTGGTGCGACAGGTCTGGCACAGATTATCTCTGCCTTGAGTAATCACTGGTTTGGTTTTCATATTCCGATTTCGCTAACCTTTTACGCTATTAACTTCCCTTTGATGGTCTTGGCTTGGTATCAGATTGGCCATAAGTTCACCGTCTTTACCTTTATCACGGTATCCATGAGTTCCTTCTTTATCCAGTTTGTCCCTGTGGCAACCTTGACGGAGGATCCCATTATCAATGCCCTTTTTGGGGGCGTTGTCATGGGCTTGGGGATTGGTTTTGCTCTTCGCAACAATATCTCTAGTGGTGGGACGGATATTGTCAGTTTGACTATTCGCAAGAAAACAGGTAAGAATGTCGGTAGTATTTCTTTCTTAGTAAATGGGACTATCATGCTGATAGCAGGCTTGACCTTTGGTTGGAAATACGCTCTCTACTCTATGATTACCATCTTTGTCTCTAGCCGTGTCACAGACGCTGTCTTTACTAAGCAAAAACGCATGCAGGCTATGATTGTGACCAATCATCCAGATAAAGTAATTGAGAAAATCCATAAAAAATTGCACCGCGGAGCAACCATGATCCACGATGCAGAAGGAACCTACAATCACGAGAGAAAGGCAGTTTTAATCACTGTTATTACACGTGCAGAGTTTAATGAATTTAAACAGATTATGAAACAGGTGGACTCAGGAGCCTTTGTCTCTGTATCGGAGAATGTTCATATTCTGGGACGATTCGTTGAAACAGAAAATTAGTGACCAAAAAAACCAGCGCGAGCTGGTTTTTATTTTTCGATAATTTTGTGGGCGATTAACTGACGGTAACAAATTTGTTTATTGCTTTTAGCATCGTTGATAATCTGAAGAATTGTTTCAAATGATGTTCGACCAAGTTCTAGGCTATTAATATCGACATAGGCTGCCAAGTTGAGCTTGGGATTGACTGAGTCGAAGCTGAGAACAGGGACATCCAGTTGGTGTTTTGCGATGTAATCACAGACCCCTGCAGCAAGGAGACTATCAATGGTAATAATAGCGTCAATATTTGGATCGTGTTTGAAGAGAAGTCTACTAAAGCGATAACCATTATCTTCAAGAAATTCAGTAGCAAAGTAAGTCAGATTAGTATCGAGAGGAAGTTGGTATTGTTTTAGAGCTAGCTCGTAACCTGTCAGACGGTCTTGTGTTACGAAGAGTCGCTTAGTACCTCCGATAAAGGCAATTCGCTTGCATCCTTTTTTGATGAAATACTCTGTCGCATCAAAACCAGCTTGGACATTGTCATTATCGACAAGTGGAATGAAAGGAGATAGAGATTTACCTAAGATAAGGAAAGGAAATTGCTCGTCTGCTACTAACTTAACCAAAGGGTCCTCTTCTTGGGCATAGAGGAAAATCAAACCATCTACACGCTTACCATAGACCATCTGAGAAATAGCTTTAAGACGCTCTTTGGCATCTTTACCTGTCGCAATCTGAATGGCGTAGTGATTTTCAGAAGCGACTTGGGCAATGCCACGGAGAACAGATGGGAAGAAAGGATTTTGATAGAAGGCATCTGAGTCGTCAGGAAGCACCAAGCCAATAACTTGGGTATAACTGCTTACCAAGCTACGAGCATTGAGGTTGGGGTGGTAGTTGAGTTCCTTCATAGCCTTGCGAACGCGTTTTTTTGTTTCGTCGCTAATGGTTGATTTATTTTGAATAACACGGGTTACGGTTGAAGGCGAAACACCAGCAGCCTTGGCCACGTCTTTAATCGTAACGGGCATAAAAATCTCCTATTTATGGTAATCTGGATCACGGAAATGTGTTTTATAAAAGATAGTGACCAGATACAGAACAAAAAGAATGTTTTGTATAGTGATGAGGTTTGACATATTTTGGCCAAATAATCCCAAAATAAGCGTAATCAGAGTTGGCAATCCTAAACAGTTCAAGATAAAATGATAGCACTCTTTAAAGGTTCTAAATGAAAAGAGGCGTGATTTCTTAGTGATATAAAGGAGAAGACTAGCTCCTAGAGAGACAATAAAGAAATTCAAACCAAAGAGGAAGCTGGCACCGAGAACTAGGAAGAGACTGATATAGACACGATTCTGTTGGTACCAGTCTTTAGAAATCGCTTGGGTTAAGCTGTCTTTGCTTTTGAAACTCTCAGTATCAATCACTCGGTAAGAGACTCGGGTCAGTTCCTTATTTTCCTTGCTGATGACGAGCTCATTCGTATCGAAATGCAGTTGCAAGTCCTTCGGGAACTCCTTACTTGGGCTTGGACCGATCACAATAGAAGGGGCTTGACTAGCTGTTCCTGTATAAGTTAATTTACCATCAACAATTGCAGCATGCTCAGAGAGATCCTGGACAACCTCATCTGTCAATGGTTCATAGACATTATCGATAAAGGTTTCTAGCGGATAAGTCTCCTGCGAGCTGTTTTGAATGGCAATGGGTACCATAGACAAGCTGATAAGGAAGATACTGGTAAAGAGTAGTTGGAACCAGTTGAGTCCGAAACGTTTGGACAGGGGCTTACGAAATCCCCAAATACTTGAAAAATAGGAAAATGGATATGGAAGCATAGGTATCTTTCTAAAAGGTGTTTTCTATATGAGTATTATTATATAGAGAAATGTGCTTTATTTCAAGTCTAGGAGAAAAATTGCTTGTTGTAAGGATGTTATTTACAGTAACAATCGCTAATACTCAATGAAAATCAAAGTGCAAACTAGGAAGCTAGCCGCAGGTTGCTCAAAGCACAACTTTGAGGTTGCAGATGGAAGCTGACGTGGTTTGAAGAGGTTTTCGAAGAGTATAAAATGAAAAAGGGTGGCGGGGATATATTATCCCTTGTCGCCACCACTTGTAAGTCCTGAAACAAAGTTCTTTTGTAGGAAGAAGAAGAGAATACAGATTGGAAGGGCGATGAGGATAGCACCTGCTGAGAAGTAGGCAATCTTCATGTTTTTCACATTGCTAACGAAGGTTTGGAGACCTACGGCAACAGTAAAGTATTCTTTCTCACGAAGCAAGAAACTAGAGAGGATGTAGTCCCCAAAAGGTCCCATGAAGGCCCAGAGAGCTTGTACGGCAACCATTGGGCGAACAAGTGGAAGAACAATTTGCCAGAAACGGCGGAAGTGTCCTGCACCGTCTAGTTTTGCAGATTCGTCTAAAGACATTGGCACTGTATCGAAGTAGCCTTTCATGAGCCAAGCATTCATCGGGATACCACCACCAACGTAGAGGAAGATGAGGAACCAGCTGTGGTTAAGGGCGTTCAACATAAGCGCCATAACGAAGAAGGCTGTCAAAGCGGCCATAGTTGGCACCATTTGGATAATCAAGAAGAAGACCAAACTTTGTTTACGAGCCAAGAAGTTGTAACGGCTGTAAGCATAACCAGCAAGTACGATGATACTTGTTTGAACAGCCATGGTAATCAAGGCGATAATCAAAGTGTTGAGGTACCAAGTACCGTACAAGGTTTCAGTGAAGAGGCCTTTAAAGTTATCAAAATTGAGGTCGATGTTAGTATCTAGTTTAAAGGCTGAGACGTTACCTGCTTTAAAGGCTGACATGATGGTAATCAAAAGTGGATAGATAATGACAATTGATAGACCAATCAGGTAAAGGTAAGTAAGGGTTTGAGTCAGTCTACGTTTGAGTTTAATTGAGTTATTCATCTTAGACGTCCTCCATATCAAATGCGTGTAGTTTCTTGAATGCGATCATAGAGATTGAGATGACAATGATAGAGATAATCAAGGTAACAGCTGCCGCCATTGAGTATTGAGGAGATGTACCTGTTGTCAAACGGTAGATCCATGAGATCAAGATATCTGTTGAACCAGCTCCTCCACCGACACTACCAGGTCCTCCACCATTGAAGAGGTACATGATAGAGAAGTTGTTAAAGTTGAAGGTGTATTGACTGATCAAAGTAGGTGCCGCAACGGCCAAGATCATTGGGAAAGTGATGTTGCGGAATTTTTGCCAAGCATTGGCACCGTCAATATAAGCTGCTTCGTAAAGGTCGTTAGGAATAGATTGCAAGATACCCAAGGTCAAAACGTAGATGTATGGGAATCCAAGCCAACCTTGCATCATAATCAAGGCAACCTTTGTCCAAGTAGGGTCTGTTTTCCAAGGGATAAGAGCCCCATCAAGGAAAGGAAGGAATTTAGCAAAGATCGGCAAGACTTGAGTGTTGATAGCGCCGACACTATCATTAAACATATTTGAGAATGTCAAGATAGTGATGAAGGCTGGGACAGCCCAAGGAAGAAGGAAAATAACACCGAAGATACGTTTTCCTTTGATAAATGGTTGGTTAGCAATGATAGCTGTGAAGATACCAATCACGATCTGCAAAGTTGAGGCAGATAAAGCCCAAATGATAGTCCAAGAAAGAACAGAACCGAAGGCAGAACGGAAGGTACTCAAGCTCCAAATGTTTGTAAAGTTGGTCAAACCAACCCAGTCCAACAATTTGTTTGGTGGCAAGTGTTGGAAGTCGTAGTTGGTAAAGGCGATCATCAAGGTTACGATAACTGGGAAGATAATCGCAAAAGTCATTGCAATATAAGATGGAATGATCAAGAGGTAAGGGAAGCCATTTTCATAGATTCCTTTGACCATTTCTTTAAAGGTAAGTGCTACTGGAATACCATTATTAATGTGTTTGGCAGTTGTATGAGCATCTTTGATATTTGCGAAATAAAAGAGTACATAAACAACTACAAAGATTAAATGGAAGGCACCACGAATCAGCATAAAGAGGGAATTGTCACGACCTGGCTTGTCACCAAGAGTGATGAGATTGCTCAATTCAGGGGCTGCAAGTGCTAGGAAGTAGAGGACAAATACGATGGTTACACCAAGGAAGATAAAACCTTTGGCTTTTTGTTTATTGTAAATCTGTCCTAACCCAGGAATGATAGACAGCAGGGCTGCTTTACTAGGTTGTTGCTTTTCCATAATAACTCCTTTCATAGGATACTGGTTTCTACATAAAACCTAAACTATTTGTGTTTTTGTTGATAAATTCAAAGGGGGATTTGATTTCCACCCCCCTTGAACAAATTTTTTATTCACCAAATTTTTGTTTGATTGTTTCTTTGATCAATGTTACAGCATCGTTAGCTGCTGTTTTAGCATCTTTCTTACCGCTTACAGCTTCAAACAACATTGTTTTAGCTGGGTCCCAAACTGCTGACATTTGAGAGATGTTTGGCATTGGTTGAGCGTTCTTGAATTGTTTGATAACAGCTGTTGTCAACTCATCGTTTTTACCTTCAGCGTATGAACGAGCTTCAGTATTCGCTGGGATTTCGTTAGTCTTATCGTAGAAGGCTTTTTGTTGTTCAGTTGAAACAAGGAAGTCTACAAATTTTTGAGCAGCTTCAAGGTTCTTAGTGCTTGATGGGATGATCCAAGCTTTACCACCACCAAATGCTGCGTAGTCTTTTCCGTTTGGAAGAGTTGGGATAGTTGCAACACCGTAGTTTACTTTAGCGTCTTTGAAGGCTTGAGCTTTCCAAGGTCCATCGATGATAGCAGCTGTTTTACCTTCTTGGAATTGAGTTTGGATTAGGTTTCCAGCTCCTTCCGTATCTTGCATACCTTTAGGCCATTTTTCATACCAAGTTTTAGCGTATTCTACACCTTTGATAGCGCCGTCGTTTGCAAGACCGATGTCTTTAGCGTCTTTACCGTTTTGTCCGAATACGTAACCGCCGTTACCAGCAAGAAGTCCGTATGCAAAGTAGAAGTTTGTCCAGTCAGCTAGGAAAGCAGAAGTTTTTCCATCTTCTCCAGCGAATGCGTATTTGCTATCTTTAGCAAGGTTTTCCAAGTCAGCAAATGTTTTTGGAGCTTCTTTTACCAAGTCTTTGTTGTAGTACATAACAAGTGACTCGATAACGGCAGGAGCACCGTAAACTTTACCGTCAGCAGCTGTTACAAGAGATTTAGTTTTATCATCTGTTTTAGCACCGTCGCTCAATTTCACTTCTGAAAGTTGTCCGTCAGTACCAAGGCTACCTACACGGTCGTATGGAGCCATCATAACGTCAGGAGCTTGACCTGATTGGTTGTCAAGAGAAAGTTTGTCAAGCCCACCCATTTGGTCACCAGATTTGATGTTAACTGTTGTTCCTGATTGTTCTTTATAAGCTTTAGCTACTGTTTCAGCATAAGCTTTGTATTGGTCCTCAACGTAAAGAGTGATTTCTTTCGCTTCAGATGAACCAGAATCAGCAGGTTTATCAGCAGTTTTGCTTCCGCAAGCTACCAAAAGCAAGCTAGCAAGTGTAGCAGTTCCAAGCACAGCAGCGCTCTTCATGAATTTAGATGACATAGTGTATTCCTCCTAAAGAATAACAAGTTTTATTGACAAGAAAAACGCAAACGTTTTCCTTTATGAGCTTAGTATAGCACAAATAGAAAACGGTTGCAAGTGTTTTTGTTAAAAATTTTAAAAAAATTTTAAGCTTGATTTGATAGCATGATTTTACTTTTTATATAGAAGAAAAGTGTGAAATAGATAAGAATACAGTATTTTTAATAAAAAATAGATGGAATCTGTCTAAAGAGGGAAATCAGGAGGGGCTATTTCCTTGTTTCTAATCCCTATCTATTTTCTATAGACCTTTGTGCCTCCTACATATAAATTAAAGTTTTTTTAAGGAGGTTTTGCACTTTGTAGACTGTTTCATGAGAGTCAAACTTTAGGATTAGATAGTTTCAAGTTATCTTTGCTAAAATGAGTTAGTCTCCTTAAAAATAATCAAAAAAGTTTTTTTAAAAACGCTTGCAATTATGCTTGAAAAGGAGTATACTTATAAGTAGCGCAAACGTTTGCGTCTGTTAAAATACGCAACGTTCCATTATTTTAACACATGAGGTGCTATTATGAAAAAACGTCAAAGTGGTGTGTTGATGCACATCTCTTCTCTCCCAGGAGCTTACGGAATCGGATCATTTGGTCAAAGTGCTTACGACTTCGTTGATTTCTTGGTTCGTACAAAACAACGTTACTGGCAAATCCTTCCATTAGGAACAACTAGTTACGGGGATTCTCCTTACCAATCTTTCTCAGCCTTCGCAGGAAACACTCATTTTATCGATTTAGATATCTTGGTGGAGCAAGGTTTGTTGGAAGTAAGTGACCTTGAAGGAGTTGACTTTGGTAGCGATGCGTCTGAAGTTGACTATGCTAAGATTTACTATGCACGTCGTCCTCTTTTAGAAAAAGCGGTGAAACGTTTCTTTGAAGTCGGAGATGTTAAAGATTTTGAGAAATTTGCTCAAGACAACCAATCATGGCTTGAGCTCTTTGCTGAGTATATGGCTATCAAAGAGCATTTTGACAATCTTGCTTGGACAGAATGGCCAGATGCAGATGCTCGTGCTCGTAAAGCTTCAGCACTTGAAAGCTACCGTGAGCAATTAGCAGACAAGTTGGTTTACCACCGTGTGACGCAATACTTCTTCTTCCAACAATGGTTGAAATTGAAAGCTTACGCAAACGACAACCACATCGAAATCGTTGGGGACATGCCAATCTACGTAGCGGAAGATTCAAGCGATATGTGGGCAAATCCACATCTCTTCAAGACAGATGTCAATGGTAAGGCTACTTGCATCGCCGGATGCCCACCAGATGAATTTTCTGCAACTGGTCAGCTTTGGGGTAACCCAATCTATGACTGGGAAGCAATGGACAAAGACGGCTACAAATGGTGGATTGAACGCTTGCGTGAAAGCTTCAAAATCTACGACATCGTTCGTATCGACCACTTCCGTGGTTTCGAATCTTACTGGGAAATCCCTGCTGGTTCTGATACAGCAGCACCTGGTGAGTGGGTGAAAGGTCCTGGCTACAAGCTTTTTGCAGCCGTTAAGGAAGAACTTGGTGAGCTAAACATCATTGCAGAAGACCTTGGTTTCATGACAGACGAAGTTATCGAATTACGTGAACGTACTGGCTTCCCAGGAATGAAGATTCTTCAATTTGCCTTCAACCCAGAAGACGAAAGCATCGATAGCCCACACTTGGCACCTGCTAACTCTGTTATGTACACAGGAACACACGATAACAATACGGTCCTTGGTTGGTACCGTAATGAGATCGACGATCCAACTCGTGAATACATGGCTCGCTACACGAACCGTAAAGAGTATGAAACAGTTCCACACGCTATGCTTCGCACAGTCTTTTCATCAGTTAGCTTCATGGCAATTGCAACTATGCAAGATTTGCTAGAATTGGATGAGACAGCTCGTATGAACTTCCCATCTACCCTTGGTGGAAACTGGTCTTGGCGTATGACTGAGGAACAATTGACACCAGCTGTCGAGGAAGGTTTGCTTGACTTGACAACAATCTATCGCCGAATCAATGAAAATTTGGTAGAATTAAAGAAATAATACAATATCAGGAGACACCTTAAACATGTTATCACTACAAGAATTTGTACAAAATCGTTACAATAAAACCATTGCAGAATGTAGCAATGAAGAGCTTTACCTTGCTCTTCTTAACTACAGCAAGCTTGCAAGTAGCCAAAAACCAGTTAACACTGGTAAAAAGAAAGTTTACTATATCTCAGCTGAGTTCTTGATTGGTAAACTCTTGTCAAACAACTTGATCAACCTTGGTCTTTACGACGATGTCAAAAAAGAACTTGCTGCTGCAGGTAAAGACTTGATCGAAGTCGAAGAAGTTGAATTGGAACCATCTCTTGGTAATGGTGGTTTGGGACGTTTGGCTGCCTGCTTTATCGACTCAATTGCGACTCTTGGCTTGAACGGTGATGGTGTTGGTCTTAACTACCACTTTGGTCTTTTCCAACAAGTTCTTAAAAACAACCAACAAGAAACAATTCCAAATGCATGGTTGACAGAGCAAAACTGGTTGGTTCGCTCAAGCCGTAGCTACCAAGTACCATTTGCAGACTTTACTTTGACATCAACTCTTTATGATATTGATGTTCCTGGTTACAAGACAGAAACGAAGAACCGCTTGCGTTTGTTTGACTTGGATTCAGTTGATTCTTCTATTATTAAAGACGGTATCAGCTTTGACAAGACAGATATCGCTCGCAACTTGACTCTCTTCCTTTACCCAGATGATAGTGACCGTCAAGGTGAATTGCTCCGTATCTTCCAACAATACTTCATGGTTTCAAACGGTGCGCAATTGATCATCGACGAAGCAATCGAAAAAGGAAGCAACTTGCATGACCTTGCTGACTACGCAGTTGTCCAAATCAACGACACTCACCCATCAATGGTTATCCCTGAATTGATCCGTCTTTTGACTGCACGTGGTATCGAGCTTGACGAAGCAATTTCAATCGTTCGTAGCATGACTGCCTACACTAACCACACAATACTTGCTGAAGCCCTTGAAAAATGGCCTCTTGAATTCTTGCAAGAAGTGGTTCCTCACTTGGTACCAATCATCGAAGAATTGGACCGTCGCGTGAAAGCAGAATACAAAGATCCAGCTGTTCAAATTATCGATGAGAGCGGACGTGTTCACATGGCTCACATGGATATCCACTACGGATACAGCGTTAACGGAGTAGCAGCACTTCACACTGAAATCTTGAAGAACTCTGAGTTGAAAGCCTTCTATGACCTTTACCCAGAAAAATTCAACAACAAAACAAACGGTATCACTTTCCGTCGTTGGCTCATGCATGCTAACCCAAGCTTGTCTCACTACTTGGATGAGATTCTTGGAGATGGTTGGCACCATGAAGCTGATGAGCTTGAAAAACTCTTGTCTTATGAAGACAAAGCAGCTGTCAAAGAAAAATTGGAAAGCATCAAGGCTCACAACAAACGTAAATTGGCTCGTCACTTGAAAGAACACCAAGGTGTAGAAATCAATCCAAACTCTATCTTTGATATCCAAATCAAACGTCTTCACGAGTACAAACGCCAACAAATGAACGCTTTGTACGTGATCCACAAATACCTTGACATCAAAGCTGGGAACATCCCTGCTCGCCCAATCACAATCTTCTTTGGTGGTAAAGCAGCTCCAGCCTACACAATCGCTCAAGACATCATCCACTTGATCCTTTGCATGTCAGAAGTTATTGCTAACGATCCAGCAGTAGCTCCACACTTGCAAGTAGTTATGGTTGAAAACTACAACGTTACTGCAGCAAGCTTCCTTATCCCAGCATGTGATATCTCAGAACAAATCTCACTTGCTTCTAAAGAAGCTTCAGGTACTGGTAATATGAAATTCATGTTGAACGGAGCTTTGACTCTTGGTACTATGGACGGAGCTAACGTGGAAATCGCTGAGTTGGTTGGCGACGAAAACATCTACATCTTTGGTGAAGATTCAGAAACTGTTATCGACCTTTACGCAAAAGCAGCTTACAAATCAAGCGAATTCTACGCTCGTAAAGCTATCAAACCATTGGTTGACTTCATCGTTAGCGATGCAGTTCTTGCAGCTGGAAATAAAGAGCGCTTGGAACGTCTTTACAATGAATTGATCAACAAAGACTGGTTCATGACTCTTCTTGACTTAGAAGATTACATCAAAGTGAAAGAGCAAATGTTGGCTGACTACGAAGACCGTGACGCATGGTTGGATAAAGTCATCGTTAACATTTCTAAAGCAGGGTTCTTCTCATCTGACCGTACAATTGCTCAGTATAACGAAGATATCTGGCACTTGAACTAAGATACAAATTTATACTAATACATTTTGTAAAAAAGCGAGTTTCGATTGAAATTCGCTTTTTTAATGATGTAGATTTGAGTCAATCTTGTCTTAAAAAGATAGAAATCATAGATACAGTGAAGGCTTTAAATACTGCTTTTTACTCTCTTTCAACCTCATACCCCTTGTATTCGATTACATAAAGTATTATAATATAATTGTAGGAAAGAAGGTGTTTTTATGTGGAAAAAATATTTTTCAAAATATAAATGGACGGATTTATTTTGGATTTTATTTATCATTTTGACCTGCCTCTTGGCGGGTAATGATACTCTTTTCCCCCTTACCCATCAAGAAATCTCTTATCATGGGTGCTTATTTGGAATTACACTTGCCTTATTTCACTTGCTATTTATTGATAAGTTTGTTATCTCGAATCGAAAATAAAGATTAGAACTATGCTTGACTGCCTACTTTTATGATTGATTTTGGAGGGAAGATTTTGTCTCTGTTATTTATTATTTTAAATTTGTTTATCTTGTACAAGATCTATTCTTTAAGGCGGGAAAAATCGAAATACTTGATTTATACGGCCTATATCATATTTGGGGTAAATGTACTATATGGTATTCAATGGTTATTAAAAGAACTGATTTCAAATATTTCCCCTTAATGTGTATGGAAACTATAACAAAACGCATAAGATTAAGGTTTTTGACCACCTGTTCTTATGCGTTTTCGTAATATTGAAGATTTTCGGTAAGTTTTATACCTTTGGGAAGTATAGTTTAGAGTGCTTTCCCAACCAAAATCTCTGCTTCAATGGTAATTTCTGTCAGTTGGCTCCAGTCAATCTTGCTCTGGTCAACGTGAAATAGGAGAGGGGTCATGCTGAGTAGGGCTTGGAGTTGCACTGTTGTGATAGTCTTAGTAAGAGAGGCCGTTTGACTAGATAGGATGGTAAAGTGTTCTTGGAAATGATTTTTGATTTCTTGATTAGAATAATTCTTGTTTGTCAGCTGGTCTTGTACCTTCTGACGGATTTCCTTGAGATGATTTTCAGTTGGGATAATCTTTATCAAGATACCGTCTTTGGATAAAACGCGACGAAATTCTCCATAGTTGGCAGGTGAGAAGATATCAAGCAGGATATCCATGCTAGCGTCTTTTATAGGAAGACGAGCCAAGTCACCAACGAACCAGTTGACTGCCCAGTTGGGTTCGCTCTTGGCAGCGATTTGGACTGAATCTTTGGAGATGTCAAAGGCATAGAAAGTTTTTTCAGAGTGACTTTCTTGGAGTTTACGAGAGTAGAAACCTTCACCACAACCGATATCTAAAATTGTTTTGGCATTTTTTGAGCTTGAAAGTAAATCAGAGACGACCTCTAGAATAGCTTGGTAAAATCCAGCTTCTAGGATTTGTTGGCGGTTTTGAAAATTTTCCTTGTCGTAGTTAGCAGATTGCTTAATTTGAGGTGCCAGATTGACATAGCCAAATTTAGCCAAGTCAAAAGAATGACGGTTGCAGCACTTGAGACTAGTCTCTACCAGAGTCAGATTTTCTTGGCAGATAGGGCAGGCAAAGGCAGTCGCAGAAGCAAAACGCTGGAGTTTAGGTTTGAGATTTGTATTCATAGTTTAAGTGTATCAAAAGAGGCAAATGAAAGCAACTTTAGGATGATTTGTAATAAAATTAAATAGTAGTATAATTACTTTTCAAAGTGCCAAAATTAAATTGCTTTTATATCTAAATTGTTATATAATAATAGCTAGGAGGAAATAAGTATGTTAAAAGAAGTATTGACCGTCGCAAAAGTTGCGAAAAAATCATCACTCTTTTTAGGTGGAGTTGCATTTGGTACCCTTGGTTTGAAAATCTTGGCAAGTAAGGAAGCTAAAAAAGGTTATTCTAAAGCTTTGGCTAAGGCTTACAAGTTGAAAGACGAGCTAGATGCATCTGTTTCTGTTGTGAAGCAACATGGAGACGATGTCTTGCAAGATGCCAAATATTTGTACGAGCAAGAGAAAAAAGAAGAGCAATTAGATAGCCTTATAGGAGAATAATATGTCTTTTAAAGTGCTACATAGAGGATACCAACATATCCGACTATCATCTTCTTTTTCACTCACCTTGGATATTCAAGACTATCTTCGTTCCTTGGCGAGAGATGAAAAGGGGATTGAGTCTATCCAGTTTTACATGGATCAACAGCACTTTACTCTACGCATAAAAGAAGGCTTTTCTGTATTAGATAATGCAGAAGCCTTTTTAAAAAGAATTGATAAAGGGAAAGTTTCTGAGTTGATGACTCTTCCCATTCGTAGAGAAGAGAGTGCTTATTCTATTGTTTCAGGTGCAGCGATTAAGCGTGTACTTTTTCGTAGTTTTGTGCCGTATCCTATTCGCTATATATGGACTTGTTATCAGGCTTTTGGCTATATTAGAGAAGCCTATCAAACACTAGCGCGTAAGGAACTAACGATGGAGGTCTTGGACTGTTCGGCGATTTTATTGTCCTTGTTTATGAACCAATCCAAGACAGCTAGCAATATCATGTTTATGCTTGATTTGGGGAATCATTTAGATCAGTGGTCCTTGAAAAAAACTGCAACAGATTTAGAACAAAGCCTTCTTGCAAAAGAGAGCGATGTATTTCTAGTACAGGGGGATACGGTCGTTAGTATCAAGAGTTCCGATGTTCAAATAGGAGATGTCTTGGTCCTATCTCAAGGAAATGAAATTCTGTTTGATGGACAAGTAGTTTCAGGTTTAGGTATGGTCAACGAAAGTTCCTTGACAGGAGAGAGTTTTCCAGTTGAAAAAAGAGAGTCTGATTTGGTTTGTGCAAATACAGTATTAGAAACTGGAGAGTTACGCATTCGTGTAACCGATAATCAGATGAACAGCCGGATTTTACAACTGATTGAGTTGATGAAGAAATCTGAAGAAAACAAGAAAACGAAACAACGCTATTTCATCAAGATGGCGGACAAGGTCGTCAAATATAATTTCTTGGGGGCTGGGCTGACTTACCTATTAACAGGTTCTTTTTCTAAGGCTATTTCTTTCCTATTGGTCGATTTCTCCTGCGCTTTGAAAATCTCTACTCCTGTAGCTTATTTAACAGCTATCAAGGAGGGGTTGAACCGTGAAATGGTGATTAAGGATGGAGATGTTCTGGAGAAATACCTGGAAGTTGATACTTTCTTGTTTGATAAGACGGGAACAATCACAACTAGTTATCCTATAGTTGAAAAGGTGTTACCTTTTGGGGACTATAGTGAGGAAGATATTCTCAGAATCAGTGCCTGTCTTGAGGAACACATTTATCATCCTATTGCTAATGCCATCGTCAAGCAAGCTGAGATAGAGGGAATTGAACATGAGGAAATGCATGGGAAACTCCAATATATCGCAAGCAAGGGGATTAAATCTCATATAGATGGGCAACCAGTTCTTATTGGGAATTATGTCTTGATGCAGGATGAACAGATTCATATCAGTTCAGAACAAAATGCTTTAATTGAAGAGTACAAGAGTCACTACAATCTCTTATTCTTGGCTTATCAGAATGAATTGATTGGAATGTTTTGCATCCATACTCCTTTGAGAAAAGAAGCAAAAGCAGCCTTGGAGAAACTTAAGGCACAAGGGAAAAAATTGATTCTGGCAACAGGGGACACCTTGGTTAGGACAGAGGAATTAGTCAAAGATTTGCCCTTTGATCAGGTCTATACAGACTTGAAACCTGATGGGAAATTTGAGTTAGTAGAGGAACTGCAGAAAGCAGGTCACACTATTTTGATGGTTGGAGATGGATTGAATGACTCAGCAGCTCTAACCCTATCAGATATCGGTGTGGTGATGAATGAGAGTGCAGATATTTCTAAGCAGATGAGCGATATCTTATTGTTAGATAATCGCTTGGATTTCTTCCAAGAGTTGGATTGGCTATCATCATCTTTGCAAACACTCATCAAGAAGAATATTCAAGATACTGTTGTCGTAAATAGTAGTTTGATTGGCTTTGGCTTGTTTAATTGGCTCAGCCCTTCAAATCTTTCTATCTTACATAATCTAACAACCTTACGCATTGTACTGCGTAGCCTGTCTATTAAAAATAGATAGATGAGAGTTATTAACAACAAAAAGGAGTTACCTTTCTCGAGGGTAACTCCTTTGTTTATAGATAAATGTTGAATAGTTTAGTAAGTCAATACAAAGTATTTTTTCTTACCACGACGGATAACAGTCAGTTCGTTCTCTAACTTATCTGCGTCACTCAAGACATAGTCAAGGTCTTGGATACGGTCGCCATTTAAGTAAATAGCTCCGTTTTGAACATCTTCACGGGCTTGGCGTTTTGAGTTGACTACACCAGATGACACGAGCAGTTCCACGATATTGTGGTTTTCATCTGCTTGAACTTGGTAGTTTGGAACGCCACGAAGTCCTTGTTTGAGCTCTTTGACAGAAAGATTTTTGATGTTTCCTGCAAAGAGTTGCTCAGTGATGTTGAGGGCTTCTTTGTAAGCTTCTTCTCCGTGAACAAGTGTAACGACTTCACGAGCCAAGACTTTTTGAGCCAAGCGTTCGTGTGGAGCCGCTTCAAATTGTTTGCGGATGTCTTCAATCTCATCAAGTGACAAGAAAGTAAAGATTTTCAAGAAGCGAACAGCGTCTGCATCCATAACGTTCATCCAAAATTGGTACATTTCGTATGGGGAAGTCTTTTCAGGATTGAGCCAGACTGCGTTTCCTTCTGATTTACCAAATTTCTTACCAGTTGCATCTGTGATCAATGGAACGGTGATAACGTGTCCAGTTTTGTCAGCCTTACGACGAAGCAATTCGGTACCAGCTGTCATATTTCCCCACTGGTCAGAACCACCGATTTGAAGCGTTACGTTGTGGTCTTGGTTAAGGACGAAGAAGTCGTACCCTTGCATGATTTGGTAAGCAAACTCAGTGTAAGAAATTCCAGTTTCAATCCGTTTTTTAACAGACTCTTTACTCATCATGTAGTTGACAGTGAAGTATTTTCCAATATCACGGAGGAAGTCAATGAAGCTGATGCTGCCAAACCAGTCGTAGTTGTTGACCATGACAGCTTTATTTTCACCATTTTCAAAGTCAAGAAAACGAGAAAGTTGTCCTTGGATAGACTTGACCCAGCCATCTACTGTGTCTTTTGTTTGGAGACTACGTTCAGCATCTTTGAAGGACGGATCTCCGATGAGACCTGTAGCACCGCCAACGAGCGCATAAGGTTTGTGACCTGCTAGTTGCAAGCGACGACTTGTCAAGATTGCGACAAGGTGGCCTAGGTGAAGGCTGTCAGCAGTTGGATCGTAGCCAGTATAATAAGAAACTTGACCTTCTTCTAGGGCTTTACGCAAAGCTTCTTCATCAGTCGTTTGAAATATCAAACCACGCTCTTTTAGCTCATCAAAAATGTGCATGTGTCTTTTCTCCTTTTTAAAATTATTGTTTCTACCTATTGTATCACAAACTTGGGCAATAGCCTAGCAGAATAGGGAAGAAAGTGGCTATTTTATTGAAAGTTTCCCTTTTGTGGTATAATAGATAGAGTGAGGAAATCCATGCAAAATCAATTAAATGAATTAAAACGAAAAATGCTGGAATTTTTCCAGCCAAAACAAAAAAATAAAAAATCAGCTAGACCTGGCAAGAAAGGTTCAAGTGTCCAAAAATCTAAATCCTTAGAGAAGCCAGCCATTTTTCCAGCTATTTTACTGAGTATAAAAGCCTTATTTAACTTACTCTTTGTGCTTGGTTTTCTAGGAGGAATGTTGGGAGCTGGGATTGCTTTGGGGTACGGAGTGGCCTTATTTGACAAGGTACGGGTGCCTCAGACAGAAGAATTGGTGAATCAGGTCAAGGATATTTCTTCTATTTCAGAGATTACCTATTCGGACGGGACGGTGATTGCTTCCATAGAGAGTGATTTGTTGCGCACTTCTATCTCATCTGAGCAAATTTCGGAAAATCTGAAGAAGGCTATCATTGCGACAGAAGATGAACACTTTAAAGAACATAAGGGTGTAGTGCCCAAGGCGGTGATTCGTGCGACCTTGGGGAAATTTGTAGGTTTGGGTTCCTCTAGTGGGGGTTCAACCTTGACCCAGCAACTAATTAAGCAGCAGGTGGTTGGGGATGCGCCGACCTTGGCTCGTAAGGCGACAGAGATTGTGGATGCTCTTGCCTTGGAACGCGCCATGAATAAAAATGAGATTTTAACGACCTATCTCAATGTGGCTCCCTTTGGCCGAAATAATAAGGGGCAGAATATTGCGGGAGCTCAGCAGGCAGCTGAGGGGATTTTCGGTGTAGATGCCAGTCAGTTGACTGTTCCTCAAGCAGCATTTTTAGCAGGACTTCCACAGAGTCCCATTACTTACTCTCCTTATGAAAATACTGGGGAGTTGAAGAGTGATGAAGACTTAGAAATTGGCTTAAGACGGGCTAAGGCAGTTCTTTACAGTATGTATCGTACAGGTGCATTAAGCAAGGACGAGTATTCTCAATACAAGGATTATGACCTTAAACAGGATTTTTTACCATCGGGCACGGTCACAGGAATTTCACGAGACTATTTATACTTTACAACTTTGGCAGAAGCTCAAGAACGTATGTATGACTATCTAGCTCAGAGAGACAATGTCTCCGCTAAGGAGTTGAAAAATGAGGCAACCCAGAAGTTTTATCGCGATTTGGCAGCCAAGGAAATTGAAAATGGTGGTTATAAGATTACTACTACCATAGATCAGAAAATTCATTCTGCCATGCAAAGTGCGGTTGCTGACTATGGCTATCTTTTAGACGATGGAACAGGTCGTGTAGAAGTAGGAAATGTCTTGATGGACAACCAAACAGGTGCTATTCTAGGCTTTGTAGGTGGTCGTAATTATCAAGAAAATCAAAATAATCATGCCTTTGATACCAAACGTTCGCCAGCTTCTACTACCAAGCCCTTGCTGGCCTACGGTATTGCTATTGACCAGGGCTTGATGGGAAGCGAAACGATTCTATCTAACTATCCAACAAACTTTGCTAATGGCAATCCGATTATGTATGCTAATAGCAAGGGAACAGGAATGATGACCTTGGGAGAAGCTCTGAACTATTCATGGAATATCCCGGCTTACTGGACCTATCGTATGCTCCGTGAAAAGGGTGTTGATGTCAAGGGTTATATGGAAAAAATGGGTTATGAGATTCCAGAGTACGGTATTGAGAGCCTGCCAATGGGGGGTGGTATTGAAGTCACAGTTGCCCAGCATACTAATGGCTATCAGACCCTAGCAAATAATGGTCTATATCATAAAAAACATGTAATTTCTAAAATTGAAGCAGCAGATGGTAGAGTGGTGTATGAATATCAGGATAAACCAGTTCAAGTCTATTCAAAAGCTACTGCGACGATTATGCAGGGATTGCTGCGAGAAGTTCTATCCTCTCGTGTGACAACAACCTTCAAGACGAATCTGACTTCTTTAAATCCTACTCTGGCTAATGCAGATTGGATTGGGAAGACTGGTACAACCAACCAAGACGAAAATATGTGGCTCATGCTTTCGACACCTAGATTAACCCTAGGTGGCTGGATTGGGCATGATGATAATCATTCATTGTCACGTAGAGCAGGCTATTCTAATAACTCTAATTACATGGCTCATCTGGTAAATGCGATTCAGCAAGCCTCACCAAGCATTTGGGGGAACGAGCGCTTTACTTTAGATCCTAGTGTAGTGAAATCGGAAGTCTTGAAATCAACAGGTCAAAAACCAGGGAAGGTTTCTGTTGAAGGAAAAGAGGTAGAGGTCACAGGTTCGACTGTTACCAGCTATTGGGCTAATAAGATAGGAGCTCCTACGACCAG
This sequence comes from Streptococcus sp. Marseille-Q6488, assembly GCF_946902925.1. Lineage (NCBI taxonomy): Bacteria > Bacillati > Bacillota > Bacilli > Lactobacillales > Streptococcaceae > Streptococcus > Streptococcus sp. Marseille-Q6488. The sequence goes on along the minus strand of NZ_CAMPPZ010000014.1, from coordinate 20,898 downwards.
CTATCATTTTGCTATTGGAGGAAGTGAGTCAGATTATCAAAATGCTTGGTCAAGTATCGTTAGCACACTACCAACTCCATCAAGCTCCAGCAGTTCAAGTAGTTCAAGTAGTAGTTCTAGTGATAGCAGTAACTCAAGTACTACACGACCTTCTTCTTCAAGGGCGAGACGATAAGTTCTATGAACTGTGCTAAATGAAGTGGCCAATCAATGGATTGCCACTTTTTTCTTTTTTCCTTTCGTGTTACAATAAAGGTATGAATCAGTATCAGAAAAAGATTGTTAAAGGAACCATTTATTCTCTTCTATCCGGCCTAATCTGGGGAATCTGTGGGATTTTAGGAGAGTACTTCTTTACTCATTATCAGGTGTCTTCGGGCTGGATTACCTCTATGCGTTTGACACTGGCAGGAAGTCTTGTACTCATTTGGTCTGCGATGCAATTAAAATCGCAAGTGTTTGATATTTGGCGAGACAAGAAAAATTACCTGCCCTTTTTGGCCTATGCTATTTTGGGGATTTTTTCAGTCCAATATTTTTTCTATCTCTGTGTAGAATACTCAAATGCAGCGACAGCGACTATTTTACAGTTTATTAGCCCTGTCTTTATCCTCTTTTACAATCGCTTGGTTTATCAAAAACGAGCGTCAAAAAGTGCTATTTTCTATGTTTTGATTGCTATGCTGGGTGTTTGCCTGATGGCGACAAAAGGCGATCTCTCTCAGTTATCCATGACGCCACTAGCCCTTATAACAGGTCTGTTGAGTGCCATGGGGGTTATGTTTAATGTTATCTTACCCCAACCTTTTGCGAAACGCTATGGTTTTGTACCTACGGTTGGGTGGGGGATGATTTTGGCAGGTTTATTTAGCAATGTCCTCTCGCCGGTTTACCAGCTTTCCTTTACTCTGGATATTTGGAGTATCTTGATTTGCCTCATTATCGCTTTTTTCGGGACGGCTTTTGCCTTTTTCATTTCCATGAAGGCAGTGTCCTTGGTTTCTCCTTTGGTGGTTTCTGTTATCAGTGCCAGTGAACCTCTCTCTTCTGCTCTCTTGAGTGTTTTGTTCTTAGGATTGGTAGTGGATTGGTCCCTTCTTCTAGCGATGGCCTTGATTATTTTGCCTATGATATTTTTGTCTATAGAAGAAGCGAAAGAAAGTAGATAAAAGTCTTTTCTTAATTCTAAAAGTGTGCTATACTAGAATAGTCAATAAAACACGGGGAGATAGTTGTGAAGAGTGTTTTTAGGTTGTATCGGTAGGGGCTTGCTTTTACCGACAGCACGTTTTATCTCACATCCCTAAAAAATCATACCTAAAAACAGACAAAAAGGCTTCAAATTTGAGGCCTTTTTTGGTAGAATAGTTATCATTATAAAGAATGAGAGGCCTTTTATGACTGCTACAAAAATGAGCGCACAAGAAATTATTCAATTTATCGCCAATGCTGAAAAGAAAACCAGTGTGAAAGTAACCTTTGAGGGAGAACTTGCAACTGCTGTACCTAGCTCTATTGTTAAACTAGGGAATGTCTTATTTGGAGACTGGAAAGATGTTGCTCCGCTTCTCGATGGTTTGGTAGAAAATCAAGACTATGTTGTTGAGCAAGACGCTCGTAATTCTGCCGTTCCTTTGCTAGATAAACGTGCTATCAATGCTCGTATCGAGCCAGGTGCGATTATCCGTGATCAAGTTGAAATTGGTGACAGTGCTGTTATCATGATGGGAGCAGTCATCAATATCGGTGCTGAAATTGGTGCAGGAACCATGATTGACATGGGGGCTATCCTTGGTGGCCGTGCTATTGTTGGGAAAAACAGTCACGTTGGTGCAGGTGCCGTTCTTGCAGGTGTGATTGAGCCAGCTAGCGCAGAACCAGTCCGTGTTGGAGATAATGTTCTTATCGGCGCTAATGCAGTGGTCATCGAAGGAGTTCAAATCGGTAGTGGTTCAGTTGTCGCAGCAGGAGCTATTGTTACCCAAGATGTCCCAGAAAACGTAGTAGTAGCAGGTGTTCCAGCTCGTATCATCAAAGAGATTGATGCCCAAACCCAACAAAAAACAGCGCTAGAAGATGCGCTTCGTACCTTATAATTGTAAAAGAAAAATAGAGGCGGAACCCTTCTTCCAGCCTCTTTCTGCTATATAGGAGGACAGATAGATGTTAGATTTGATTCAGACTAGACGAGATTTGCACCAGATTCCAGAGATTGGCTTGGAGGAGTTCAAGACTCATGCTTATTTGCTAGATGTGATTGAGAAATTGACTGCGGGCAAGAAGTTTGTTCAAGTTCGTACTTGGCGGACAGGTATTTTGGTCTATTTGCAGGGAAGTCAGCCAGAGAGGACCATTGGTTGGCGGACAGATATTGATGGTCTGCCTATCGTTGAACAAACAGGATTTCCTTTCGCTTCTCAGCACCAAGGTAGTATGCATGCTTGTGGACATGATTTCCACATGACCATTGCCTTGGGCTGTCTTGAGCGCGCCCTTGAGGAGCAACCAAAGAACAATCTACTCTTCCTATTTCAGCCTGCTGAAGAAAATGAAGCTGGTGGCATGCTCATGTATGAGGATGGCGCTTTTGGAGACTGGTTGCCAGACCAGTTTTATGGCCTCCATGTCCGTCCAGATCTGAAAGTTGGCCAGATTGCGACCAATACTCATACACTTTTTGCAGGGACTTGTGAGGTGAAGATTCGTTTCAAAGGCAAAGGTGGCCACGCAGCCTTTCCGCATGAAGCCAATGACGCTTTGGTGGCGGCTAGTTACTTTGTAACCCAAGTGCAGTCAGTTGTCAGCCGCAATGTCAACCCAATCGAGGGAGCAGTGGTGACCTTTGGCGTTTTTCAGGCTGGAACAACCAACAATGTCATCACAGACACAGCCTTTTTACATGGAACTATTCGTGCCTTAACTCAGGATATGAGCCTCTTGGTGCAAAAGCGGGTCAAAACAGTTGCAGAAGGAGTTGCAGCTGCCTTTGATATGGAAGTTGAAGTGGAACTCAAGCAAGGTGGATACCTACCTGTTGAGAACAATCCAGCCTTGGCGCGTGAACTGATGGATTTCTTTGAAGAAAAAGACGGAATCGAGCTGATTGATATCGAGCCTGCTATGACAGGTGAAGACTTTGGTTATCTTCTTTCAAAGGTTGATGGTGTTATGTTTTGGCTAGGTATCGATAGTCCCTACGCTCTTCATCACCCTCAAATGAGTCCTAAGGAAGAGGCTTTATCTATTGGGGTGGATGCGGTCTCTAGTTTCCTGAAAAAGAAGGCAGCAGAGTAGAGGAATTGTCTATGAAAGCAGAATTACGCAAGCAAGTCTTGCAAGAAATGAAGACTATATCTCAAGAGCAAAAACAGGCTATAGAGCAAGCTTTAACCGAGCGATTGTTACAACACCCCTTTTACCAAGAAGCCAAGGTTATTGCAACCTATCTCTCTTTTCCTCATGAGTTTCAAACGCAGGGATTGATTGAGCAGGCGCTGAAGGATGGCAAGAAGGTTCTGATACCCAAAACCTATCCCAAGGGGCACATGGACTTTGTGGTCTATGATCCGCAGCAGTTGGTAAAAACTTCCTTTGGCTTACTGGAACCACAGGGAGATTTGGAAGTATTGGATGCCTCTAAGATTGATTTGATTCATGTTCCGGGGCTGGCTTTTACGACAAAGGGTTATCGAATTGGCTATGGCGGAGGTTATTATGACCGCTATCTGGAACAGTTTACTGGTCATACTTTGAGTACGGTTTATCATTATCAAGTTCAGGACTTTATCCCTGAAAAGCATGATATTCCTGTTCAGGAGGTTCTGATTGATGAAAGAAATCTTTGATAGGCGTTACCCTGTGACGAGTTTCTTCCTCTTAGTGACGACCTTGGTATTTCTACTAATGTTGGTGACCGCAGGAGGAAACTTTTACAGGGCAGATACCCTATTTCGATTTGGAGCTATGTATGGGCCTGTTATTCGGCTCTTTCCCGAGCAGGTTTGGCGTCTCTTCTCTGCTATTTTTGTTCATATTGGGTGGGAGCATTTCATTGTTAATATGCTTTCGCTCTATTATCTTGGTAGGCAAGTAGAGGAGATTTTCGGATCCAAGAAGTTTTGCTTTCTCTATCTCTTATCTGGAATGATGGGCAATCTCTTTGTTTTTGTATTTAGTCCAAAATCCTTAGCAGCAGGAGCTTCTACTTCTCTCTATGGGCTATTTGCTGCGATTATTGTTCTTCGCTATGCAACGCGTAATCCTTATATCCAGCAGTTGGGGCAATCTTATCTGACACTTTTTGTGATTAACATTATTGGAAGTGTTCTGATTCCAGGAATCAGTCTAGCAGGTCATATCGGAGGTGCAGTTGGTGGCGCATTTCTAGCAGTTATCTTTCCAGTTAGAGGAGAAAGACGGATGTATGGCGCTAGTCAGAGACTGGTAGCGTTAGTGTTGTTCGTAGGACTCGCAGTCTTACTTCTCTACAAGGGAATGGGGTTGTGACGAAGTTGAAAGAAAATTTGTATAATGAAAAAAGATAAGGCATTTTTTGAACCTTATCTTTTTATGTTATTCTTTTTCAGCTAATTCTTTTCCAAGTTGGATGAGGTAATCTTTCAAGTCATCTTTGACTTGTGGATGTTTGAGGGCGTAGTCAATAGATGTTTTCATAAAGCCAAACTTATCCCCAACGTCGTAACGAGCTCCTGTAAATTCACGGGCGAAAACACGTTGTGTTTTATTAAGGGTATCAATAGCGTCGGTAAGCTGGATTTCATTTCCAGCGCCTGGAGCTTGCTTTTCGAGAATATCAAAAATTTCTGGTGTGAGAAGATAGCGACCGATGATTGCCAAATCACTTGGAGCATCTTCGGGAGCTGGTTTTTCAACGAAAGTTTCAACGCTATAGAGTCCATTGATTCCTTCTCCTTGAGGAGCAATGACCCCATATGATGAAACGTCTTCGTGTGGTACGGGCATGACAGCAATGGTTGATGCGTGTGTCTTTTCGTAATCATTCATCAGTTGTTTTGTCAAAGGAACGGCATTCTCGTCTGTGATGTCCATAAGGTCATCACCCAGCATAACAACGAAGGGTTCATTCCCCACAAAAGCTTTGGCTTGTAGGACAGCGTCTCCAAGACCACGAGGGTGAGTTTGGCGAATGAAATGGAGGCGCATACCAGTTGCTTCATCTACCAATTTTAACAAATCCGTTTTGCCTTTTTCTTTGAGGTTGTACTCAAGCTCAAAGTTTGAATCAAAGTGGTCCTCAATAGAACGTTTTGATTTACCAGTGACAACCAGAATATCTTCGATACCTGATTTAAGAGCCTCTTCTACGATAAACTGGATAGTTGGTTTATCTACAATTGGCAACATTTCTTTAGCAAGTGCTTTGGTTGCTGGTAAAAATCGAGTTCCTAGTCCAGCGGCAGGAATGACTGCTTTTCTAACTTTCAGTGCCATAAGAATCCTTTCTTTAGAGGGTTAAGACCACTCATTTTCTGCTTTAAATTCATTGTTCATGATATCATAAATGGCATCTTTGATATTGGTTCCGTTGTAAATAACTTGGTAAATGGCCTGCGTAATGGGCATATAAACTCCAAGTTCTTGCGCTAGTTCATAGGCTGCTCGAGTCGTTGAAATTCCTTCGATTACCATGCCCATATTGGCTTCGATATCAGCTAGGGATTCTCCACGACCAAGAGCATCTCCGGCTCTCCAGTTACGAGAGTGGATGGAGGTTCCCGTTACGATCAAGTCTCCTACACCAGACAAGCCACTATAGGTCAGTGGATTAGCCCCGAGTGCTACCCCTAGGCGGGTGATTTCTGCCAAGCCTCGAGCGATGATGGCTGCCTTAGCATTGTCACCAAATCCTAAACCATGTAAGGCTCCAGCACCGACAGCGATAATGTTTTTAAGAGCACCAGCGGTTTCGACCCCGATAACATCCGTATTGGTATAAAGTCGGAAGTAGTGATTACTAAAGAGTTCTTGCACGTATTGAGCTGTTTGTAAATTTTTAGAAGCAGCAGTGATTAAAGTTAGGTCACGCACAATGGTCTCTTCCGCATGACTAGGACCTGAAACAACGACAATATCACTGCGGAGATGTTCAGGAATTTCTTCTTCAAGGATGGTTGATAATCGTTTATGGCTATCAGGTTCTAATCCCTTTGATGCGTGCATGATGATAGCCTTATGGTCCAAGGTTTTTGCAACTTGTTGGGCAACAAGTCGTGTCACTTTTGTTGGGACAACAAATAAAATCGCATCTACATCTTTTAATGCCTCTGCTAAGTCAGTGTAGGCAATGATATTTTTATCTAGAACGACATCTTTAAAGTAGTGCTTATTAGTATGATAGGTATTAATTTCATTGATTTGCTCGGGAAGATTTCCCCAAATACGTACCTCGTGTCCATTGTCATTTAAGACTTGTGAAAGGGCAGTTCCCCAAGAACCAGGCCCCAAAACGGCGACGGTTTGTTTTTCCATGTTTTCCTCCTTGATAGAGTTCTCTTTTTATTTTATCACATTCTAGGGGATTTTGCACTTGCATTGATGGGGAGTGGTGGCTTTGTTACTTGAAAAATATATAAAAACCGAGACTCAGTATTAAACTCTTAGTCTCGGTTTTGCTATTCCTTAAAGAATAGCTAGGTTTATTTCAATTGATCTGTAATGTCTTTTGATAGCAACATTCCCAGATGATAAGTTTTATTGATATAAGCAATGACATCATTGATATTTTCAGTCGTGTGAATTTTCTCTTTGATATCAGTCCTAAATGTTTCATCCTTTAAAAGTTGTTCTTGGTAGAGTTTTTGCAGTCTCTCCTTCTCGTACTTATTGAGCAGAAAAAGGAAGACCAAGCTAATTACAACGAGGACATAAGCGTATTGGCTCATAGGAAATCTCCCTGTATGATAAAGAAGTAGTAGTGAGTAGATTGAATTAGTGAAGCGATTAGGCAAATCAATCGCCATAGTTACGACGTCATGGCCTCTAAATCGATTATATTTAGGAGCCATGGCTAGTGAAGCAGTTAGCTAGTCCGCATATAAGCGGCTAGCGTCTAACAATTAGGAACTTTAGTTCCAATAACTTTAAGATTACGACGTTCTGGAACATAAATCGATAATATTATGTCACAGAACTAGTGAAGCGCCTGGCCAAATACCTGATAGGATTTGGTGTTAGTTACTTAGATTGCTTTACAATCAAGTAATTAAAAGATTACGACATGAGCCTAACCAAATCGATATTATTTGGTTAGGTGAATTAGTAAAGCGTTTAGGCAATTCGCCATATAGCGATTGCCGTCAAGAGACTAGGAACTTTAGTTCCAGTCTCTTGTAACGATTTACATCTTCTCTGGAGCTTCTACTCCAAGCAAGCGAAGGGCTTCTTTGAGAACAACTGCGGTTGCGTAGCTAAGGGCTAGACGGCTGTCGCGTTCTGGACTTTCATCCAAGATGCGCGTATGTGCATAGTATTTGTTGAAGGCTTGAGCCAGACTAATTGCAAATTTAGCAATGATAGAAGGTTCAAAGTTATCCGCCGAACGGTTGATAATACGTGGGAAGTCTTGGATGAGTTTGATGATTTCCCAACTTTCAGCATCATTCAAGCTATAGTTGCCAGCTGTTTCTGGTTTGAAATCTGCTTTGCGCAAGATAGATTGGATACGAGCGTAGGCGTATTGAACATAAGGTCCAGTTTCACCCTCGAAGGATACCATAGCCTCTAAGTCGAAGTCGTATCCATTTGTACGGTCGGTTTTGAGGTCATAGAATTTAATGGCTCCAACCCCAACAGCATGCGCTACCTGGTCTTTGTTTTCAAGTTCAGGATTTTTAGCCTCGATTTGGGCCTTGGCACGACTAACGGCCTCTGCAACAGTTGGTTCTAGCAAGATGACATTCCCTTTACGAGTGGAGAGTTTTTTCCCCTCTTTTGTAACTAAACCAAAAGGAACGTGAGTAATGTCGTTACTCCAGTCGTAGCCCATTTCTTGCAAGACAGCTTTGAGCTGTTTAAAGTGGGCAGATTGTTCTTGGCCAACGACGTAGATAGATTTAGCAAATTGGTATTCATTTTTACGGTAAAGGGCTGCAGCCAAGTCACGTGTAATATAGAGAGTTGCACCATCAGATTTCTTGATGAGGGCTGGATGTTCAATTCCATATTTCTCAAGATTCACAACTTGGGCACCTTCTGACTCAACAAGAAGGCCTTTTTCAGAAAGAATGTCTACAACTGCATCCATCTTATCGTTGTAGAAGGCTTCTCCGTTATAGCTGTCAAATTCGACTTGCAATTCATTGTAAAGGCGGTTAAATTCTACCAAACTTTCGTCACGGAACCATTGCCAAAGAGCGAGAGCTTCCTCATCTCCATTTTCAAGTTTACGGAACCATTCGCGTGCTTCTTCATCCAAGCTAGGGTCATTTTCAGCTTCAGCATTGATGCGGACATAGAGTTTAAGAAGTTCATCGATTGGATGAGCTTTTACAGCTTCTTCGTCGCCCCATTTTTTGTAGGCAACAATCAGCATCCCAAACTGTTTACCCCAGTCTCCCAAATGGTTGACCTTGACCGTTTGATAACCGATTTTTTGGAAAATATGTGACAAGCTATCTCCGATAACAGTTGAGCGCAGGTGACCAATAGAAAATGGTTTAGCGATATTGGGACTAGACATATCGATAACAACATTTTCTTGTTTACCAATATTTTGGTCAGCATAGTGCTCTTTTTCAGTGATAACAGCTTGCAATACTTGAGCAGAAATGGCAGATTTATCAAGGAAAAAGTTGACGTAAGGTCCTGTTGCAACAACTTTTTCAAAGGCTTGGCTGTTAATTTTTTCAGCCAGTTCAGCCGCAATCATTTGAGGTGCTTTACGTTCGACTTTTGCAAGAGAAAAAGCAGGGAAAGCAATGTCTCCCATTTCTGAGTTTTTAGGGGTTTCCAGTAAATTTAAAATAGCCTCTTGGTCCAGGCTATCAATGACGCTAGCCAATTCGCTAGCAATCAATTCTTTTGTATTCATTAAGAGCTCCTTTTTGGACTTTTCTACTATTTTATCACAATTTTAAAGAAAGAAGAAAAAATTTTTGAAATCTCCTATTTTTTTGGTATAATATAGTTATAAAATTAGTTATAAATATGCATATAAGAGGATTTTATGAGAAAAAGAGATCGTCATCAGTTAATAAAAAAAATGATTACTGAGGAGAAATTAAGTACACAAAAAGAAATTCAAGATCGGTTGGAGGCGCACAATGTTTTTGTGACGCAGACAACCCTGTCTCGTGATTTGCGCGAAATCGGCTTGACCAAGGTCAAGAAAAATGATATGGTGTATTATGTACTAGCAAATGAGACAGAAAAGATTGATTTGGTTGAATTTTTGTCTCATCATTTAGAAGGTGTTGCAAGAGCAGAGTTTACCTTGGTACTTCATACCAAATTGGGAGAAGCCTCTGTTTTGGCAAATATTGTAGATGCAAACAAGGATGAATGGATTTTAGGAACAGTTGCTGGTGCCAATACCTTATTGGTTATTTGTCGAGACCAGCACGTTGCCAAACTCATGGAAGATCGTTTGCTAGATTTGATGAAAGATAAGTAAGGTCTTGAGAGTTGCTCTCAAGACTTATTTTTGACAAGGAGAGACGAAAAATGGCGACAGAGAAGCTATCACCCGGCATGCAACAGTATGTGGATATTAAAAAGCAATATCCAGATGCGTTTTTGCTCTTTCGGATGGGTGATTTTTATGAATTATTTTATGAGGATGCGGTCAATGCTGCGCAGATTCTGGAAATTTCCTTAACGAGTCGCAACAAGAATGCCGACAATCCGATTCCTATGGCAGGTGTCCCCTATCATTCTGCCCAACAGTACATTGATGTCTTAATTGAGCAGGGCTATAAGGTAGCCATTGCAGAGCAGATGGAAGATCCTAAACAAGCAGTTGGGGTTGTGAAACGAGAGGTTGTTCAGGTCATTACGCCAGGGACAGTGGTTGATAGCAGTAAGCCGGACAGTCAGAACAATTTCTTGGTTGCCATAGACCGCGAAGGCAATCAATTTGGCCTCGCTTATATGGACCTAGTGACGGGTGATTTTTATGTGACAGGTCTTTTGGATTTCACGCTAGTTTGTGGGGAAATCCGCAATCTCAAGGCGCGCGAAGTAGTGTTGGGTTATGACTTGTCTGAGGAAGAGGAACAAATCCTTAGTCGTCAGATGAATCTGGTACTTTCCTATGAAAAAGAAGGCTTTGAAGACCTTCATTTACTGGATTCACGATTGGCATCTGTGGAGCAAGAGGCATCTAGTAAATTGCTCCAGTATGTTCATCGGACTCAGATGAGGGAATTGAACCACCTCAAACCTGTTATCCGCTATGAAATCAAGGATTTCTTGCAGATGGATTATGCGACCAAGGCTAGTCTGGATTTGGTTGAGAATGCTCGTTCGGGCAAGAAGCAAGGCAGTCTTTTCTGGCTTTTGGATGAAACCAAAACTGCTATGGGAATGCGTCTCTTGCGGTCTTGGATTCATCGCCCCTTGATTGATAAGGAACGAATTGTTCAGCGTCAAGAAGTGGTGCAGGTCTTTCTCGACCATTTCTTTGAGCGCAGTGATTTGACAGACAGTCTCAAGGGTGTTTATGACATTGAGCGCTTGGCTAGTCGTGTTTCTTTTGGCAAAACCAATCCCAAGGATCTCTTGCAGTTGGCGACCACCTTGTCCAGTGTGCCAAGGATTCGTGCGATTTTAGAAGGGATGGAACAACCTGCTCTAGCCTATCTCATCGAACAACTAGATGCCATTCCAGAGTTGGAGAGTTTGATTAGCTCAGCGATTGCTCCTGAGGCTCCTCATGTGATTACGGATGGAGGAATCATCCGGACTGGATTTGATGAGACTTTAGATAAGTACCGTCGCGTTCTCAGAGAAGGGACTGGTTGGATTGCTGAGATTGAGGCCAAGGAGAGAGGAAGCTCTGGTATCAGCACGCTCAAGATTGACTACAATAAGAAAGATGGCTACTATTTCCATGTGACCAATTCTCAACTGGGAAATGTGCCAGCCCATTTTTTCCGCAAGGCGACGCTGAAAAACTCAGAACGTTTTGGAACCGAAGAATTAGCCCGTATCGAGGGAGATATACTGGAAGCGCGTGAGAAATCAGCTAACCTAGAGTATGAAATCTTTATGCGTATTCGTGAAGAGGTCAGCAAGTACATCCAACGTTTACAAGCTCTAGCCCAAGGAATTGCGACAGTTGATGTCTTGCAAAGTCTAGCAGTTGTGGCCGAAACCCAGCATTTGATTCGACCTGAGTTTGGTGACGATTCACAAATCGATATCCAGAAAGGACGCCATGCTGTCGTTGAAAAGGTTATGGGGGCTCAGACCTATATTCCAAATACGATTCAGATGGCAAAAGATACCAGTATTCAGCTGATTACAGGGCCAAATATGAGCGGGAAGTCAACCTATATGCGCCAGCTGGCTATGACGGCGGTTATGGCTCAGTTGGGTTCTTATGTGCCAGCAGAAAGTGCCCATTTGCCGATTTTTGATGCTATCTTTACTCGTATTGGAGCAGCAGATGACTTGGTTTCAGGTCAATCAACCTTTATGGTGGAGATGATGGAGGCCAACAATGCCATTTCGCATGCGACTAAAAATTCCTTGATTCTTTTTGATGAATTGGGACGGGGAACTGCAACTTATGACGGTATGGCTCTTGCTCAGTCCATCATCGAATACATCCATGAGCATATCGGAGCCAAGACCCTCTTTGCGACCCACTACCATGAGTTGACTAGTCTGGAGTCTAGCTTGGAACACTTGGTCAATGTTCACGTGGCAACCTTGGAGCAGGATGGGCAGGTTACCTTCCTTCACAAGATTGAACCAGGACCAGCTGATAAATCCTACGGTATCCATGTTGCTAAGATTGCTGGCTTGCCAGCAGATCTTTTAGCTAGAGCGGATAATATTTTGACTCAACTAGAGAGTCAAGGTACAGAAAGTCCTGCTCCTATGAGACAAACAAATGCTGTCACAGAACAGATTTCACTCTTTGATACGACTGAAGAACATCCTATCTTAGCAGAATTGTCTAAACTAGATGTTTACAACATGACACCTATGCAGGCTATGAATGTATTGGTTGAGTTAAAACAAAAATTATAAAGTCAAGACTTGCCAGTCATTCTAGCTATATCAAGGAAACTTCTTTGACAAGTTCCCACTTTTTTGCTAGAATAACATCACACAAACAGAATGAGAAGGAGCTGACACATTGTCGCTCCCTTTTGTCTATTTTTTAAGGAGAAAGTATGCTGATTCAGAAAATAAAAACCTACAAGTGGCAGGCCTTAGCTTCGCTCCTGATGACAGGCTTGATGGTTGCTAGTTCACTTTTGCAACCGCGTTATCTGCAGGAAGTGTTAGACGCCCTCCTTGCTGGAAAATATGAAGCTATTTATAGTATCGGGGCTTGGTTGATTGGTGTGGCCTTGATCGGTCTGGTTGCTGGGGGGCTCAATGTTATCCTTGCAGCCTATATTGCCCAAGGAGTTTCATCTGACCTTCGAGAGGATGCCTTCCGTAAAATCCAAACCTTTTCTTATGCCAATATTGAACAATTTAATGCGGGAAATCTAGTCGTTCGCATGACAAATGACATCAACCAGATTCAGAACGTCGTCATGATGACCTTCCAAATTCTGTTCAGACTTCCCCTCTTGTTTATCGGTTCCTTTATCTTGGCGGTTCAAACCCTACCTTCTCTGTGGTGGGTGATTGTTCTCATGGTAGTCTTGATTTTTGGTTTGACTGCTGTCATGATGGGGATGATGGGACCTCGTTTTGCCAAGTTTCAAACCCTTCTTGAGCGCATCAATGCCATTGCTAAGGAAAATCTGCGCGGTGTTCGTGTGGTCAAGTCCTTTGTCCAAGAAAAAGAGCAGTTTGCTAAGTTTACGGAGGTTTCAGACGAGCTTCTCGGTCAAAATCTTTACATCGGTTATGCCTTTTCAGTAGTGGAACCCTTTATGATGTTGGTCGGTTACGGGGCGGTCTTCCTCTCTATTTGGCTGGTTGCAGGGATGGTTCAGTCGGATCCGTCAGTTGTTGGCTCCATTGCTTCCTTTGTCAATTACCTAAGCCAGATTATCTTTACCATTGTTATGGTTGGATTTTTGGGAAATTCTGTCAGCCGTGCCATGATTTCTATGCGTCGTATTCGAGAAATTCTGGATGCAGAGCCAGCTATGACTTTCAAGGATGTCCCAGATGAAGAGTTGGTCGGTAGTCTTAGCTTTGAAAATGTGACCTTTACCTATCCAATGGACAAGGAACCGATGCTGAAAGATGTGAGCTTTACTATTGAACCTGGTCAAATGGTTGGTGTGGTTGGAGCAACTGGTGCAGGGAAGTCAACCTTGGCTCAATTGATTCCACGTCTCTTTGATCCACAGGAAGGGGCCATCAAAATTGGAGGCAAGGATATTCGCGAAGTGAGTGAAGGAACCCTGCGTAAAACAGTGTCTATCGTTCTTCAACGTGCCATTCTCTTTAGTGGAACGATTGCTGATAACTTGAGACAGGGTAAGGGAGATGCTACTCTATTTGAAATGGAGCGCGCAGCCAATATTGCCCAAGCCAGTGAATTCATTCATCGTATGGAGAAAACCTTTGAGAGTCCAGTTGAGGAACGGGGAACCAACTTTTCAGGTGGGCAAAAACAAAGGATGTCGATTGCGCGTGGGATTGTCAGCAATCCGCGTATTCTGATTTTTGACGATTCGACCTCGGCCTTGGATGCTAAGTCAGAGCGCCTAGTTCAAGAAGCCTTGAATAAGGACTTGAAGGGAACAACAACCATTATCATCGCGCAAAAGATTAGCTCGGTTGTCCATGCAGACAAGATCTTGGTACTGGATCAAGGACGATTGATTGGTCAAGGCACGCATGCAGACTTGGTTGCCAACAATGCCGTTTACCGTGAAATCTACGAAACACAGAAAGGAAAGGAGGAGTGAAATGAAGACAGTTCAATTTTTTTGGCATTATTTTAAAGTCTATAAGCTATCATTTGTAGTCGTCATCCTGATGATTGTTCTGGCGACTCTTGCCCAAGCTCTCTTTCCGGTCTTTTCTGGACAAGCAGTGACGCAGTTAGCTAATTTAGTTCAAGCTTATCAAGATGGCAATCCAGAACTTGTTTGGCAAAGCCTATCAGGAATCATGGTCAATCTTGGTCTGCTGGTTTTGGTTCTCTTTATCTCCAGTGTCATATACATGTGTCTCATGACGCGCGTGATTGCAGAGTCGACCAACGAGATGCGCAAAGGCCTCTTCGGTAAGCTTGCTCGGTTGACGGTTTCTTTCTTTGACCGCCGACAAGATGGCGATATCCTATCTCGTTTTACTAGTGATTTGGATAATATCCTCCAAGCCTTTAATGAAAGTCTGGTTCAGGTCATGAGTAATATTGTTTTATACATTGGTCTGATTCTTGTCATGTTTTCGAGAAATGTAACCCTGGCCCTCATCACTATTGCCAGCACACCAGTAGCCTTCCTCATGCTGATTTTCATCGTGAAAATGGCACGCAAATACACCAACCTCCAGCAGAAAGAGGTAGGGAAGCTCAACGCCTATATGGACGAGAGTATTTCAGGTCAAAAAGCTGTTATTGTGCAAGGAATTCAAGAGGATATGATGGCAGGATTTCTTGAACAAAATGAGCGCGTGCGCAAGGCGACCTTTAAAGGAAGAATGTTCTCAGGAATTCTTTTCCCTGTCATGAATGGGATGAGCCTGGTTAATACAGCCATCGTCATCTTTGCTGGTTCAGCTGTACTTTTGAATGATAAGTCTATTGAAACAAGTACAGCCCTAGGTTTGATTGTTATGTTTGCCCAATTTTCACAGCAGTACTACCAGCCTATTATCCAAGTTGCAGCTAGTTGGGGAAGCCTTCAGTTAGCCTTTACAGGTGCTGAACGGATTCAGGAAATGTTTGACGCAGAGGAAGAAATCCGACCTGAAAAGGCTCCAATCTTCACTAAGTTGCAAGAAGGTGTTGAAATCAGCCACATTGATTTCTCATATTTGCCTGATAAACCTATTTTGAAAGATGTCAGCATTTCCGCTCCGAAAGGTCAGATGACAGCGGTTGTTGGGCCGACAGGGTCAGGGAAAACGACTATTATGAACCTCATCAATCGCTTTTATGATGTTGATGCTGGTGGTATTTATTTTGATGGCAAAGACATCCGTGACTATGATTTGGATAGTCTCAGAAGCAAGGTGGGAATTGTCTTGCAGGATTCGGTCTTGTTTAGCGGAACGATTCGAGACAATATCCGTTTTGGTGTGCCAGATGCTAGTCAAGAAATGGTTGAGGCAGCAGCCAAGGCAACCCATATCCACGACTACATCGAAAGCTTGCCTGATAAGTACGATACTCTTATCGATGATGACCAGAGCATCTTCTCGACAGGGCAGAAACAATTGATTTCTATCGCTCGAACCTTGATGACAGATCCAGAAGTTCTCATTCTCGATGAAGCCACTTCAAACGTAGATACGGTGACAGAAAGCAAGATTCAGCATGCCATGGAGGCGGTTGTAGCAGGCAGAACCAGTTTCGTCATTGCCCACCGTTTGAAGACCATCCTCAATGCAGACCAGATTATTGTCCTTAAAGATGGAGAAGTCATTGAACGCGGTAACCACCATGAACTTTTGAAACTAGGTGGCTTCTACTCAGAACTCTATCACAATCAATTTGTTTTTGAATAAGAAAAAGTTGTCCTATGTGGGCAGCTTTTTCTTGCCCATAAAAAATTTTTATCACAGCCTTAAAAAAAACATATTAGACGAAAGGCTTTTTGAGTGATATGATAGGACTATCGTTATACTCAATGAAAATCAAAGAGCAAACTAGGAAACTAGTCGCAGGTTGCTCAAAGCACTGCTTTGAGGTTGTGGATAGAACTGACGAAGTCAGTAACCATACCTACGGTAAGGCGACGCTGACGTGGTTTGAAGAGATTTTCGAAGAGTATTAATATTCGAAAGGAGAGACATCATGGCTAGAACGGTTGTAGGAGTTGCTGCAAATCTATGTCCCGTAGACGCAGAAGGCAAAAACATTCATTCATCTGTATCTTGTAGATTCGCAGAGAGCATTCGTCAAGTCGGTGGTCTCCCTTTAGTCATTCCTGTTGGTGATGAGTCAGTTGTACGCGATTATGTGGAAATGATTGACAAACTCATTTTGACAGGCGGTCAAAATGTCCACCCTCAGTTTTATGGAGAGAAAAAGACCATCGAGAGCGATGATTACAATCTAGTGCGTGATGAATTTGAATTGGCCCTCTTGAAAGAAGCGCTTCGTCAGAATAAACCAATTATGGCAATCTGTCGCGGTGTTCAACTTGTCAATGTTGCCTTTGGTGGAACCCTCAATCAAGAAATCGAAGGTCACTGGCAAGGGCTACCTTTCGGAACATCTCACTCTATTGAGACAGTAGAAGGAAGCGTGGTGGCTAAGCTATTTGGGAAAGAAAGTCAGGTCAACTCCGTCCATCGTCAAAGCATTAAAGATTTGGCACCTAATTTCCGTGTAACTGCTATTGATCCAAGAGACCAAACTATTGAAGCGATTGAGTCTATCGACGAGCACCGCATTATCGGTTTACAGTGGCATCCAGAGTTTCTGGTTAATGAAGAAGATGGCAATTTAGAATTATTTGAGTATTTATTGAATGAACTGTAACGACTGGAACATCTAGTCGTTCTTTCTTTTATTTTTTCAAAATTTTTGGAATGTGGGATTTTTACGCAAACGTTTGAATTCTGATAAAAATTGGAGAAATTCGACAAAAAAACTTGAAAAAAACGAAGGTAAGCGTTATGATAGAAAAGAAGAAATATTGGAGGAATAACATGTCACATATTAAATTTGATTATTCAAAAGTTTTAGACAAATTTGTTGCACCACATGAAGTGGAATACATGCAATCACAAGTAACAGCAGCAGATGAATTGATCCGTAAAGGAACTGGTGCTGGTAGCGACTTTTTGGGATGGTTGGACCTTCCTGAAAACTACGACCGTGAAGAATTTGACCGCATCTTGAAAGCTGCTGAGCAAATCAAATCAGACAGCGATGTTTTGGTTGTAATCGGTATCGGTGGATCTTACCTTGGTGCCAAAGCAGCAATCGACTTCTTGAACCACCACTTTGCTAACTTGCAAACAAAAGAAGAACGCAAAGCTCCACAAATCCTTTACGCAGGAAACTCAATCTCATCTACTTACCTTGCTGACTTAGTAGAGTATGTAGCTGACAAAGACTTCTCAGTAAACGTGATTTCTAAATCAGGTACAACAACTGAACCAGCGATTGCTTTCCGTGTCTTCAAAGAACTTTTGGTTAAGAAATACGGTCAAGAAGAAGCTAACAAACGTATCTATGCAACAACTGACCGCCAAAAAGGTGCTGTTAAGGTTGAAGCAGATGCTAACGGTTGGGAAACATTTGTTGTTCCAGATGACATCGGTGGACGCTTCTCAGTATTGACAGCTGTTGGTTTGCTTCCAATCGCTGCTTCAGGAGCTGACATCAAAGCCCTTATGGAAGGTGCTAACGCAGCTCGCAAAGACTACACTTCAGACAAAATCTCTGAAAACGAAGCTTACCAATATGCAGCTGTTCGTAACATCCTTTACCGTAAAGGCTATGCAACTGAAATCTTGGTAAACTATGAGCCATCACTTCAATACTTCTCAGAATGGTGGAAACAATTGGCTGGTGAATCAGAAGGAAAAGACCAAAAAGGTATCTACCCAACTTCAGCCAACTTCTCAACTGACTTGCACTCACTTGGTCAATTTATCCAAGAAGGAACTCGTATCATGTTTGAAACAGTTGTCCGTGTTGACAAACCTCGTAAAAACGTGATTATTCCTAGCTTGGAAGAAGATCTTGATGGACTTGGTTACCTTCAAGGAAAAGACGTTGACTTTGTAAACAAAAAAGCGACTGATGGTGTTCTTCTTGCCCACACAGATGGTGATGTACCAAACATGTACGTGACTCTTCCAGAGCAAGATGCTTTCACTCTTGGTTACACTATCTACTTCTTCGAATTGGCTATCGCCCTTTCAGGTTACTTGAATGCTATCAACCCATTTGACCAACCAGGTGTTGAAGCTTACAAACGTAACATGTTTGCCCTCCTTGGAAAACCAGGATTTGAAGAATTGAGCAAAGAACTTAACGCACGTCTATAATAGAAGAAAAGAGTGGTTTGTCCACTCTTTTTACTCTCTTTATCCATAGAAATTGGACTCAGCCAAGACTTGTGATATAATATAGAGAGCAAAAAGGCAGACGCCTAGAGACTTTATAGGAGAAACTATGTCAAAAGATATCCGCGTACGTTACGCACCAAGTCCAACAGGACTACTACACATCGGGAATGCCCGTACAGCATTGTTCAACTACCTTTACGCACGTCATCATGGTGGAACTTTTATCATTCGTATCGAAGATACTGACCGTAAACGTCATGTCGAGGATGGTGAACGTTCACAACTTGAAAACCTTCGCTGGTTAGGTATGGATTGGGATGAAAGCCCAGAAACACATGAAAATTACCGCCAGTCTGAGCGTTTGGACTTGTATCAAAAATACATCGACCAACTGTTAGCTGAAGGAAAAGCCTACAAATCTTACGTTACAGAAGAAGAGTTGGCAGCTGAACGCGAACGCCAAGAAGCAGCTGGTGAAACACCACGCTATATCAATGAATACCTTGGCATGAGTGAAGAGGAAAAAGCGGCTTACATCTCAGAACGTGAAGCAGCAGGAATCATCCCAACGGTTCGTTTGGCTGTCAATGAGTCAGGTATCTACAAGTGGCATGATATGGTCAAAGGTGATATCGAATTTGAAGGTGGCAATATCGGTGGTGACTGGGTTATCCAAAAGAAAGACGGTTACCCAACTTACAACTTTGCCGTTGTCATCGATGACCATGATATGCAAATCTCCCATGTTATCCGTGGAGACGACCACATTGCCAACACACCAAAACAGCTTATGGTCTATGAAGCACTTGGTTGGGAAGCTCCAGAGTTCGGTCATATGACCTTGATTATCAACTCTGAAACTGGGAAAAAATTGTCTAAACGTGACACCAACACCCTTCAGTTTATCGAAGACTACCGTAAAAAAGGTTATTTACCAGAAGCAGTCTTTAACTTTATTGCTCTTCTTGGTTGGAACCCAGGTGGCGAAGATGAAATCTTCTCTCGTGAAGAACTCATTAAACTTTTCGATGAAAACCGCCTGAGCAAGTCTCCAGCAGCCTTTGACCAGAAAAAACTCGACTGGATGAGCAATGACTATATCAAGAATGCAGACCTAGAAACTATCTTTGAAATGGCAAAACCATTCTTAGAGGAAGCAGGCCGTTTAACTGACAAGGCTGAAAAATTAGTTGAGCTATATAAACCACAAATGAAATCAGTAGATGAGATTATCCCATTGACAGATCTCTTCTTCTCAGATTTCCCAGAATTGACCGAAGCAGAGCGTGAAGTCATGGCGGGTGAAACAGTCCCAACAGTTCTTGAAGCCTTTAAAGCAAAACTTGAAGCGATGACAGATGCAGAATTTGTGACAGAAAATATTTTCCCACAAATCAAAGCTGTCCAAAAAGAAACAGGTATTAAAGGGAAAAATCTTTTCATGCCTATTCGTATTGCTGTTTCAGGTGAAATGCATGGTCCAGAATTGCCAGATACGATCTTTTTGTTAGGCCGTAAAAAATCAATCCAGCATATCGAAAATATGTTAAAAGAAATCTCTAAATAAGAAGGATGTAATAATGGACATCTGGGAAAAGATGTACGAAGAAGCACAGAAATTATATAATCCACATGAAGTATCTGATTTTGTTTATGCTAACCATGTCGTAGCCGCAGTAGAAGCAGAAGATGGACAAATATTTACAGGTTTCTGTATGGAGGGAACCTGTGGTGTTTTCCATCTCTGCGCAGAGCGTGCGGCACTCTTTAATATGTATCAATTCTCGGGACAAACTAAGGTTAAAAAAGTCTTAGCCTTTCGAGACAAACCACCTTATGGTGGAAGTTCGGGTATGCCTTGTGGCGCTTGCAGAGAGTTCCTCTTAGAGTTGAACGCTGAAAATAAGGACGCAGAATTCATGATGGACTACGATACAAGAAAGACGGTGAAAATCGCAGAACTAATCCCATATTGGTGGGGAGAAGAACGTGCTTCTAAGTTTAATAATCAATAGAAGAGTCAGTATAATTCTGGCTCTTTTTACTTAATTTGAAAAAAGATAAAAAAAGTTGTTGACAAGTTAGAAAAAGTCTGTATAATAGTAAGAGTTGAAAATAACAGCTCAGGTCCGTTGGTCAAGGGGTTAAGACACCGCCTTTTCACGGCGGTAACACGGGTTCGAATCCCGTACGGACTATGGTATGTTGTGGTTGCGGCACTTGATGAAAAAAGATCAAAAAAAGTTTCAAAAAAGTGTTGACAAGCGAAAGCGTCTGTGATATACTAATATAGTTGTCACTTGAGAGAAGCGAGTGACAAAGACCTTTGAAAACTGAACAAGACGAACCAATGTGCAGGGCACTACAACTAAGGTTGTAGTACTGAACAATGAAAAAAACAATAAATCTGTCAGTGACAGAAATGAGTGAGAACTCAAACTTTTAATGAGAGTTTGATCCTGGCTCAGGACGAACGCTGGCGGCGTGCCTAATACATGCAAGTAGAACGCTGAAGGAGGA